>JAAYVM010000194.1 GCA_012517145.1 Acholeplasmataceae bacterium
ATCTGCGCATTTCATATTTCACACCTCGCACCAATAAAAAGCAAAGCAAGGACTAAAATAGTCCCTGCTTTTAGCCATAAACCTTATTTCGTTGCAATAGATAAAAATCCTGCTTATAAATTTGCCTGCTGTCGCAGAGTTTCTACTTTATCAAGATGTTCCCATGGCAAATCAATATCAGTTCGTCCCATATGTCCATAAGCAGCAGTCTGCTTATAAATTGGTCTGCGCAAATTCAATGAATTGATAATCCCGGCTGGGCTCAAGGTAAAGTTCTTCTTGATAAGCTCAATAATCTTTTCATCACTGACTTTACCGGTGCCAAAGGTCTCAACTGAAATAGAAACCGGTTTAGCAACGCCTATGGCATATGCCAATTGAATTTCGCATTTATCTGCCAAACCTGCGGCCACTATGTTTTTAGCAACATAGCGGGCTGCATATGCAGCACTTCTATCAACTTTTGTTGGATCCTTACCAGAGAATGCACCGCCGCCATGACGTGCCATACCACCATAAGTATCGACAATAATTTTTCTACCGGTTAACCCAGAATCTCCCTGAGGACCCCCTATAACGAAGCGTCCGGTTGGATTTATATAATATTTTGTTTGATTATCAAGCATCTCTGCTGGAACAATCGGTTCTATTACATACTCTTTAATGTCTTTTTCAATCTGAGCTTTAGATACTTCAGGACTGTGCTGGGTAGATATTACAATTGTATCCACGCGAACTGGCTTACCATCTTCATACTCAACAGTAACCTGCGTCTTACCATCCGGTCGCAAATAATCCAACGTCTTATCTTTGCGAACTTTCGCAAGTTGACGTGCCAATCTATGTGCTAATGAGATAGGAAGCGGCATATACTCTTCTGTTTCATTCGTTGCATAGCCAAACATCATGCCCTGATCACCAGCACCGACAGAACTATCTTCTTCAGATTCGCCAGCTTTTGCTTCCAATGCTTTGTCCACACCGAGAGCAATGTCTGCTGACTGTTCATCTATGGAAGTCAACACGCCGCAGGTGTAGCCGTCAAACCCATACTTAGCGCGGTCATACCCAATTTCGACAATAGTTTCTCTTGCTATTTTCGGGATATCGACATAACAATTTGTCGTAATTTCACCAACTATGTGCACCTGACCTGTAGCAACAAGCGTCTCACAGGCAACACGAGCCATTGGGTCTTGTTCAAGCACTGCATCCAATATCGCGTCAGAAATTTGATCTGCGATCTTATCTGGATGTCCTTCGGTCACAGATTCTGATGTGAATAATTTTTTCATTTATTTCTCCCTTCTGATTCTGGAACTAATAAAAACGCCCTCAAAAATGAGAGCGTCAAGTTTTAAAACTATTTTCTTCCCATCTCACAATTTTCATTGCAGGACTTAGCACCGTTTTGGCTAAACCAATGGTTGCTGCAGCTTCATCGGGCCATTCCCTCCACTATCTCTTGATGAGTCCATATTAAATTACAGGCATCATTATAAACTATAAAATTGAAAATAACAAGTTATTTATTTCTTGCAGCTTTAACCTCGTTTAATAAGGCCTGAGCAACTTCAAGTTTGGACATTTTTTCAAGGCTCTTAACTTCACCATTAGGGAAAAGAAATTTCACCACATTGGTATCACAGTTAAAACCGGCTCCGGCTACGGTTACATCATTAGCTACAATCATATCAAGATTTTTCTTTTTAATTTTCTCAGCGGCATTTGACAATAAATTCTGGGTTTCAGCAGCAAAACCAACTAAAAATTGTTTGGTCTTCAACTCTCCTAATTTTTTTAAAATATCAGGATTCTTGTCTAGAACAATTTTTAAAGCATCATCAGTTGCTTTTTTAATTTTTTGTTCAGCAACTTCATGCGGACAGTAATCAGCAACAGCTGCAGCTTTTATGACTATATCCATATCATCATATTTAGCTAAAACAGCATTCATCATTTCACGTGTAGTTTCAACATTTACAACTTCTACATTAGCAGGGGGGATTAACGATGAAGGCCCTGAAACCAAAACTACATCTGCGCCACGTTCAGAAGCTACCTGCGCTACTGCATAACCCATTTTTCCACTGGACCGATTGCCTACAAAGCGAACAGGGTCTATCGGTTCGCGAGTTCCAGCGGCTGTTACCAAAATTTTCAGACCTTGTAAGTCACCTTCTTTATGGGCAATGAAGTTCTTAGTAAAGGCAATAATTTCAGCAGGCTCCGGCAAACGTCCTTTACCAGATGTACCACAAGCTAAACGACCTGTTCCCGGCTGCATTATAATAAAGCCATAATCTGCCAATTTTTTCAAATTATTTTGGGTTATAGGATTATCGTACATCTGACAATTCATAGCAGGACAAAGAATTATCGGAGTTTTAGATGCTAATAGGACAGTAGATAACAAGTCATCAGCAATTCCATTAGCAGCTTTCGCTAAAATATTGGCTGTTGCAGGAGCAACTACCATAAAGTCGGCCCAGTCAGCCAGAGCAATATGTTCAACATTAAACTCCTGAGCCTCTGCCCACATACTGACAGCAACGGCATTGCCACTAATTTCCTTGAAGGTAAGAGGTGTGACAAATTTTGCAGCTGACTCCGTCATTACGACACGCACTTCAGCACCTTCTTTGCGCAATTTGCTTACCAAATCAACAGCTTTATATACAGCAATACCGCCAGTTACTCCAAGAACAATTTTCTTACCCTTCAGCACTCTGAGTTCCCCCTACTTAATACCAGTTTTTGTACGCTCGTAAGTTATTTTATCACTGGCAATTTCTTCTAAAGCAATTGTAACTGCCTTATTAGATTTACATTCCACCAAGCTTTGAGCACCACTCAGCAATTCTCTGGCGCGTTTAGCACTAAGAATTACTAATGTATATTTGCTATCTACTTTTTCTGCCAAATAATCAATTGAAGGTTCAACCATAGACATAATTATTCACTACTCCTCGCATGTGCCATTTTGGCAAATTTCATTTACAATAAAAAATGTTCTCACAGCCCGATTGCGTTCTGCGTCAATAATATTACTAACCTTATTTGTGGCCTTCTCAACTTCGTCGTTTACTATTATATAATCATATTTCGAGGCATATTCAAGTTCGGATGTTGCTGCACTTAACCTGCGTTTTATCACTTCTTCAGAATCAGTACCACGGTTATAAATACGTTTAGTTAATTCATCAAGGGAAGGCGGTACTATAAATACAAAAATAGCATCAGGAAAATGTTTTTTAATTTGAAGAGCTCCTTGCGGATCTATTTCAAGCACAACATCTTTTCCCTGGTCAAGAATGTTCATTACATAAGGCTTTGGCGTCCCGTAATAATTACCGTATATTTCCGCATATTCCAACATTTCATCATTAGCTATCATTTCTTTGAAGCGATCAATTGTGATAAAAAAATAATCTTTACCATCGACTTCTCCCTTACGTGGAGACCGAGTTGTAGCTGAAACGGAGTAAGAAAGATCATTGCGCTTTTCTCGTAATTTGTGGCAAATTGTACCTTTGCCAGCACCAGAGGGTCCTGATAAAACCAAGAGAACTCCTTTCGGCTTCATTCTTCATCCTCCCCCTGTACTGTATCTTCTTGTTCTTCTGCGCCAGCCTGATACAGCCTATTAGCAATTGTTTCAGGTTGTATAGCAGATAAAATAATATGGCCGCTGTCAACAATCAGAACTGCGCGAGTTCTTCGTCCATAGGTAGCATCAATAACAACGCCGCGTTCCTTACCTTCCTGAATGATGCGCTTAATTGGAGCAGATTCCGGACCGATAATCGCGATGATTCGGTGTGCGGCTACAATATTTCCAAAACCTATATTTATCAACTTCATATCCATATGCTCACCCTTTCCGAATCATTCAATATTCTGAACTTGTTCTCTTATTTTTTCTATTTCGCCTTTTATTTCGACAACCACCTGCGTAATAGTAAAATCATTGGCTTTTGAAGCAATGGTATTAGCTTCTCTGTTGAACTCCTGAATCAAAAAGTCCATCTTACGTCCTACCGGCTGCTCACTATTGACCATCGCTTTGAACTGTTTAATATGACTTTTCAAGCGAACAATTTCCTCTGTTATATTCACGCGATCAGAAAAAATAGCAACTTCCTGGATAAGTCTTTCTGGTTCAACTTCCTGCCCAAAGTCTTTCAGAAGATCATTAATGCGCTCACCAAGTCTTTTATCGTACTCAAGTACAACCTGTGGTGCTCTTTCTTCGACAATCTTCAATTTCTCAGTTATCAGATCAGCACGAGAAACAAGATCGCTTTGAATATTAGAGCCCTCTGAAGTTCTCATTGCAACTAAGTTAGTCAAAGCAGCTTCAATTGCGCTGAGAATCTTCGGCCATAATGTCTCTACGTCAAAATATCCTTCTTTTGCCGATATAACCTCTGGGCAACGTGAAATGTACAATATTTCAGCCTGTTCCAAAAGTTTTGTATCGGGGTAACCAACTGCTACGCAAACCTCTCTCAAAGCATCATGGTAAGCAAGCGCAAGCGCCTTGTCAACCTTTACTCTACATCCTTCTGTACTGTTGTAATCAGCGATTATAAATACATCAACACGCCCGCGGCTGACAGTACCCAAAATTGTTTTGCGAATTTTATCTTCTAATGCGTTCAAAAACCTTGGCAACCTGATTGCTACTTCATTATAACGATGATTGACTGTCTTCATTTCAATCACAAAAGATAAATTTTCATCGTTATACTCTCCACGTCCAAAGCCCGTCATACTCTTTAGCAATCTAAATCCTCCCGTCAGTTGTGTTTATTCAATCAGTTCATATTACCCAGATGAAATCTGAATTCTCGTTCTCCAGCCAGTCTGTCATCGATTTTAAGTATCATGGGTAACGTTGTATTAATTTGTGAAACATCAAAATAGAAATAATATTGCATGTTCCAAACAGGCATCTTTATGTTAATTTTGTCTGTTAAGGCAGCCTGTTCTGTTTTTTCCTTATCAGAAGGTACAGGCATCTTATCTTCCACTGGTTTAACACCGTTATTGCTTGTATCTTGCGCAGCTGTTTTTTCAATAACTTTTTCAGTCGAAGACGAGGTGACCAACTCACTATAATAAGGCAGTAGATTTTTATCACCTTGTAAAATAGCTACTTGTAAATTATCAGGTGTAATCTTTTCCGGGGCATCAATTATTGCTCCGATTACAAGCGCTTGTTCATAACCAGAAGCTAAATTTCTGCTATCTTCCAGTTTGATTTCTTCAAAAGCCTTGGCTTTATTTTGAGCGTCCATAGCAACTATCAGATATGGAGTATAGATGATAACCCTTTCAGTATCTGCATAAATGTTTTCTTTCAGAGCCTCATAAACCGTCCAGGGTTTTTGCAATTCATTCACCGGGGAAGCTATCTTGCTTCTGCCATATTCCTGGGCTCCGCCAATCATCTGATCACTTATGCCAATCATCGCAAAAGCCGAATGGCAGAACGTTAATAATAAGCAACACACAGTAATAAATGTTTTCATAGTGTCTCCACCTTATCAAAAAGAATTTGTCGTTTGAGCAAACATCTTTATCCTTAGATAAGTTTGACCAATTATAAACAACACATTATACTAAGATTGTTATAAATAGAACTTTATCATGTAATTATATAATATCAATCAAATTGACGCAAATTTTATTGAAACATTTTGGACAGAACGAAGGTGTTTATTCATGAATTTAGAGGGCATTACCCTCCATATACTTACAAAAAATCTTCAAACGGCTCTGATTGGCGGAAAAATTGCCAAAATATTCATGCCGACAGCAGCATCTCTTCTGCTCGTTGTAAGAAATGGCAAGGATACACTGTCTCTCCTCGCTGACTTCAGCGGTGATTCACCATTACTATATTTAACTGACAATAACCCTGAAAACCCAGACAAACCACCTGCCTTATGTATGTTACTAAGAAAACATCTGGAAGACGGCCGCATAAGTAAAATTGAACAATCGGGTTTGGATCGTATAATCAACATAGAAATTGATACAATCGGTCCCGCTAAACAAATAATAACCAAGAAGTTGATTTTTGAATTAACAGGCAGAAACAGCAATATAATATTTACCGAAAATGAAATTATATTTGATGCTCTCAAACATGTAAATAAAAGCATGTCCAGTTTTAGACAAATCCTGCCAAATCTGGTTTATAAAACACCTCCTGAACAAAATGGTTTATCTTTCATTTATGCTGACCCTGCTGATATAATTGAATCTATTATCAAACACCCCGCCAAAAACTTCTTACAAAGTTTGATATCAGCAACAACTGGTATAGGCAAATTTACCGCTTCGGAAATTTTGTATAGAAGCGATATAACACTTGATACTATCAGCCTTCCTATCGAAAAAAAAGATCGTTTCATGGAAGAATTGACTTATATGCAAAATACTGTAAAAGAGCATATTGATAATGAATTACCTGTTTATGGTATCCTGACACAGACAAACCGAATGAACACAATTGTTCTTGCGAAGCCCTTACATCTCGATGAAACAAAATATCTAATTAAAGCATTCCCTAATTTAACTACAGCTATCAACTTTGCGGCAAAATTAATTCCTATTCAAACTCCCGAGAAAGATGTTTTACAGAAGGCTATTTCTGGCACGATTGTACGAACGGAGAAAAAATTAACCGCACTAGAATCAGATTTAAAGACAGCTGAGAATGCGGAATCTCAAAAAATTATTGCTGACACTCTGATGTCTAACATTTATTTGATAAATAAAGGCATAACCAACTGCACTTTCAATAACATATATACCAATGAAAAAATAGAAATAGAACTTTCTCCACTCCTGACTCCTATAGAAAATGCCCAAGTTTACTATAAGCGCTACAACAAATATAAACGTGCTATCCAAGAAATCAATAACCAAAAACAAGAAACTAAGGATTTACTTCAATATCTCCAGTCTCTTGACTCATCTCTGCAAATAGCAACAAATAAAACAGAGGTTGCTGAAATCAAGCAAGAATTACTTTCTGAAGGGATTATTTCTGAAAACAAAAAAGGTAAAAACAAGGCATCTCTGCCAAAATCATCACCTCTATCAATATCACTTTCTCTGGATACCATAGTTTATGTAGGTAAAAATAACAGGCAGAACGACTTTGTAACATTTACCATTGCCAAGCCTCATGATCTTTGGTTTCATACGAAAGGATTTCCAGGTTCACATGTTATTCTCAAAACTTCTTTGTCAACACCAACAGAAGCCGAAATTGTAAGCGCAGCTAACTTAGCGGCATATTTCAGTAAAGCCCGGAATTCTTCAAGTGTTCCGGTAGACTATACTGAGAGGCGTTTTGTTAAAAAACCATCTGGTGCGAAACCTGGTTTTGTCATTTACACAAATCAGCAGACGCTCTTCGTAACACCTGAGCCACTCGCGATTGAAAATCTTCTTAAGCAAAATTAAAGAATTCGTCAAGCGAATAAAAAGAGAGGTAAGTGCATATTTCTACGCACTTACCTCTCTTTCTGTTAAAACTAAAGCTCGATATCTTTTGCTTTGGCTAGAGTTGCCTTAGCCTCACTGATCATTCGTTCGATTACTTCCTTACATGGCAATATATCCTTTAAAACGTTTAAGCTTTGTCCAACTTGAACAACGCCCCGTTTGATATCTCCTTCCACAGACCCCATTCGATTGGTGCCAGTAGCAAGTTTATTAAGTTCCTCTTGAGGAGCACCTGCACGCTCTAATGCAAGGAATTCTTCCGTAAAATCATTTCGCAGGCTACGAACTGCGGATCCTCTAGAGAAGCCGGTAACTTCAGAATCTGTATCAGTTGCTTTTAAAATAGCTTCTTTTGCTGCCGGATGTGTAGGACATTCTGTAGTAAGAATAAAACGTGAACCAACCTGAACGCCATCGGCACCCATAAGAAGAGCTGCTGCCATAGCACGTCCATCAGAGATTCCGCCGGCAACAATAACCGGTATGCTATGTTGTACAGCAAGCACATTGCTCATTAACGCCATTGTTGTTTGTGTACCAATATGGCCGCCGCCTTCCATACCTTCAATAATCATAGCATCAGCACCAGCTTTTTCAATTCTATCCGCAAGCTTAACATTTGGTACGACAGGAATTACTTTAACACCTGCAGCCTGCAATTTAGGAATATGTGGCACAGGATTTCCAGCACCAAGAGTAACAAAAGCTACTTTTTCTTCACAGACAATATCTACAATTTCAGTCGCGTTAGGCGCCAAAAGCGTGATATTTACACCAAAAGGCTTATCAGTAATTCCTTTTGCTTTTTTTATTTCATCGCGCACCCATTCGCTTGTACGTCCTCCAGCGGCAATGATTCCTGCTCCACCACCATTGGAAACAGCAACAGCCAAAGTTGCATCAGACGTCCATGCCATTCCACCCTGAATTATCGGGTATTTTATTCCAAGTAGTGCAGTTAATCTGGTTCGCATCATAAATAACCTCCTAAAAATTGATTATTTTCAGCTCATTATAACATTAATATTGGCAGTATTCCAACATAGAGTTTTTGTTTTCTTCAAGGACACAATAGTTTTTCTAGTGAAAATTCCGCCCCATTTCATTGACATAATTATGGAAATAAAGTAGAATTTCAGCAGAAGTTTATTATTCAATTAATTGGGAGGATATAAGATGAAGAGGATTAGTGATGAGGTCAAATATGGTTCTACGCGTGCCGCCCATCGTTCATTATTTTATGCAATGGGTTATACTGATGACGAAATGAAACGCCCGCTAATTGGCGTTGTAAATGCCCAAAATGAGATTATTCCTGGGCATATTCACCTCGACCAAATTGCAAAGGCTGTTAAATATGGAATTCTTGAAAATGGCGGAACTCCAATTGAATTTCCGGCTATAGGTATTTGCGATGGCATTGCCATGGGCCATAAGGGCATGAAATATCCCTTAGTAAGCCGTGAACTAATCGCTGACAGCATTGAAGCAATGGCTATAGGTCATGCCTTTGACGGTCTTGTACTGATTCCTAACTGTGATAAAATTGTTCCGGGTATGTTAATGGCAGCAGCACGTTTAAATATACCAGCCATTGTTATTAGCGGCGGTCCTATGCTTCCTGGCAGACGCAATGGAGTTGATATAAGTGTCAGTACCGCCTTTGAAGCAGCTGGCCGCTACGAGGCAGGAAAAATATCTGAAGAAGAGCTTAAGGATGTTGAAATGCATGCCTGTCCTGGTTGTGGTTCCTGTGCAGGTCTTTTCACTGCCAATACCATGAACTGCCTTACAGAAGTTTTAGGAATGGGGCTACCTGGTAATGGTACTATTCCTGCAGCTTATTATGGTGCACGCATTAACTTAGCCAAAACTGCCGGTAAACGCATAATGGACTTAGTAGAAAAAAACATTTGTCCTTTGGATATTATGACTGAAGACGCGTTTAAAAATGCCATAACAGTTGATATGGCAATAGGCGGTTCCTCCAATACAGCTCTTCACTTGCCGGCAATCGCTCACGAAGCAAGTATTTCTTTGCCGCTTGCTTTGTTCGATGAAATCAGCAAAAAAACACCATATCTCACTAAATTAAGTCCTGGCGGTTCACATCACATCATTGACCTATATGAAGCCGGAGGCATCAATGCGGTAATGGCTGAGCTTGATAAATTGAGTCTGATCAACAAGGAAGCTTTGACAGTTACAGGTAAGTCTATAGGTGAAAATTTTGAAGGCACAAAAATTCAGCGTCCAGAAGTTATACACTCCGTCGAAAATCCATATAGTAAAACTGGCGGCATAGCAGTTTTAACCGGCAACATTGCACCAGAATGCAGCGTAGTAAAAGAAAGCGCTGTTGCACCTGAAATGTTAGTGCACTCAGGCCCAGCAAAAGTTTATGACTCCGAGGATGCAGCAATAGAAGCGATTATTGGCAAAAAAATTAATCGTGGAGATGTTATCGTCATTCGCTATGAAGGTCCTAAAGGCGGACCTGGAATGAGAGAAATGCTAAATCCTACATCGGTTTTAGCTGGCATGGGTTTGGATAAAGATGTTGCTCTTCTTACAGACGGTCGTTTTTCCGGCGCTACTCGCGGTGCCTGCATAGGCCATATTTCACCAGAAGCCTTTGAAGGTGGCAACATAGCCCTTGTCCAGGATGGCGATATTATCAATATCGACATACCGGGAAGAAAGTTAAATGTAGCTCTGTCGGATGCTGAGCTTGATGCTCGCCGTAATGCGTGGGTAAGACCTGAGCCTAAAGTAAAAACTGGTTATCTCGCTCGTTATGCTGCTCTTGTTTCTTCAGCCGGTAAGGGTGCTATTCTGGAAGTTCCTCAAAAATAAAACTACTATGAAAACAGGCTGTACTTTAGGATATAATCCTTAAGTACAGCCTGTTTTGTATTTAAAACCCTTATCTAAATAATCTCAACAAAAAATATAATGCAGCGATAGCCATAAACACTAACAAAAAGGCTGGAAGAAGAATAAAGACAATTCCAGCAACCACAATCAGAAAAAGCAACTGCCAAATAAACCCGAAGTGTCCTACCGAAACGCTGGTATGATATACATGCGTTCCTTTGAAAACGTCTTCACTCTTATCATCAGAGCTGCCATTGCCTGTGCTTTCAGTTCCTTCAGCTTCATCAATGGTTATACCTTTGAACGTATCTCTTTCATCAGCGTTCAATACCTTGGCTTCTTCAGGTTCATTAGGTGTCTGGCAATTAGGACACTCTTTAAGATTATCTACATATTCAAAGCCACACTTTTTACATATCATTTTATTCGCTCCTTACGATGAAAACATCATCAACAAAAAACCCTCTTCATTACAGTAACGTGGGTCATACTTTTCGATATGCAATACATTTTTAATCTTATCGGCTACTTTTTGTAAAACACTTACTGGAACCTGCCAGCACATTTCCGCAACTTTTTCTTCCGAATAATTGTATACGCCATTTAACCTGACGAAATTTTCAATAACGCCTGATGCCCACACTTCCGGCTTATTAATGGCATTGGACTCATGATAAGAAAAATCTTTCCACAAACGCGTAGCTAAATTAATATCCCTGCACGAAAAATGATAAGATTGCATCATGCTTTTTATACATTTTGTCACTTCATCGACCACAGTAATATCAGGAGGTTTGTACCCTTTAACACTGGTTTCATGACCAAATCCGTCAAGTTTTACGTAAACCGAATATATATAAGTAAGATGGCGTACAAGCATTGGATGTCTTGAGACAAAATCTGTCCATTTTGCTTCTGGCTCCTGAATTCTGTACCAGTCATAACAGTGTTTCAGCATGTCATATAATCTTTTACGAGCCAGTTTTCCCATTTTTAAACAACGGACATAGTTCATTACCATAGTATTATTATAGAAGCAATGACCAACAAATAACATATCTTTAGTATCAAATTCTTCTTCAATAGGTAAATTCAGCGCATATTGCTCGCCAGTCAAAAAATCCGTGCATAAATACATGTTGTCTTCATTAATACTATCAACCGAAAAAACGGCTAAACGAGCCTTCATTAATTCAGCAACCAACTCTTTATTGAAAGTTGAACCATGCTCATAAAAGTGTTCAAGAGGAGTTTTATCATCCGCCAACAAGTGATAATCAAACAAAAAATAATCCCAAAAACACTGCCAAAATTCATCACTTTCTTCAACTTCCTCATTTTGATCTTCAGGAAAAATGCCATGATAAAGAAAGACTGCTCTTTCCAAATCCATATTAAATTTCTTATCCTGAAAATAATAGTGTAGTTCATCGAGCAATTGTTGGAGCATATCACCTATATTTAAAAATATTTTTACAGGAGCATTGGGTGTTGAAAACTTATCATCAAAACCTTCTCCTGGTAAAAAATCACCTTTTTCGTTAATCACCCGCAAAACAGAATCGTCGCCAAGAAGTCTTTCAGCCGCTACCTTAGGAGCGACGGCACTGGTAATAGCATTTTTACTCTTCAAATATACAAATAAACTTCCACATGTATCTAAAAACAATTTCACATTGTCATATGAAATTTTAAATTCCGAAATATTCCTGCCGCACCAAGCAATAGCGTCAATAAAATCATCATCTGTCATATCCCCCAAAAAGGTTTCAGCATAACCCAAATAAAGGCACAACATCATTATTTGCTCCCATTTTTTTTGCAGTTGCTGATCATTTAATCCTTTCCATGCTTCTTTACGTATATAGCCCTCTGCATATTCACGACGTAGCAACATGTTCCAGTTTTCATCATGATCATAAAAATCAGCAATTATATCATAAACGTTTTCCATTATTACCTCACAGTAAATCCACAGTAATATTATTATAGCACGCGTTCAAATCGTGTTCAAACGAGCACATCTTTCTAAATTCTGTACTTTTATAAAGAACTGCCTGACTTTATACAGTCAGGCAGTTCTTTGACTTATAATATTTTTTTAAATAGCGCCTAATTCTTTACGCAATTCGTTTATTTCAGGATGTGCGAGATATTCATCGTAGTTATACTTGCGATCAATATAACCATTTGGAGTTAATTCTATAATCCTATCACACACAGTCGACAAAAGCTGATGGTCATTGGAACGCAGCAAAAGAGTACCTGTGTAATCTTTTAAGCCGTTGTTAAGCGATGTGATTGATTCCAAATCAAGATGATTCGTAGGTTCGTCAAGAAGCAGCACATTAGCTCCGGACAACATCATCTTTGCAAACATACAACGCACTTTTTCTCCACCTGAGAGCACATTAGATGCTTTTTGCGTTTCTTCGCCTGAAAAAAGCATCCTGCCTAAGAAACCACGCAAAAATGTTTCTTCCTGATTAGTGGAATACTGACGAAGCCAATCAACAAGATTATCCTCTGCAGTAAAATACTTGCTGTTGTCTTTGGGGAAGTAAGCCTGGCTTGTTGTTACGCCCCATTTAAATTCACCGCTGTCCGGTTCCATCTCGCCCATCAGGATTTGCATCAGAGCGGTTTGAGCCTGACCATTACCACCAACCAATGCCACCTTGTCACCTTTAGCTAAAGTGAAACTCAAATCTTTAAACAAGACCTCACCATCAATGGTCTTCGACAAATCGGTCACAAATAAAATTTCGTCGCCTGCTTCTCTGTCAGGCTTAAAATTGATATAAGGGTAGCGTCTTGTTGAAGGTTTTATATCATCAAGTTCAATTTTATCAAGAAGCCTTTTACGGGAAGTCGCTTGCTTTGATTTTGAAGCATTTGCGCTGAAGCGCTGAATAAAGGTTTGGAGCTCCTTAATCTTGTCTTCTTTTTTCTTGTTGGCATCCTTAGCCATCTGTAAGGCCATTTGACTTGACTCCTGCCAGAAATCATAGTTACCAACATATATTTGTACACTGCCGAAATCAAAATCTGCTATGTGTGTGCAAACCTGATTAAGGAAATGCCTGTCATGGGAAACAACAAGAACTATATTTGGGAAAGATGCTAGAAAATCTTCCAACCAGGCAATGGAATTATAATCCAGATTGTTGGTCGGCTCATCCAAAAGAAGAATATCCGGCGTACCAAACAAAGCTTGTGCCAAAAGAACTCTGACTTTCTCCTTACCACTAAGTTCAGCCATTTTTTTATCATGCAATTCAACAGGGATACCAAGTCCTGCCAACAATCTGGCGGCCTCAGTTTCTGCCTCCCAGCCGTTCAGTTCAGCAAATTCGCCTTCGAGTTCCGAAGCCTTCATGCCATCCTCGTCGCTGAAATCAGGTTTCGCATACAGTTCGTCCTTCTCTACCATAATATCGTAGAGTCTTTTATGGCCCATTATAACTGTTTTTAATACTTCATATTCATCAAAGGCATATTGATCCTGCTTTAAAACTGCAAGTCTTTGCCCTTTATCAATAACAATATCACCGGAGCTTGGTTCAATTTCGCCGGATAAAATTTTAAGAAATGTTGATTTTCCAGCACCATTGGCACCAATTAAACCATAACAGTTGCCTTCGGTAAATTTTAAGTTTACATCTTCAAACAGCACGCGCTTACCAAATCTCAGCGCCAGCCCTTGGGTTATTATCATTATTACTTGCTCCTTTAAAATGCATATAGTTTTTACATTCTACCATATATTTCAATGCTAGTCTACGAAAAGCGCTAAAAGGACCTTCTATCTAAAACAAATAAACCTTGCGTTTGCAAGGTTTATTTGTTAATAAAATTCTTATCCTCATAAGGGCACAAATTAATCAACATACATTCCATACAATCCGGTTTTCTTGCCTTGCAAATTTTTCTTCCATGCCAAATAAGCCAATGGTGCGCTTCTCCCCATTTTTCTCTGGGTATGATTCGCATCAAGTCCTTTTCAACTGCAGCCGGATCCTTACCATCTGAAAGTCCTAACCTGTGCGATACACGAAAAACATGTGTGTCAACAGCGATAGCTGGAATTCCATAAATAATATTGACGATGACATTTGCTGTCTTTTTCCCAACACCTGGTAAGCCCATTAAATCCTTGACGTTATCAGGTACCCTGCCACCATATTCCTGCAATATTATCTTGCAAGTCGCCAGAATATTTTTAGCCTTTGACCTAAACAGCCCACAATCTCGAATGAGATTTTCCATTTCTTCTTGTGAGAGTTCTGCTATCTTTTGAGGTTGGTTATATTGAGGGAAAATCCTTTGAGTAACCTTATTAACTCGTTCATCAGTACACTGAGCTGAAAGAATCACTGCGATAAGCAGTTCGAATGGTGAATTGTAATTTAATGCAGTTGCAGTTCCTGCATATGTTTCTTCAAGACAAGCCAAAATAAGAGCTGTCTTTTTCTTTGTCATCAGTTTGTCAAACTCCGTACAGGTGCTGGAATACGTCCACCTCTCGCAATAAATACATCCGGTTTGAATGTATTTACAGGAATAATTGGGCAATGTCCAAGCAGACCGCCAAATTCTACTACATCACCTACGCCCTTTCCTGGTACTGGTATCAAACGAACTGCAGTAGTTTTGTTGTTAATCATGCCAATCGCTGCTTCATCAGCAATAATAGCTGAAATTGTCTGAGCAGAGATGTCTCCAGGTACAGCAATCATATCCAACCCAACCGAGCAAACACAGGTCATAGCTTCAAGTTTTTCCAAGGTCAGACTTCCGCGTTCAACAGCAGCAATCATACCGGCATCTTCACTAACCGGAATAAATGCACCGCTCAAACCACCTACATAGCTGGAAGCAATTAAACCACCTTTTTTAACAGCATCATTCAATAAGGCCAAAGTGGCAGTAGTCCCTGGACCACCGCAGCTTTCCAAGCCGATTTCTTCCAAAATATGGGCAACACTGTCACCTATAGCAGGTGTCGGTGCCAATGATAAGTCGATGATACCAAACTGCGTATTAAGTCTGCGAGCAGCTTCCTGCGCAACCAATTGTCCAACACGCGTTATTTTAAATGCTGTTTTTTTGATTGTTTCAGCAACAGCACCAATGTCTTGCCCTCTCACATCTTCAAGCGCTCTTTTCACAACGCCGGGGCCACTAACTCCAACATTTATAACGCTCTCAGGTTCAGTCACGCCATGGAATGCTCCAGCCATGAATGGATTATCTGGAACTGCATTACAGAAAACAACTAGTTTAGCACAACCAATCGCATCTCTTTCTGCGGTTAGCTCAGCTGCCTTTTTGATTACTCTGCCCATTTCAGCTACAGCGTCCATGTTTATGCCACACTTAGTGGAACCAATAGCAACCGAAGAACAAACAATATCTGTAACCGCAAGCGCTTCGGGAATAGATGCAATTAAAATCTTGTCACCCTTTGTATACCCCTTATCAACCTGAGCGGTAAAACCGCCAATAAAATTAACACCTATAGCCTTGCCAGCTGCGTCAAGAGCTTTTGCCAGTGGCACATAACTATTAGCATCACAGCTTTCACCAATAATAGAAATAGGTGTTACAGAAACACGCTTATTAATAATAGGAACACCAAGCTCTGCTTCAAGGTCTTCACCCACTTTTACCAGGTTTTCTCCCTTTTTAGTGATTTTATCATATATTTTCTGTGCAGTGACATTGATATCGGGATGCGCACAATCACGCAGGCTGATTCCCATTGTAATCGTTCTGACATCCAGATTATTCTCGGTGATCATCCTGTTGGTTTCTAAAATATCTTTAATATCGAACATAATGTCCTCCTTAAATTCGGTGCATTGCTGTGAAAATATCTTCGTGCTGAACTTTAATTTCAACACCTATTTCCTTGCCTATTTCCACGGCCATTTTTTGTAAATCTTTTAAACTGACATCAGCAGAGGACATATCAGCAATCAGGACCATATTAAAGAAACCTTCCAAAATATTCTGGTTAATATTCAAAATATTAACACCATGTTCCGCTAACAGATTACTTACTTTAGCAATAATGCCAACGCGGTCTTTTCCAACAATAGTCAAAACAATACGCATTATTTTTTCCATCCTCTCTTCAATAAAGCACAATCCATCTAGATAATACTATTATTATACGCTAACGATTAACCGTATTTCAACTTTTATGATGTAAAAGATAATTAATTCTGTCATTATAATATCAAAAATCTATTCAAAACACTAATAATCTCAATCCTTTGTAAATAAAAGAGATGAAGCTAATGACAAAAATAAGTCACCCTGCTTCACCTCCGATAACTAATTATTAAATTATAATACCTTTTTTAACAATGTCAAAACATTTTGATGCGTAATTTTTTTGATAGTTTCTTCAGAATAATTTTTCGCGCTTAAATATTCGATAAGAGGTACGTAGTCCTGCACGCCCTTGATATTGTAAGGTGGATGCGAGATGCCATCAAAATCAGAACCAAAGCCTATATGATCATCATTGCCAATCAAATTGAGCATGTAATCAATATGACGATAAACACTTTCTATGCAGGCATCGTTATAATCTTCTTCCAAAAATTGGCCGGCAAAGGTTATGCCTATCATACCGTCATTATTGGCAATG
>JAAYVM010000195.1 GCA_012517145.1 Acholeplasmataceae bacterium
CAGGATGACAAGAGGTGCGCTCAGGATGACAGGCGGGGCGCTCAGGATGACAAGAGGTGCGCTCAGGATGACAGGCGGGGCGCTCAGGATGACAAGAGGTGCGCTCAGGATGACAGGGGGGCGTTCGGGATGACAGGCGGGGTGTTCAGGATGACACCCCCTATCTTGTCATTCCGCTGGCGTACACTTTTTGTCATTCCGAGGACGTTCCTTTTTTGTCATTCCGATGGCTTTAGCCGAGGAATCTCGCTCTTTACCAACTTTTTGATAAATCGCTCCAGGTTGAATTCATAGTATTAATCAAGTTGCACTTTTTCTCTCTACGCCATCCTTTTATTTCTTTTTCTCTGGCTATCGCCGATTTAATATCTGGAGTGATATCATAATAAACCAGCTTATGTGCTTTGTATTTTTCGGCAAACCCTGTGGTCAAATTATTTCTATGTTCCCATAATCTACGTTCAAGGTTATTAGTAACCCCTGTATAAAGAACACTATTAGTTTTATTTGTAAGAATATAAACATAATACAAGTTTACTCGCCTCTAAAAACATCTCATAATTTAATTATGGAATCAACCCCGAGATCCCTCACATTCGTTCGGGATGACAAAGGGGGACGTTCGGGATGACAAACGGAAGCGTTTATTACGACAAGCATACTGTCATTACAATGCGTTTTCTATCTTGTCATTCCGATGGCTTCTTTTCTTTGTCATTCCGAAGGCGTTAGCCGAGGAATCTCGTTTGTTGGTAAACCCCGAGGTCCTTCGCTTCGCTCAGGATGACAAAGGGGGCGTTCGGGATGACAAACGGAAGCGTTTATTACGACAAACATACTGTCATTACAATGCGTTTTCTATCTTGTCATTCCGATGGCGTACACTTTTTGTCATTCCGATGGCTTCAGCCGAGGAATCTCGTTATCCAAAAAATCTGCAACCACTCGATACACATCGTCTACTTTTATCAACTGCATGCAAAATGGCTTTTCACATGGGGTTGAATAATCGCCATTGCAGGGAGCACAAGATGCGGTCGTAACAAAAGACGCGATATTTTCCGGTGGTGCACCTTTCGAAGCCGGTGTTGAACCATAGAGTCCGATGGTCGGGACTTTGAAAGCACGTGCTATATGCATTGGTGCGCTGCAGCCATTAATTACGAGTGCCGCACGCTCAATGACATATCCCAATTCATAAAGATCTGTCTGACCGGAAAGGTCAGTAACATTGCTGCCAAACTGAATGTTGTGGGGATTATCACCCGTAAGTACCACCGGTATATCATAGCTTTCGCCAACTTTTTGCCAAAGTTCCTGCCAATATTCTTCCGGCCAATTCTTGGAAATATGCGAGGTATACATGGAAAAAACAATA
Organism: Acholeplasmataceae bacterium; assembly: GCA_012517145.1. GTDB lineage: Bacteria > Bacillota > Negativicutes > Acidaminococcales > Acidaminococcaceae > RZYP01. The sequence goes on from JAAYVM010000195.1 coordinate 1,379, forward strand.
TAAGGTTTTGACATGTTCAGATTATGAGCAGCAAATAGTTGTTCCATCTTGCGTTTTTCCTGCGAATTCGCTTCTGAATAATGGAAGGTATTCCAATTTTCTTCCTGCATAACATCTATGCCGGTATGCTCCTTTAATAATTCGGCAAACATAACGGGATCATAGGTATAATCCATATCTTTATTCCATTGTATAGGCTGCGTCAACAAATTAGCCCGCTTGTGGGCGATGCCGATACTTTTTCTGACTCGTGCCAGATAAGCAAGCAGAGCTATGCGGTGGGTATAGTCCACCAAATAAGCAAGATCAGCATGCCATATTTTTTTGATCACGTTCATTTGTTCACGCAGTGTTTTCTTATCAGGGAGGGCAATAACTTCATCAATAAAAGGCAGCCTATCCACAGCAGGTGCTGCAATGGTGCGCACTATAAAAATGAGCTTCGCCTCCGGGAATTCTTTTTTCAATTTACAGAGGATTGGCGTTGTCATAACTACATCGCCGATATTATCTAATCTACTGACTACTATTTTTTTCATGACCGTCTACTATGCTCCATTTATATTTCCAATATATTCCTGATCAAGGCTTCGTGACTGTATTCCTTGTTGGCCCGCAAGAGATCTTCGTTGTAAATCTCCAGATTTGCCTCATACAAATCAACGAAGTCTTTCAACTGTCTGGCAAAAACCTCTTCGTTTTCAACCTGAACAGCGGATCCTATTTTATATTCGGCAAGCACTTCAGGATTTATTTCCGGAGAGATAAGGACCGGTTTATAAAAACCGATAGCCGTAAACAACATTGCGCTCCAGTGGTAACGATACCTCTCAGCTGCATAAGGCAAAATCACGACATCCACGCCAAGCAGTGCTTTTTCCCATTCCACGCCAAGCAGATTTTTATGCCAGAAAGTTATGTTCTTAAAACGACTGTAAGCAGCTTTAAGCTGTTCAAAGGCTTCTCCATCTTCTGGTTTTGCCGTTGCTCCCTGTACGATCAACTCTACAGGCTTTGTAAATTCTGCTTTGACAAAAGCATCCAAAAAGGATGCAAGGTTTTTCTCTTTACGAAATTGACCAAAAAAACCGATTTTAATCGGATATTCTGCCTTTAAGATTTTAGCAGCTTCTAAAGAGAGCGGTTTAAATACCGGCGGATTAATAAGATGAAGGTTAGTCAGATTGCTGCTTGCAAAGTCATTACGCAGAGTGATGACACGCAGATGAATATTCTTGTATGGCAGGCACTTACGTGCATATTTTTCAAATTTGGGCTGTTCACCGGGATTAATTCCATGAAACACAAAATAAACCGGTATTGGCGAATCTTTCAGCTTGCTTTTCAATATGGTTCTTAGATAACGATAGGTAGCGGTAGGTATGATAATAGCCTCACACAAACCGCTGCTTGCTTTGTCAAAAGCTGAGTTGAACCAGCTAAGCCTACGTTCTTCCCGCATAACAGACAACCAGATTTTTTTGAGCTTTCCCGCACCGGCATACGTAATGACCTCGCCGCCGCTTAAATAATCGACAGGTACGCCGTAATCAATTTTGAAAGGGAATTTTTGCGGCACGAAAAAGCGCGGATGATGTCCCTCTCTTTTGAGCTCGTCAATCAGAAGACGGTCAAATTCTACCTCATGCCCTGCCGGCATGCTGATGCTTTCTAAAATTGCTATACGCATATCAAGATGCCACCTTTGCCATAAAATCAATCTTAGTTAATTGGAGAAAAAGACCGCAGTGAACTGGCCGCCGCAGCCTTTTGTAATTGCTTTCACAATATTATTTTTTTGCAGCCAGCTGCGCTTCTATTGCCTGCAGCACATGCTCAGGCAATATTTCCTTATGAGTAGTAAATTCAGGTGTCGGCTTGAGCCCAAATCTGCCAAAGGCAAATTCATAGCAGAGCACTTTTGCCTTTTCACTCAAAGGACTCCATTGTATGGGGTTAGTACACAGGAATATCGAAACGATAGGAATATCTGTCGTTGCGGCTATATGAGCCGTACCGGTATCAACTGATACCAATAAATCGGCAAGACCAAAAAGAGCCACTAAATCTGTCGGTTTGGTTTTGCCGCAAAGATTTTGCACGGGCATCTTGCATTCTTTGATGACAGTTTGTGCGTAATCTTCGTCACCAGGAGCCCCAATTATATAACAGTCTGTGTTTTTCTTCTGGAAAATTGCATCAATAACTTCGGCAAAATAATGAATAGGCCAGTTTTTCTCCGGATGCGTTCCACGGACGCAAAATAAAACCTTTTTCCTGCTGTTTTCCTCTTGCGTGACTTGCAGCAACTCTTTCATACGCACAATGCTTTCAGCACTTGCAGATGGTAAGCTTGGCTTGGCCTTAATATTTGCAGGCAATTTAAGATACGGGCGTACTACTTTCATGAAGGTTTCGCTCTGGTGTTCTTCCTCTTGTGTGGTAATCGGATAAAGATGGGTAAACAAGAACCTATACCATTCTTTTTTCTTGCCATAGCGATCCATGCCATCACCGGCAATTCTCACAGGAATGCCAGCCAAAAAAGCAACTAATATCGGGCGCAAACGGCTTTCCAGCGAAATATTAAGATCAAAGTTCCTTTTCTTAACTTCTTTGACCATCTGGAGCATAGAAGAAACTGAACCATCTTTTGACTTATATGCAAACGGCAGAATTTCATCTACCAACGGATGGTTCTCAAAAAAAGGCGCAACATGCGGAACTGTCATCAGGGTTATCCAAGCCTCCGGGTAAGCATCTCTAACCAATTTTATCGCGGTGGTTGCCAACAAGACATCCCCGACATTTTTCAGATGATTGATTAAAATCCTCATTATTCTTTGTCCTTTTCCTGGATTTCCTTAAGCTTCAGATACTTTGTCAAAGTATAGCTGAAATGATTGCAACATAACGCTAAACCTAACCAGCCATCCAAGATGCCTCTTTTAAAAAGCGTCATCTGAATAAAAGCATAAGCTGCATGGCCGAAAGCTCCCGCCGCTGTAGTACGTTTACCTTTCTTGCAGGCTTCTTCTGCCCAAAGAGTTGTGTATTGGTTGAATTTGCCAAAATACTGCTGCCAGCTTTCATAGGTATAATGTTCAATATAACCAGGCAATTCTTCTGCCTTTAAAGAACATATTGGCCTTTCGTGCACTTTGCTCTCCCAAGATACCCTCTCGCGTGGAAAGAGCCGTGCTACGCTGTCCGGCCGTAAAACACCATGTTTGAATTGTTGTCCAAAAGCGTGCGAGCGGCGCCTTACGATATACTGCTTATCAAGATTCTTGCTTGTCGTAACCGCATTGATCGCATTAATCAATTCGTCACTCAGCCTTTCATCGGCATCGAGATAAAGAACCCAGATAGCTTCCGTTTTATCCAGAACAAAATTTCGCTGTGCCGCGAAATCATTGGTCCAGGCGCGAAAAAGCGTTCTTGCGCCCTCATGTATCGCGATTTCTATAGTTTTATCCGTACTGCCGGAATCCAGAATGATAACTTCGTCGGTACATCTTTTCGCATTAGCAATTACTGCTTTGATGTTTTTTTCTTCATTTTTTGCCAAAATTACGATAGCAAGTTTAGCCATGCTGCATACCCTTTCTTCTTTGCAAGCGTTGAATCTTCCTTATAGTTTGAATCTTATTTTTAAGTAAGAATAAATCAGATAACACTTCAATGCCTTAAAATATTCATTTTTTTGGCTGTAATATTTACCGGCATATTTATAGTCGTGATAATATTTAGGCTTAAGGGGAGGATACTTCATCCTTTCCTTACGCCACAGTGAAATATCATTATAATGCCACCAAATTTCATCGAATTCGTTGAGACAAATTTCCCAAGGTTTGGTACGACCGAAGAAGTGATAGAAGATTGTTCCTTCTGGTCCTTTAGCACCCATACCACCAAGAAAATTGAATTTTTCTGACACCAGAATAAAATTGCCGTCCAATACGATGTTTAAAACATCCTGGTCATGTCCCAAGAACATTTTGGGATCCTTGCCAGTATGCTCAAAGCACTTTTCTGTAATCAGCTGTTTTTCCCATTCTTCAACGTTGATATACATCATACCTGAATTAAAATATTTCCCATTTTTCAGTTTCAAAAAAGCTGTCCTTATTTTAACTGCTTCTGGAACATCACTAACTACGGCAACCGGTGTATTTTTAAAATCCATTTCTAAAAAAGGTTTCAAACTGCCTAAACAAATCATATCCGCATCCACATAAAGAAAATGCTTCGTGAATTTCTTTAATATTTTAGGCATATAAATTCTGAAATAGCTCACATAGCTATGGCGTTGATGCAATAGATGAAATTTGCTGAAAGGCTCCATGTTCATAACATAAATATGAAAACCCTGCCCGTATTGTTTGACTAGTTGACGAGCCTTTAACAAGTCGGCATCTGCAATTTCATTAATGAAAACATGAAATTCCAAGTCCAAATCACGGTTGGTTTCCAAAACAGAAGTAGCCATAACG
>JAAYVM010000015.1 GCA_012517145.1 Acholeplasmataceae bacterium
AGATTTTCGGTTCTCATTGTTTCAATTACAAACTTCTTAAACTCTGCCGTATATCTTTTGTGCGGTATTCCCTTTGGCATAAAAAATCACCCCAATTGTTTTTCAGTATATCATACTGTCTAACAATTGGGGTGCAGTTCATATCCTTTGGTCTTTTTTCGCTTTTGGCAGGCAGGAAGAAGCATATTAAACGTCGAAGTTAGCACATATTTATGATGACTGTCAAAGGCAAGAAGGGGCGGATTTCCGGATGAAGCTTTATGTTGGGATAATTGACTTCGACCTATTTCAGACGCTGAAGCAAGCAAAATGTTCTGAGGTTAATTTTTGGCGTCCTAGCGGCAATACTAACTTCAAAGCGCTGAGCAGGGGCGAGTTGTTCTTATTCAAACTGCACAGTCCCTATAACTGCATCGTGGGCGGTGGCTTCTTCCAGGCATTCAAACTTTTGCCAACATCACTGGCTTGGGAAGCGTTTGGCATAGCCAATGGTGCTGACAGCTGCGCGGCCATGCTGGAGCGTATCTATAAATATCGTAAAACTGACAGTAGCGCGAAACCTGATCCGGAAATTGGCTGCGTCATTCTCTCGTCGGTATTTTATTTTGATGCAGGCGACGAAATCCCGGTCCCGGAAGACTGGAGCAGCAAGATTGTTCAAGGCAAACTATACAGCAGGACAGAGCCAATAGGAGCAGCACTTTATGAACAGGCACAAACGAGGCTGAATAAGCAGGAGTGCCGTTATTATCAGGACACGCTACTGGCACCGGAGATTGGCTTCGGGCATTTCAAGCTGCTTGTCATTGAAGCTTATAATAGAAAATGTGCGATTTCAGGTGAACAGGCGGCGCCGGTTTTGCGAGTCGCCCAAATCAGGCCCAGCCGGTTTGGCGGTCTCAAAGATATTTCGAACGGCTTGCTTCTGCGCAGTGACTACTGTACTTTGTTCGAGCGTGGGTATATAACTGTCACGCTGGATTATAAAGTGGCAGTCAGTAAAAGAGTTGCGGAGGATTTTGGCGAAAACAGCGAGTATAACAAAATCGCGGGAGGACAGATTGCCTTGCCTGAAAACAAAGAAAAATGGCCATCCCATGCTTATCTGGAATGGCACAATAAAAGAGTATTTCTTGGTTAAAATAAAAAAAGCTATCGCTTACAGATAATTAAACCTGTTTGCGATAGTTTTTTGCTGTCTGCTTTATTTTCGACGGAAACTTTTGTAGGTTTCCTGCAGCCTTTCATGGTGTATTTTCGTAGGGTCAAAGCGAAGAAGTTTGAAGGTGATCTGCACACAGAACCCAATCATGAGAGCGGAAATAACTGTACCGACACCGACAAGCCCGCCGAGATACCAGCCGATGATGACGGCTGTAAGTTCAATGCCGCCGCGGCAGACGCCAATAGGGAGGCCGGTTTTGCGGGTGAGCAGGACCATCAGGCCGTCACGCGGGCCGGCCCCGAAGGCAGAAGCAATATAAAAATAACTGCCGAGCGCGATAGTAAAGAGGCCGGTAATCAGCATCAAGATACCAAAAAACATATTGCCGGCAACGGGCAGAAAGTCGAGATATAAAATTAAATCAAGCACCAGCCCGATGACAATCATGTTGGCAATGGTGCCAATGCCTATATCTTCGCCGCAGTAACCAGTAACCAGCAGGATCAGAAAACCGACGATGATGGAAATTTCGCCAATCGTCATGCCGAAGGTTTTTGCCATGCCGACATGGAGAACTTCCCAGGGAGCGTACCCAATCTGGGCATTCAGGCTCAAGGCAATACCGAGGGAATAAAGAAAAAGACCTATATGCAGAATCAAAAGGCGCGAAAAGAATTGTCTGGTCATGTAATACCTCACTTTGGCAGGATAAACAGCTATGTAATAATTATATAGGTAATACTCGCGAAGTCAACCAGGCATGAGCGACAAGAAAATAAGAATGAAAAAAGCTGGTCCTTTCTTAAAGAACCAGCCAACTCCATCAACGTTATTTATTATGCCTTTTTGCGGAATAAAAGGTAACCTGCTATTAGCGGTAAGAAGCATAACGCGGCACCGATGCCGAGAACAGAAGTGATTGATGTAGTAAAGAGAATCGGGATGAAAGCTGGTGCTGTGCCGAATACCGGTGTGAAGAGCGTAGAACCAACGCCTTGTGCATCTGGTGCGCTTGATTTGCCCTCAGGATCAACGCAGCGCACGAGCGCCAGCCCTGTAGGAACCGCTCCGGAAGCCATACCAAAAAGGCAGCAGGCTTTTTCAAACCATTCATGCGCACATAGCTTTTTGCAGAAGTAGATTGCCATCCACATCGTTATAGCGAGAAGTATCACGCTGTAAATAATGATAGGGAATAAGAATTCCGTAACCAGGCTGAGCTTGATTGTGGCTACTGCAGAGATGATGACCAAGTCAAGTGTCATGCCGGAAATTGAAGAAACGGTCGCTTTATCAATGAATCCGGTAAGATTGAGTTTGTGCATAATCAGGCGAATGATAGTGGCACCTAGCATCCCGTGCACTAAAGCGGGCACTTTGCCAAAGAATGGCGCCACCAAGCTCAAAGCTGCTAAAAGTTTGGAACCGACAAGAATACAGGCCATAATCATAGAAAATTGGAAAACGAGAGCATTGATACCATTCGGAGAGGTCTTGACCAAGCCAATGGGTTTTTGCAGTTCTTTCGGCAAGACGCCTCGAAGAGTAGGGTCATCGACGCCTTCTGCAGGAACTTGCGTATAGGCAGCGTAACCTTTGCGGATGCCCCAGTTGACCATAACGATACCGACTGTAACTGCTGCCATCAAACCAATTGTTGATAAGATCATGCCAAGACCGAAATTGCCTTCAATGCCTAACTTATCAAAAGTTGCACCAGCGGCACTAGCGGTGCCATGACCGCCCCAGAAGGAGAATACTCCCATTGTACCCCAGCCTTCAGGTAGTGCCGGCCAGAATTTCTGTAAAAGGATGCCGAGTGGTACGCCAAACAGTAGTTGAGCACCATAAACTGAGATAATTACCATCGTGTAATCAATATAATTTCTGATTCTGCTTTTTTCAAAAGTTATGCCATAAACAATACAAGTAAGGACTACGCCAATCAAGGTGCCGGAGAGGCTGCCAGCAGACTTCGGTATGTTGACCAAACCGAGCACTTGCTGTCCGGCAATGAGGGCGAGAAAACCGCCAAGCATAGATGTAGGGATATACAAACGCTGTAAGGGTTTAAAAACCTCTCGCAAGATAAAGCCTAGGATCATAAAAACCGAAATAATCTGGATATCTACTAGTAAAGATGCTACTGTCATTAGAACTACCTCCTTATGATTATCGCGTAAACGTTGAAACAGGGGGGTGGCCATATATTTTAACAGAGTAGTATGTAGAATTAAATTTACTTAAAACTTATTTTACTAGATCTTGGCAGCGTCCGGCTTTTAAAATAAAACTTTCGGTAATACGCCCGGCAAATGATTGGGCAAGTTTTGCTGTTTCAATGACGTCCAGCAGATCAATATTTGTTTCTATGCCCATTTCATCAAGCATATGGACGATATCTTCAGTTGCTACATTGCCGGAGGCGCCAGGTGCAAAAGGACAACCGCCGAGACCGGCAAAGGAGCCGTCATAGGTTGTTATTCCTGCCTGCATACCGGCAAATATATTGGCGAGAGCCATGCCGCGCGTGTTGTGGAAGTGCAGTATCCAGCGTACTTGTGGATATTTGGTTTTCAGCATTGTGCAAAGATTATAGACTTGCTTAGGATTGGCCATGCCTGTTGTATCTGAAAGCGAGAGCTCTGTTATGCCCAAGTTTAGGAATTCTTTAACGACATTTTCGACTTGTAAAGCCGGAACTTTGCCCTGGAAGGGACAGCCGAAAGCAGTTGATATTGCACCGGACAGCTGCAAACTTTGTTTTTGTGCATATTCTACGCAGTCTTTAAATCCATGTATAATTTCTGCAGGTAATTTGTTCAAATTGCTTAAACAGTGCGCTTCACTGGCAGAAACAGTAAGTTTTGTTTTGCTGATGCCGCATTCATGCGCGCGCTGCACTCCTCGCAGGTTGGCGACTAAGGCGCGGTACTCTATGCCACTTGATTTTGGCATAAGCTTTGCCAACTCATCAGTGTCTGCCATGGCCGGCACTGCTTTGGGGTTAACGAAGGAGCCAACTTCTATTATTTTAATGCCAGATTTTACGACACTATTTAACAAAGCGAGTTTTTCTTGAAGAGTGAACAATCGCTTTTCATTTTGCAGACCATCGCGTAAACCGACTTCACAGATTGTAACTTTATCAGGCAGGTTCATATTCCACCCCTTCTCCTATTAGTGACAATAAGCTATTTGTCTAGCTCAGGATCATAGAAGTCCCCGAACAATTCTTCAGGTGAAGGCATATCTGCCGGAATAGGTGTGGAAACCCAGGTAGTGTTCATATAATGTTTCAAACAGATATTTTCTGATACAATATTTCCGCCCCATGTACCGCAGCCGAGAGATGAAGTCATTGGCATGCCATTGGTTGCCGAACCGGCGTTGGCTTTGGATTGAGGCTGTCTTACCATGATGCGGCTGACAGGAGCTGCCAAAGCAAGACGATGGATATGATCTTCATTGTAAGAATAGATACCGCAGGAGTGGCCTTTGCCGCCAACTTCATAAATACCGCGCATAGCGTCGAGCGCATTTTCAAATTCGCCTTCGTATTTGTGAACGGCTAGTAAGGTTGTGAGCTTTTCACTTGAGAAGAAATGTTCTTTACCTATACCATCACCAATAACATAAATGAATTTTTTGGCGGCAGGTATTTCAAAACCTGCGGCTTTTGCCAGTTCCTGTGGTGGAACTGCTACAGTGTCTGACAAGCGGTGCCCATCGGCATCCAACATAACTTTTTTAAGTGCTTCGCGTTCTTCTTCGCTGGCCAAATAACCGCCTTCAACTTCCAACTGTTTGATAACGGCATCATAAATCTTGTCAGAAACTATGACATTGCCATCAGCAGAACAACCGGAGCCGAAATCAGAAGTCTTACTCAGCATGGTATTGTGACAGGCTTCAACAACGTCAGCAGTTTCGTCAAAAATCATAGTTGAGTTGCCGGCTCCTGAACCATAGGCAGGAGTGCCGGAGCTATAAGCAGATTTAACCATATCTTTGCCACCGGTGGCAATTACAAGATTAGCCCGGCGCATAAGTTCCTTGGTCATAGGAATGCTTGGAAGGGTAATGCACTGAAGAAGGTCAGCTGGTGCACCTTCTTTTTCTAAAGCTTCCCGCATGATACGTACTGTTTCAAAAGTGGTCTTTTTGGAACGTGGATGTGGTGAAAATATTACTGCATCCCGTGCTTTTATGGCATAAACTGCTTGCCCGCCAGGTGTCAGATCAGGGTTTGTAGTTGGAACTAATGAAGCAATAATGCCTACAGGTTTTGCATATTTAACTATTCCCTTTTCAGGATTTTCTTCTATAATTCCTACACTTTTTTCACGAAGGGCATCACGTAAAATGCCGCGAATTTTGAAACGTTTGTTTTGACGGGAGATTGGATCGCCTAGTTTACTTTCTTCTATACCCATATCTACTAATCTGAGAAAAGTTTTCTTGTTGGTCACGGCCCAAGCCACAGCCTGGCAAAGACGATCAAGTTTTTCCTGAGAATATGTCTCGATGATGTGCTGCGCTCTTTGTGCCCGTTCAAACAAAATATCTAATTCTTGTTGTTGTTCCTGAGAGATTTCTGCTGACATGCTGTTACAACTCCTTTAATCATATTTTGGAATAGCTATATCCTTTAAAAGCATTGTAACTTTAATGTCTTCTTAGCGTCTAATACTTAATTTAAATTAAAATTATAAACAAATTCTATTGAAGAAAAAAGTTCAGTTTGATAGTATGAACATAGCGATAGAAAAAAGAGGATAGGAGAACACTATGACTCTCATGCAATTGCAATATTTTCGGGTTTTAGCGAAGGTTTTGCATTATACGAAAGCTTCTCAGGAATTGCATATATCCCAACCTAACCTAAGCTATGCGATAGCAGAACTGGAAAAAGAATTAGGCGTCAACTTATTTGAAAAGGTAGATAAAAAGCTAAAATTAAGCCAATACGGGGAATATTTTCTTACTTATGTAGAGCAGGCTCTGGACATAATGGAAGAAGGTGTTAAACGTGTCATGGCAATCAAAGGGGCGATGTCAGGAGAAGTTTGCCTTGGTTATATATATAGCTTGGCTTCGTCGTTAATACCTGAGATTATAGGGGGATTTCAAAAAAAGGAAGATAATGCAGCTATTTCTTTTAAGTTCAAGCAAAATCTGCAGAATAATCTTCTGGAAGATTTAAAAACAGGGGAAATTGATTTGGCTTTGTGTGTTGAAGAGGATCCTCTGACTGTTTCTATCCCAATCTTTGAGCAGGAATTATATGCTGTTGTTGCGAAGGAACATCCTTTAGCAGGCCGCAAAGAAATAGAAATAGAGGAAATAGCAGACCTGCCGTTTGTTTTATTGCATAAAGACAGCGGACTGCGTAAATTAATCATGAGCGAATTCAAAAAACGTGATTTAACGCCAAATGTTGTTTTTGAAGCTTATGAATGTAATGCTACCTTGCAATTTGTTTCGCTCAATTTCGGTGTTACCATAATACCTGATGTGCCAGGAATTAATTACGCACCAGTTGCTAAAATTAAAATTACAACCCCAGGGTTCAGACGCAAGATTTATCTATCCTGGATGAATAAGAAAACATTGATTCCACCGGCACGCAAAGTGAGGGATTATATTCTCGAAAATTTTGCAATTAATGCTGTGAAATAGACAAGTTTACAAGAAAAGCAAAAGGCTTCCCATTTTTGGGAAGCCTTTTTGCTTTTCTTAATTCATTTCAGCGGAATAAACAGCTATGTAAATAATTATATAGAGAAGATTCGCTGAGCCAATGAGAAATACAAGTCGAGAATAATATAAATAAAATAATTTATTAAAAAGGTAAAATTATTTTTAGAAGGAATATATTAAATTATAGTAATAATAATCATAGGTATCTGAGAGGAGGTAGTGATTTTGCAAAGCAATGAAATTACATGGCAGGCTGGTGGTCAGCAGGGTGAGGGATTGGAAAGCTTAGGGGCCATATTGGCGCGGACATTAAGCCATCAAGGTTATGATTTGTATGGATTTCGTCAATTTTCCTCACGTATTAAGGGTGGTCACACAAATTATAAAATCAGGATATCAGCCCAGCCTGTGGGCACGATTAACAAAGAATGCGACCTATTGGTTGCTTTGGATCAGGATACTTTAAGCAATGAGGCGCTTACAGTAGGTGAAAATGGTATCATTCTTGCGGAAAAAGCTTTAGCAGCAAACTTTTCGGGTAAAACAGAAATTCTTGCAGTGCCTTTTGCGGATATCGCCAAACAAAACGGTACCATCATGCAGAAAAATATCGTGGCGCTTGGCTGCACGGCAGCGCTGTTCGGTTTGGGTGAAGAGTGTTTTGAACTTCAGCTGCGCAAAGAGTTCGGCAAAAAAGGCGAAGAAGCTGTAGCGGCGAATGTGGCAGTTTTCAAAGCTGGTATGGAATTTATCAGGACAGAAGCACCAGCTTTGCTGGGAAGATTGGTATTGCCGAAGATAGCGGAGAAGGCTCCCAAACTTTTCTTGCTGGGCAACGAAGCAATGGCGTTCGGTGCTTTAAGCGCCGGGGCGCGTTTTATGGCGGCTTACCCAATAACACCGGCATCGGAAGTCATGGAATATATGGTTAAAAAGGTCAAGGAATTCGGCGGGCAGATGCTGCAAGCTGAGGATGAGATTGCTGCCTG
>JAAYVM010000016.1 GCA_012517145.1 Acholeplasmataceae bacterium
CCTGTTAGTTTCTTACGTAAGCGTTCAAACATGGTTACCTCTCAATTTTGTAGCCCACACCACGGACAGTTTTGATTATTTCGTCCGACGTGATTTGTGCTATTTTTTTCCGCAATAGCTTAATATGTGCGTCAAGATTATTAGTTGTTATATCGCCGTCAATACCCCAGACACGATCCATCAGAATCTCACGTGGAATTACCTTGTTTCTGTTACATAATAAAATATCAACAATCTTAAACTCACGTGGGCTTAACTGGATATTACCATTTTTGTTACTAAGAGTCTCGGCACTTCTATTTAGTTTGAAATCACCATAATCTGTTTCTTCTTGTTGGTAGTGCTCAACCCGTCTTGCTAAAGCCCTGATTCTGGCAACAAGCTCCAGGAATTCAAAAGGTTTAACCAAATAGTCGTCTGCACCGCTATCTAGCCCAGAAACCTTATCCTCGACGCTGTCGCGCGCCGTCAAGAGTAAAATCTTGCCTTGGTAGTTTTCCTCGCGTAACCTTTGGCATAGCTCGATACCACTTAATCCTGGCATCATCCAATCAAATACCAAAACCTCATAGTCATCACCATAAACTTTTTTATAAGCATCATCGCCACTTTCTGCCCACGTGACCTGAAAATCTGCTCGTCTTAACATAGTTGCTAACAAGCCGCCTAATTGCTTGTCATCCTCAGCTAATAATATGTTCACAGCAGCTACCACCTTTATACAGCTTTTGTTTTATCTTACCATTATCAATAATAAAAAACAATAAACCCCATGGGACAAGCCCATGAGGTTTATACAGCAAAATTATCAGGCAATTTCCTCTTCAGGACAAACTGCAGGTAACGCTTTCTTTTCCGGAGCAACAACTGCAGTCACAACATAAGTTATAATACAAGCTACCCATTCCAAGTAAATAACATGTGGGAAAATCCTGATTGCAGGGACCAATTGCCAGGCAATCAACATAATAAGACCAACAAGCATGGTATTGAAACCAGCTGCTTTGCAGGCATATTGTGGGAAGAACAACGCTACTATGACGATGATACTGAAAGCAGCAGTTAAGCTAAGGCCCATCATGATAGTATTCAGAATACCGGAAACCATCATAGCCATGCCAACGGTCATAACGCCCGAAATAACAACGCTCCAGCGCATAACAGACAATTGCTTGCTTTCATCACAGGAAGGATTTATATAACGTTTATAAATGTCCTTGGAGAAAAGCGTACCTGCACTCAAGAGAAGGTTGCAGGCTGTAGAAACATCAGCGGCCCACAAAGCAGCCAAAGTAATACCAGCTAAAATCGGCTGTAATTCAACGATAGCTTGAGGCAAGGCAAGAGCAGCATTAGCAGTCGGATAAGCCGCCTTAGCACAAATACCAAGCAAAGCCGACATGAAGCCTACAGGGATCATCAATATTCCGCCCCAGACAAAGCCTTTACGGGCAGTAGCCGCATCTTTAGCACCGAGCGAAATCTGAATAATACTTTGTAAGGAAAGATTAACAGTAACTAAAACAACAATCCAGGACATGATGCCTTTAATCCCTACACCTGCTATAGGGTCAAACCATGGTATGTTTGCCGGCAGATTCATCCCAAGGCCGCTTAAACCGCCAACCTTCGTGAATTGAATTACTGTCGCAATCGCAATGCCACCATAGATTAGGATAATGTTTAAGATATTGGATAAGCTTGCGGACCACATGCCACCAATAAAGGTAATCCCAATGAAAGTCACTGCACTGATCATAACGCCCGTTTTAAAACCAATTTCCGGCATAATTGCGCTGATAATGCTGCCACCGGCAATGTATTGCAAAGAGATTATTACCAGTTGAATGATGATTTGGCAGATAACGCCCAAAACAACCGCTTTACTGTCATGATGGCGCTCAATTAGTTCCGAAACAGTCGTAATATTGGCCTTACGGTATTTCTCTGCAAGAAACATTCCCATTACGATAGCACCGATACCCCAGGCAGCCGTATACCAACCAGCTGATAAGCCAACCTTGAAGGCATGTTCTGAAACACCGATTGTTGAAGCGCCGCCAACAGCTAAGCCGATAATAGAAACGCCAATTAAAGGTGCGTTTAATTTACGTCCGGCAAGTGCATAGTTTTCCGTTGTACCTTCGCTGCGCTTCTTAGCGAACCAACTGATAGCGAATAAAGCAACAATGTAAAGAATTAAAATAGCAAGTGACACTGACATGACAAAAGACCTCCCGCAAATTATAGTCTTGTTTTGGGGCATAAAAAAACGCCCCTCTAAAAGGGACGATAAAATATCGTGGTACCACCCAATTTGACGCAAAAACTCCAAAAAAAAAATACCACCGGCTCTGGGACGAACTTTCTGCCGTGGTACCACCCAATTTGGAATGCTTTTGCATCCACTCTCAACCCCTTAACGCGGGCAACGGCTCCACCTACTTATTTTCAGCTGGCAGCTCAGGAGGGAACTTCCTCTGTGTTTCGGCCACCGGTTTCCACCATCCCGGCTCTCTATGGACATCCACAAAAAGTACTTTACTCCGTCATCGCAATAACTATTTGAACTTATGAACTGATTATAATCATCTTATTCCGCAAAGTCAAGAAAAAATTTATGCATAAATCAAGTAATTTTTTAGCAAAATATCTATAAATAAAGTTGACAAAAAAAACCATACAATATATAATACTTTTTGTTAAGTTGTGACTCCGTAGCTCAGCTGGATAGAGCGTTTGACTACGAATCAAAAGGTCGCGTGTTCGAATCACGCCGGGGCCACCAGATATTAAACAAAGAGATCAGGATTATCCTGGTCTTTATTTTTTTATTATATTACAACAAAAAATCAGGGTGATATGCAGCGCATAAAAACGTTGCTATCTACCCTGATTTTTTTATTTAAAAATATTATTTGCCTGTTCTGCCACGTTTTGTAAAAGGAACATTTTGTGCACAAAGCGGACAGTTTTCCGATTTGAAAGTTTCGACGTTCAAATGCAGCAAAGCTTCGGTACGCAGACCGAAATCAACCTTACCCCCGCTGCGATCAACCAGAAGACCTATACCCACCGGTACACCGCCATGTTCTTTAACAACGTTCAATACTTCGACTACGCTGCCGCCGGTAGTAACGATATCCTCAACTATCAATACGCGCGTTCCCGGTTCGATATGGAAACCGCGTTTCAAAGCCATTTTACCATCTTCACGTTCGGTGAAAATTGCACGGGTGCCAAGTTGTTTGCCTACCTCATGAGCAAGCAGAATACCGCCTGTCATTGGTCCTACAACGAGTTCGACGTTATCATTGGCATAACGTGCAGCAAGCTCCTTACAGAGCATTTCTGTGTATTTAGGATGCTGCAGTACATTGAACTTCTCTACATACATTGGGCTATGCAAGCCAGATGTCAGCAAAAAATGTCCATGCAATACAGCCTGTGTTTCTTCCAATAATTTCATAACATCTTGTTCATTCATTCTTATACACCCCTGATTTCTGCCACGATAGCTTTAGCTGCGGCAACTTTGTCTTCTGCTTGGGTAATTGGTCTGCCAACCACTATATGACTTGAACCATTTTTAAAAGCACCTGACGGCGTTGCAACCCTGCTTTGGTCGTTCAATGCAGCACCTGCCGGGCGTACACCTGGCGTAACGATCAGAAAATCCGGACCGCATGCTTTGCGAATTGCCTCAGCTTCCTGTGGTGAAGCAACAACACCATCTAAACCTGACTTTTTGGCTAGCAGTGCCAACGATACTACCTGGTCAGCAATAGCCTTTTGGTAACTAAGATCTGCCCATTGTTCTTCATCCATACTGGTCAAAACAGTTACAGCGATAAGTTTTGGCGCAGGTCTATTCATTTTGGCTGCGGTTTCTTCAACAGCCTTTGCAGCTTCCGCCATCATTTTGGCGCCGCCAACAGCATGAACATTCAGCATATCCGTACCCAAAGCCGTAAGTACTGACAAACTCTTGGCAACTGTATTCGGTATATCCTGCAGTTTTAAGTCAAGAAAAACGTGTTTTCCCTGTTCCTTCAAAAATTTTATTGCATCATTACCGGCAGCATAATATAACTCCATGCCAACTTTGTAATAGCTGACGCTCGCACCAAGTTCGAGAACCAATTTTTTCGCTTCATCTAAAGTTGAGAAATCAAGCGCCACTATCAAACGGTCATCATGTTCCATTTTGTCACCTCTTATCAAATTGCTTAAACAGTCAAATTATTTTGGCAGCGCTAAACCAATTATCTCCTGAATATTTTTAAATTCATGCCTATCGAGATAAGAAAGCATTCCCTGGCAAATGGTTTCTGCCAGACGTGGATCGCAGAAATTAGCAGTGCCCACAGCTACAGCGCTGGCTCCCGCCAGGAAAAATTCAATTGCATCCTCAGCGTTCATAATACCGCCCATGCCAATAATAGGGACATTGACTTTTTGTGCTACCTGATAAACCATACGTACTGCTACAGGTCTTACAGCCGGTCCTGACAAACCACCCATGACGTTACCAAGTACTGGCTTACGGCGGTCTATATCTATTTTCATGCCAATCAGCGTATTAATCAAGGAAAGTGCGTCAGTGCCAGCTTCCTGAGCAGCCAAAGCCATTTCCACAATATCTGTAACGTTAGGAGATAACTTCGTTATTACCGGTTTCCCTGTATTAGCTTTAACCGCTCTGACAACTTCAGCAGCGCTCTCCGGGCAAGTGCCAAAGGCAATGCCGCCATGCTTGACGTTCGGGCAGGAAATGTTGATCTCAATCGCATGTACGCCTTCTATATCAAGCTTTTTAGCCAGCTCACCGTATTCTTCCGGAGTTGAACCAGCTATATTAACGATTACAGGAACATCAATTTTTTTGAGTTCCGGCAAAGTATGTTCTATGAAATAATCCGAGCCGGGATTTTCCAGGCCAACACAATTCAGCATGCCTGATGGTGTTTCCACTGCTCTTTGGCCTTTATTGCCGGCACGTGGTTCCAAGGTTGTCCCTTTGACAGTAACGGCACCAACTTTTTCTAAATCAAGAAAATCCTGAAACTCCAGGCCAAAACCAAAAGTACCGGAAGCAGTCGTAACCGGTGTTTTCATTTTCAAACCAGCTATATCAACTGCCAGGCGATTATCGTATAAAGCTTTCACCATTCCTTCACCTCCTGCGCCCAAAAGACCGGGCCGTCGGTACAAACTTTCAGTCTTTTGTGAACGCCGCCACAGGAACAGGAGAGACAAGCGCCCAACCCACAAGCCATATATTTTTCCAGTGAAATCTGACATGGTACTTCGAATTTTGCGGCTACCTCAACCACAGCCTTCATCATAGGCTCAGGTCCACAGACATAGATACAGTCATAACCACCTTTTTGCAGCAGTTCCGGCAAGAGAGCAAGAACTGTTCCTTCGGCCCCTAAACTGCCGTCATCTGTCGTTATATGAATAGCTTCACATAAGTCTTCGAAAATATCCATCCAGAATAATTCTTTTTTTGTTCTGCCTCCCATTAATATTTCAACGGGATTCGGGCAAAAATTTTTGGCAAGATAAACCAAAGGCGCCAAACCTAAACCACCGCCTATAAGCAGTGGTTTTTTGGCTTGTAAATCAAATCCATGACCCAAAGGGCCTATTATACTGATTCTATCGCCTGTACAAGCATCAGCGAGAATATGTGTCGCTTCGCCTATAATGCGATATATAAGCGTCAGAACACCCTTTTCCGGATCAACATTTGCGACTCCTAACGGACGTCTTAAGAGAGGTGCCGTATGGGTGCTTGTTTGCACATTGACAAATTGTCCAGGCAAAGCCTGACGTGCAATCTCCGGAGCCAGAAAATCAATCTGCCGCACGTCCTGAGAAAGCATTTTCTGGCCGATAACCTTGGCGTCTACGATAACTTTTGTCAACAATCATCCCTCCCAAGCTAAATCTTGAAGAGCTATAATGCTTACCATGCGACGACGACGCATAGCAGACATGACATGCTGCAGTTCCCTTGCAGTATCGATAGAAGTCAAACATGGTATTGCGTGTTCAACTGTTGAACGTCTGATCTGGAAACCGTCACGTGCAACATCGCGGCCATGTGTTAAGGTATTGATTACCATAGCAATACGGCCTTGTTTTATATCATCAAGAATATTCGGTGTACCTTCGCTCAGTTTTGTTGCTACAGTCACCTTAATGCCTTTTTCCTGTAAGAAGTTTGCGGTACCGCCGGTTGCAATTATTTCGTAGCCGAGGTCAGCAAAACCGGTAGCAATTTCAGCAGCATCCGGTTTGTCCATATCAGCTACCGTAATCAGGATGGCACCTTCATTAGGTATGTTAATGCCGGAAGCTATGCATGCCTTGTAAAGCGCGCGTGAGTATTGATAATCAATCGCCATTACCTCGCCTGTGGACTTCATCTCAGGTCCAAGGGTTATATCGACGTCAGACATCTTGTTGAAAGAGAATACCGGTGCTTTTACCGCATAGTAATCCGGGAAGAAGCCAAGACCAGGTTTTAAGCCCTGTTCGCGGATAGAGATTCCCATAGCAGCCTTAGTAGCAACATTAACCATCGCTATGCCTGTTACTTTGCTCAGGAAAGGCACAGTACGGCTGGAACGCGGGTTAACCTCTATGACATATACCTGATTGTCACGCACGATGAACTGGATATTGATCATGCCATGTACTACAAGTCCAAGTGCCAGTTTATTCGTATAATCAATTATAGTTTTAATCACTTGTTCGCTCAGGCTGCGTGGCGGATAAACCGCAATACTATCTCCGGAATGAACGCCGGCGCGTTCGATATGTTCCATAATGCCAGGGATCAATACGTCGACACCGTCGCAGATGGCGTCAACTTCTACTTCCGTTCCCATCAGATAATGGTCAACAAGCACCGGATGTTCTTTGGAAGCTTTAACTGCGTTTGTCATGTAGTGTCTCAGTTCATCATCGCTGTAGACTATTTCCATTGCACGGCCGCCCAAGACGTAAGAAGGACGAACCATGACAGGATAGCCGACATCTTTAGCCGCTTTCAAGGCACCGGTAATGTCAAAGACGGTGTGACCCTGCGGGCGCGGGATATTGACAGTAGTCAGGAGTTCATCAAAACGTTCCCTATCTTCTGCTGAGTCAATGCTGTCAACGCTGGAACCAAGAATCTTGACACCGCATTTATCTAGCGGACCGGCAAGGTTAATCGCCGTCTGACCACCGAACTGTACAATTACACCTTCCGGTTTTTCTTTCTCAATTATATTCAGAACATCTTCCAGTGTTAAAGGTTCAAAATACAGGCGATCTGATGTATCGAAGTCTGTACTTACTGTTTCCGGGTTGTTATTGATGATGATCGTTTCGTAGCCAAGTTCCTTCAAAGCCCAGACGGAATGTACCGAGCAGTAGTCAAACTCAACACCCTGACCGATACGGATTGGACCGGAACCAAGAACAACCACTTTCTTTTTGTCAGATACGACAACTTCATCTTCTGTAGCATAGGTAGAGTAATAATACGGAGTGTGGGCTTCAAACTCTGCAGCACAGGTATCAACCATTTTGTAGGTTGGTACGATTCCCCATGCTTTGCGCATTGCACGCACTTCAAGAGCAGCTTTTCCTATATATTCACCAATTGTAACATCGGCAAAACCCATTTTCTTAGCTTTACGCATCAGTTCTTCTGTCATCGGTTCATTTTTTATTAACTTTTCCATATCAACGATGTTTTGAACCTTGCGCAGGAAGAAACGGTCAATCTTCGTTATCTGGTGAATATCCTCCAGTGCTTTGCCGCGACGGAATGCCTCGGCTATTACGAAGAACCGCTCATCATTAACATCTTCTATCTTTGCAAATATTTCTTCGTCAGTAAGTAGTTTAAATTCCGGTACTTCAAGATGAGTGAGACCAATTTCCAAAGAACGCACAGACTTCAGCATTGCCGCTTCCATGCTTCTTTCAATTGACATTACTTCGCCGGTAGCCTTCATCTGAGTTCCCAGTGTTCTGTCAGCAGAAACGAATTTATCAAAAGGCCAACGCGGGATTTTCAACACTACGTAGTCCAAAGCAGGTTCAAAGCAAGCAGTCGTTTTCTTGGTGACCGCGTTTTGAATCTCGTCCAGAGTATAGCCAACTGCTATCTTGCTGGCAACCTTTGCTATCGGATAACCTGTTGCTTTTGATGCCAAAGCTGAAGAACGGCTTACCCTCGGATTAACTTCTATTACGATATAGCGCTCGGAATCAGGATCAAGCGCGAATTGCACGTTGCAGCCGCCTTGCACGCCAAGTTCACGGACAATATCAATTGATGCGGTACGCAGCATTTGCACTTCACGGTCATTAAGAGTCTGACAAGGAGCAACTACGATGCTGTCACCGGTATGAACACCGACAGGATCGAGGTTTTCCATGTTACAGATGGTAATACAATTGTCATCAGCATCACGGATTACTTCATATTCTATTTCTTTCCAGCCAGCTACACTGCGTTCAATCAGTGCCTGGCCGATAAGGCTGTATTTCAAACCTTTGTTGACGATTTCATCAAGTTCCTCTTCGTTAGCTGCGATGCCGCCGCCGGTACCACCCAAAGTGTAAGCTGGTCTGACGATAAGCGGAAAGCCAACTTTATTGGCAAATTCCTTAGCCGCACGCACCGTCTCAACGATTGCACTTTCCGGAATCGGCTGGTTGATTTTCTCCATTGTTTCTTTGAACAGTTCGCGGTCTTCAGCTCTTTTGATGCTTTCAATCTGAGTGCCTAAAAGCTCAACGTTATATTCCGCGAGAATGCCTTTTTCATAAAGGTCCATGGCAAGGTTCAGGCCAACCTGTCCGCCCAGCGTAGCCAGGAGGGCATCCGGACGTTCTTTCCTGATGACGCTTTCCAGAAACTCGGTGTTCAAAGGTTCTACGTAAACACGGTCAGCAATATTGACGTCTGTCATGATTGTTGCCGGATTGCTGTTTACAAGCACAACCTCAAGATTCTCTTCTTTTAATGCACGGCATGCCTGCGTTCCCGCATAGTCGAACTCTGCCGCCTGTCCAATGATAATCGGGCCGGAGCCGATTACGAGTACTTTTTTTATATTAGTTTTTTTCGGCATCTCGACATTCCTCCATCATTTTTATAAAACGTTCGAATAAATATTCATGACCGGATGGTCCAGGAGACGCTTCCGGATGATACTGCACAGTGAATGTCGGATGATCAAGGTATCTCAAGCCCTCAATCGTTCCATCATTTAACGAAATGTTGGTTATTTCAACATTGATATCCTTCAGTGAATCTTCAACAACTGCATAACCATGGTTCTGTGAAGAAATTACTACCTTCTTTGCCAGGAAATCCTTAACAGGATGATTTATGCCGCGATGACCGAAAGGCAGCTTGAAGGTATCAGCGCCATTAGCCAAAGCCATGACCTGATGTCCCATACAGATGCCGAAAATCGGTTTCTTACCCATCATTTTTTTGACATTCTCAACGACGAAGCCAAGGTCTTTCGGATCGCCAGGTCCGTTGGACAAAAAGATACCATCAGGATTGAAGGCCAATATTTTTTCCGCTGGCGTAAAAGCCGGGAATACTGTAAGGCGACAGCCAAAATGAACCAGAGAAGTAAGAATATGTCTCTTTATACCTAGGTCAAGAACTGCTACATGGTACTTACCTTCGCCCATAGTATAAATTTCCGGAGTTGATACTTTAGCAACCTGACCGTGTTCTTCAGGTGTTGCGAGAAGCTTTTCAACTTCTTCCTGCGGCATGTCAGCAGGAACTATAACACCGGCTAAAGTACCATGTTGGCGGATTATCCGGGTAATTGCCCTGGTATCTACGCCAGTAAGAACCGGTATGTCGTTTCTTTCCAAGAAGGCTGGCAATGATTCTTCGCTGCGCCAGTTACTAGGCTCATCGCAAAGTTCACTTAACACCAAGCCTTGGTACCAGCATTTACCAGACTGGTTAAACATCGAATTGCATCCATAGTTACCTACCAAAGGATAAGTAAGAACTACGATCTGATCGCAAAACGATGGATCGGTCATTGTTTCCTGATAGCCGCTCATACCGGTAGTAAAAACGACTTCACCGACAGCATTGCGCTTGCCATATAAATCGCCTTCGAAGACGCTACCGTCTTTAAGCACTAACTTTCCTTTTATCTTGTGCATACTACACCATCTCTCATTACAAATTTACCTGCTACCATAGTCGCCACAGCTTTGCCCTTGCAGGACTTACCTTCAAACGGAGTTAGCTTGCCGCGTGTATAAAATTTCATACTGTCAACAATCCATTCTTTGTTTAAGTCGATTATAGTTACATCTGCCGGATTGCCAACTTTTAAACTTCCAGCATTTAATGAAAAAATATTCGCAGGCTCAGTACTCATTTTACCAATAATTTCATTAATTGTGAATAGGTTCGTATGATAAAGTTCAGTTAAAATTACTCCAAGGGATGTCTCCAAGCCGCAAAAACCGCACGGAGCATAGCGAAACTCAACATCTTTTTCTTCAGGGGCATGCGGAGCATGATCAGTTACTATTGCATCAACCGTACCATCTTTCAGCGCTTCACGAATTGCTTCGACATGGTCTTTGGAACGCAATGGAGGCGAAACGCGCGTTGCCGTATTATAATCTGCACAAGCTTCATCAGTTAGAGTAAGATGATGCACAGTTGCTTCACAAGTTACGGGGATACCGCGTTTTTTAGCCTGACGTATTAATTCAATTGCGCCCTTACTTGCTACGTGCGCGATATGGACACGTGCGCCGGTATACTCGGCAACCAGAATATCTCTTGCTACCGCTACGTCTTCAGCAAGTGCCGGTATGCCAGGTACGCCGATGCGCGCTGAAACGACACCCTCATGCATATAGCCGTCGCTGCTCAACTCATGGTCAATTGAGTGGGAAATCAGTATTTTGTCGAAAGCAGAGATGTATTCTGCCGCCAGCGTAAAGGTCCTTGTGCTGCTTACATAGTGTCCATCGTCGGAAAAGGCCATCGCGCCTTTCTGAGCCATATCCCCCATCTCAGCAAGTTCTTTGCCTTCAAGGCCTTTAGTGATAGCGCCGACTACTTCAACGTTTACATAGCCTTCGCGTGCGGCACGGTCCTTGATTCCGGAAACCAGTATTGAGCTATCAACTATTGGCTTAGTGTTTGGCATACAGGCAATCGTTGTAACGCCGCCAGCAGCCGCAGCCATCGTACCGGTAACAATATCTTCCTTGGCTTCCAGACCAGGTTCACGCAGATGCGTATGCACATCAACAAGTCCTGGTGTGACAAGAAGACCTTTTGCCTCGTATGTTTCATCAGCTTTTTCTGTAATTTTCTTTTCAATGGCTTTTACAACACCATCTTCTATTAATAAATCCATTACTGCGTCTAAGTTTTGGCTTGGATCAACAATTCTGCCGTTTTTAATCAATGTTTTCAATTTTCTTGCCCCCTGTCAAAGTCAAAAATAGCAATGCCATACGTACTGCCACACCGTTTTCTACTTCGTCTCTTATCGCCGCATTATCACAGTAACCAACTTCCCAGGAAATCTCAAGACCTCTGTTCATTGGGCCAGGATGCAATACCGTTACATCCGTTTTAGCCAGTTTCAGCTTTTGCTCATTGATGCCGAAAATGCGTGCATATTCACGCGGCGTTGGGAACAAGCCACTTTTTTGTCGTTCAAGCTGAATGCGCAGGATGTCTACAACATCAGCACCTTCTATTGCTTCTTCGACACGATTGTGCACTGTTACACCCAATTGTTCAATACCGTAAGGAATCAGCGTCTTTGGCCCGGCCACATTGACATCGGCGCCTAATTTCGTCCAGGCTGCGATATTGCTTCTGGCTACGCGGCTGTACAAGATATCGCCAATAATCGCCATCTTAAGCCCTTTGAAATTTTTACCCTTCTCTCTGATAGTAAACATATCCAAAAGCCCTTGTGTCGGATGCGCATGCGCTCCGTCACCCGCATTGATGATAACTGCGTCAGAAATTTTTGCAGCATAAGCAGCCGCGCCTTCTACCGGATGTCTCATTACTATGGCATCACAGGCCATCGACTGTACTGTCAGGATAGTATCGCGCAAGCATTCACCTTTGGTAACGCTCGAACCGGAAGTTGTGATATTGACAACATCAGCACCCAGATACTTGCCAGCCAGTTCAAAGGATGTTCTTGTTCTGGTACTTGCTTCATAAAACAGGTTAATAATCGACTTGCCTCTTAATGAAGGAACCTTTTTGATGTCCCTCTTCATGATTTTTTTCATTTCTGTAGCTGTCTGCATAACCAGCTCATATTCTTCCACGCTCATCGATGCCAGGTCCAGGATATCCTTACCGGAGAGTGATACGTTTGCTTTTGCCATTTTCTTACCTCCAACACAAATTTTACTTCAAAAAAAACACCTATAGCCAAGAGCAATAGGTGTAATCATAACAATGATAATGCTTGTACTTGTTACAACACTCTTACTGATCTCTCTGTATCACTTAAAGATGTGAGGTACACAAAAAATAAAGCCTTCTCGTCCTATGCGGCAAGAAGGCTGATGGTTATCTTTATTCCAAAGGTCCTTACTTAGTCTCACAGGACTAGTTTAAAGGTGCTATTCTGTTTTAAAAATTTTATCACTTACATCTCTAAAAGTCAAATAAACGGTAAAATTATTTTTCACCAAAATGCTTGGCAAGAACAGTCACAAGACCAACGCTTTTTGACAAACAATCTTCGTTAAAATCAAATGCTGAATTGTGGTGTCCAGCTTTAAGAGAAGAACCGTACATCATGTAAACGGCCTTGCCGCCTAATTGCTGCACCCTCTCCATGAAATACGAGCAGTCTTCACTTGCTCCAAGGTCGACTTTGGGTACAACCTCGCTGAACTTGTCAGAAGCAACTGCAATTTTGTATACTTCTTCACCCATATCCTCATCCAACGAGCAGGATGGAGCTCCGCCAACTTCTTCAATTTTGACTTCAACATTATACAAATCAGCTGAAGCTTTGATCATGCGTTTGGCTTCGCTAACCATAAATTCATTTATTTCAGTATTACCGCCGCGAGTTTCCAGTTTGATTACGGCGCGATCAGGCAGGATATTGCGTCCGGTACCTGCATCCAGAACACCAACGTTAATACGGGATACGCCTTTTCCGTGTCGAGATATTGAATGCAGTGCGATACTTGCCGCCGCTGCAGCCAAAAGTGCGTTGCGGCCTTCTTCCGGTGCTGCTCCCGCATGACTGGATTTGCCCGTAAAATAAGCATCCAACTTAGTTGTTGCTAAAAAACCATCCGTCATACAAGCCAGCATGCCGTCTCTATTGGCATTAAAACCAATATGGCCCGACAAGAAGTATTGCACATCGTCCACGATGCCACTTGCAACCATTGCTCGGGCACCACGCACACCTTCTTCGCCTGGTTGGAAAATAATTTTTACAGTTCCGCTCATTTCATCTTTATGCTGCGCAATCAATCTGGCAACCGCAAGTCCTACAGTTACGTGACCGTCATGGCCACAAGCATGCATCAATCCTTCATGCAAAGAACTGAAACCCTCTTGTACAGGGCGATGCGTATCAGCGGTTGTTTCGCCACCTTCATTGGAATCCATATCAAAACGCAGACCAACAACATTTCCCGGTTTGGCAAACTTCATGATGCCGACAACACCCGTCTTGCCTCCGCACATTTTTTCAACCCATTTTTGCTCAGCGCCCTCTTCCAAAGCTCTTTTCATTGCTTTTTCAAGAACTGCTTCGTCAGGAACGCCCATCATATCTTCTTCTTTAATGACCTGGGCTCCGCACAAGACTTCGTAACCTAAAGCTTCAAGCACACTTGCTGCTTTGGAAGCCGTACGGAACTCGGTCCAGGCTGACTCTGGATGTCTATGCAAATCTCTTCTTTGTGCTACAAGTTCTTCCTGCATCGCTGCAGCTTCCTGCCAAATCTTTTCCATAATCATACTTCCCCCTCTTATACTTTTTTAACAATCCGGAAACAACACCAGCTGGTCGCTGTCGATAGGCAAAAACACTTCACTTTCAATCTTGCGGTTTTTACTGTTAACCCATTTACCGCAATCTGGACATTGTATTATCGTGGATGGAAGCGCCCAAGCCAGATGCTTGCCACATTTAGGACAAACGTATTCTATTTGCAGCGCAGATGGATGATTCTTCTCCCTCTTTGGCATCTTGTCGCATCCCTTCTTATTTTTCTTTGTTCATTATACTATAGACCATAATAAAATGCAGTACTGAACGTCATTTTTTTGCATAGACAAACCAGTCTCAATGGTCTATCCTATACATAGACAATCTAGAGAACGGGGTGAATCACAATGACCCAGCTTAATTCAGCGTTTGAAGAACTTGGTTTTTGGGAATCAGAAACTGAAGAAGAACATATTGCCATTTTTGGTATGGACTTTCCTTCTGAGCAATCCTATATCATCATAACCGATGATACCGGCAATACTCCGGAAGATGAAAACAAAACGCTTGTGGTTGCTTGCTACAGCGATGATGATTGTTTCAAATGGGGCAAGGAACTGGAAGACTTTGCAGCTCTTGAAGCAATTTGCGGGGCAAATCCACCGGAAAGCAAGGAACTGTTGGAAGCATTGCAAAACTACACAATAACAAAAAAATAATAATTAAGAAACAATCAGGGTCAGCTGCATTGCAGCTGACCCTGATTTCATTAAAAACAATATTTTTGATTGAAAATACTAAAGTAATTCAAAGGCAGCATCAACATCAGCACTGACTTTTAGGTTTCCCGCCATGATTTGAGTTGGCGCTGCTCCCGCTGCTGATTTGTAGAGAGCTATAGTCTCATAGCTTGAATCATTATAATCCATGCCGCCTACACTTCCAATATTTGCCAAGACCATTTTACCCAAAGTACGTCCGCCGGCATTAGCAACTATGCCAGCTTTTTCTTCAGCATTTTTTAAAGCAAGAGCCAACATTTCTCTTTCCAGGTCTTTACGATTGCTGACAGTAAAGGTAACCCCGTTAAAAACATTTGCACCATCCGCAAACATCTGGTCGATTACAGCTCCAACCTTTTTCAAATCCTGAACTTTAACGCTAAGACTGTAACTCATACTGTAACCAGTAATAATATGCTTGACTTTGGAAGCCTCGCTGTATTCCGGTCTGAGACTGTAGCCAACTGTTTTAATATCCTCTTTGCCGATGCCGGTATTTTCCAGCGAAGCTATTACATTATTTACTATTTCAGCATTGGCATTTCTGGCCTCTTCCGCAGTTTTCCCCTGCGTAGTTACGCCTACATTAACAAATGCAGTATCAGGAGCGACTTCACGCGTGACTGAGCCATTAGCACGTACAATGTCGTATTCTCTCTCTGCCGCCCATACCTGCCCGGCCATCAAAAACATAAAGCATACTACCAACAAAATAATTTTACTTGTTTTGCGCATAATCATCCTCCTTAGAAATTAGTTTTTGCATCTTAATTATACTACTAAGCATAGTATCAGTCACCATCAGCAACTCAATCAGAACATTCGAGACTAGATTTAATAAAACATTCATAATTTTGTCCTCTTCTCCATTGATTTATCAAAGAAAAGGAATTAAAATAAGAAAGGTTAAAATTTGACGTAAAGGGGTTTTTACTTGATGGAAAGAAGAATTATCCAAGTTGAAGAACGGCCGCCACTTCTGCTTAATATCCCGCTTAGTCTCCAGCATTTATTTGCCATGTTCGGCGCCACAGTCTTAGTTCCTTTTCTGTTTAATGTCAATCCAACGACTTGTCTCTTCATGAACGGCATCGGTACTCTGCTTTACATTTTTATTACAAAAGGACAAATCCCTTCCTACTTAGGTTCAAGTTTTGCCTTTATTTCTCCTGTCATGGTCATTCTCAGTTCACATGGCTATGCCGCGGCACAATCAGGCTTCATCGTTTTCGGTCTGCTCTTCTGCCTGTTTTCCTTCATTATTAAAATGGTCGGCACCAAATGGATAGATGTTATCTTCCCCCCAGCTTGTATGGGCGCAATCGTAGCAATAATCGGTCTGGAGCTCGCACCTGTAGCAGCTGGCATGGCTGGCTTAACAGGTGACAAAATTAATTTCAGCAACGTAGCGGTTTCTATGTTCACTCTTGGCGTTACCGTTGTCGGCAGCGTAGTATTCAGAGGTTTCCTTTCCATCATACCTGTTTTGGTTGGTGTCATCAGCGGCTATATCTTCGCTTTCGCTATGGGTATGGTAGATCTCACACCAGTTTACAATGCACCTTGGTTCCAGATTCCACAATTCTATCAACCAGAATTCAGCCTTGACGCAATCATGATTATTGCACCGGCAACCTTAGTTGTTTTGGCTGAACACATTGGCCACTTGGTTGTTACCGGCAATATAGTAGAACGCAACTTAATAGAGAAGCCAGGCCTTTCCCGTTCGCTCTTCGCTGACGGCCTTGCAAACGTCCTTTCCGGCTTCTTCGGCGCAACGCCAAATACTACTTACGGTGAAAACATCGGTGTTATGGCCATAACTAAAGTATACAGCGTCTGGGTAATCGGCGGAGCTGCAGTAATGGCTATCGGTCTCTCCTTCATTGGCAAGCTTGCTGAGCTTATCCGCAGTATCCCAGTTCCTGTTATGGGCGGTGTCTGCTGCCTGCTTTTCGGTGTAATCGCAGTTTCCGGTATTCGCATCCTTGTTGACGGCAGAGTTGACTTCAGTAAATCTTCCAACATGGTACTTTCCGGTGTTATCTTTACCATCGGCGTCAGCGGCGCAAAACTTACCATTGGCACCATGAGCGTTCAAGGCATGGTACTTGCAACAGTTGTTGCCATCATCATGAGCTTATCTTTCAAGATATTTGAAAAACTCAATTTATTACGCAAAGAAGACTAAATTCAAAATTATTGAGTATAAAGTAAAAAACCCGCTGACAAAGTCAGCGGGTTTTTCATTTCTTACAGCCAAGGCCGCAAGCGCGGTTGCTCGGTGGGCTCAACACCTTGCAACCTTTGAGTCCATAAATAGGTTTTTATTATAACATGTATAATGAAATATGCAAAGAAAAATTATCAAAAAGGATTTACTATAAGCCTTGCAAGCACTATAATAAATAGAATAAATTGTAATTATTGAAAAGGAGCCGATTGTCTTGCGTACACGCACTAAGTTAACTTTGTCAATTGCCCTGATTCTCGTCGTCTGTATCTCGGTCGGCGCATTGTTTTATTTCTCCGGCCAGAAAAAAACACCGGAACATTCGATTAACCTGATTAGCAACGCGATTAAACAACATGATTTAGCAACCTTTGAAAAGCATTTCGATATGGAAACTTTCTACGGCGAAGCTTTTGATGACGTCATTTCTCCAACGCTGAGACAGCCAACCCAGGACGGCATAAATGATTTTCTGGCCAGCATCATGGCTTCCGTAAAACAATCATTTGTAAATTCCATGGTTGAACAAACAAGAAGGTATGTCGAATCCGGTTCATTAGAAAGCGACAATAAAGCTCCAGAACAAATCCTGGCTAAAAAATTCACTGAACTGACTGACTTCCGTAACGTCACCTTTAAGAGCATTAAAGAAACTAAGATAGAAGGCAACATTGCTTATGTAGATGTTCTCATCCACCAGAACCAGGTTGATGAAGATTTCGTTTTACGTTTGAAAATGCGCAAGCTGCAGGATGAAACCTGGTGCATCGTTGGTATCAATAACATCCATGAATTTCTTGCAGATATTTCCAAAATGAAATCTGAAAAGTTGGCCGTTTTAAACAAGCCGCTATCTAAGAAAATCCAGGAGCAAATTGCCATAACTTCCGAAAAATTTGAGCATCAGAAAAACAATCGTTACGGTGCATCCTATGCTTTCTCCTATACTCCTACCGTTGAATTCAAACAAGGCAAGCAAGTAGCTGAATTTATCGGTCAGGTCGATGTTTACAACAAAAACAAAGATAAGATCTTCTCCCAAAAATTCGTCAATGCCGGTCCATTCCCTGTTAATACCAAACAGGAATTTCATTTCAGCTGGCCTTTGAATCCTTTTGTGCCTAGTGAAAAAGAATTGATAAACACCTCCGATTCTGATTTGTCTATCAAAACAGAAATCATTCGCGTAACTTTCACTGATGGCAGCGAGCTTCATTTACTGGAGAATATGCCCGGAGCAAAATAAATCAGAAAAAGCAAAAAACGTCTGAGATTTAATCTCAGACGTTTTTTTTATTTTATAAAACTTTTAATAACAATACGTGCGGTATGCCATCCTCCATGAATACTTCAGAAGATGTCTTATACCCTTGCTTATGATAAAAACCTTCAGCTTGGGTCTGCCCATGCAGCTTGGCCTTAGTCATGCCTTTGGCACGCGCTAACTTTTCCAGGCCCTCAACAATCATACGGCCTGCATCCAATTTGCGATAATCCTGTAAAATGCAAATACGTTCAAGTTTGGCCAAACAGCCAAAATAACGCACACGGCCTGTGCCAACAACCTTACTGCCGTCACAAAGTATTATATGTTCAGCCGCCTGCTCATTTTGATCAATTTCACAATCTTCAGGCACGCCCTGCTCTTTCACAAAAACATTGATACGAACACGAAAAGCTTCTTCAAGCTCTTGTGGCGTAGCAACTTTCTTTATCTCCACAGTAGGATCCCCTTTACAATAAAATCACCAACCTATTGTAACAAAAAGGACACTACTACGCAAGTTATTTAAACTAACAAAGGGCAGTTTTATCTATGGCAAGTATCTTTAGGCTGCGTTGCCATGAAAGCTTCTACATCCCAGCCATCTTCAATCAGCTTTACCAGCAGCTTGGAAGTATTAATAGCATCATCCAATGCTGTGTGCCAGGTCCCTTCCATAACAACCTTCTGTTCTTCCACGGCAGACTTCAGAGATGGCGTTTTCTCCTTCTCAAACAACTGCTTATATCCTGCCGCTAAATCAAGATAGTCCGAAAACAAAACCGGATTATCAATCTTGTAGCGTTTGCAGGCAGTATCAATAACTTTGAAATCAGCGTCACCCCAAGCAACAAAATATGTTTCACCGGGAGTATAATGTGCTTTCATTCTCTCAATCATTTCAGGGAATAGAATTCCCTTTTTCAGATCAGCCATCGTAATCATGGAAAAATTCAGAGATTCTTCGGCCTGCTTCACATAAAACTGTGGTTTAACAAAGCTCTGGATATCGCCGATACGCTCAAAGGTTTCACCATTCAACTTAGTCGCACCTATTTCCAATATCTCCGAAAAAAATCCACGCGGTTTACCAACCGGCTTTGTATATACGGTAAATTCAAAATCTGTTACCAAAAAATTCTTTGCCATTAAGATATGCTCCCTTAATATTTCTATTTAGCCTTCAAAATACTGATACATTTTTTCTTCGAGGAAATCTTTCATCTCAAAAATAATATTTACTATCGGCAAGGATTTTCCTGCATCGTTACGAATTATGGTTTGTTTAATATTTTCCGGCTTCACTTTCATATCTCCCAAATAGTAAAAATCTATACCCTCGTCATTGCTTTTCTTTACAAATAAGGAAATTCTAGTATCTGGGTTTTTGATTGCTTCAACTTCCGGTGAATCAATTCTTGCACGATTTCTTGTCATCCAACTGAATTCTTTATAACTCAAAAATTTATCTTCATATAGTCCAATAACAACATCGTTAACTGATGGATATAATAATATTGCACTTTCTAATTGCTCTGCAAATCCAGCTCTCCGAGTAATTTATCGCTTGAATTATCAATTAGTCTATCCAAATTAAACATAAAAGGTCTCTGGATTCCTCTCATTAAAAAGCCCAACTAAGTAATATATTTTCAAGTTCTTTTAAGGATTTTGCTCGCACTTTTGCTTTTAACTGGCACTCCCAAATAATGAGAACACGCCATCCCTCACTTTCAAGTCTTGCAAAATTCTGTTTATCCCTAGCCGTATTCTTCTCAATCTTTTCTTTCCAGAATTCAGCATTATTTTTAGGCCAAACAAAGTATTTACACCCTTCATGTTTATGCCAAAAGCAGCCATTAACAAAAATGCATATTTTATATTTTGGCAGTACAATATCCGGTTTTCCCGGAAGATTACTGACATTTTTTCTATATCGAAAACCTTTAGAGAATAAATATTTTCTTACTATCTCTTCCGGCTTTGTATCTTTCCCTTTTATTTGAGACATATTATAGCTTCGAGTCTCAGTATTATGAACATCAGTCATAACGCCATTCCTTCATTTTTAAATAATATCTGAAAGTTGTTTTGAGAGATTTGCAATCTGCAATAAAGCTTCCTTATCATGTGACATGAAATAATTCTGAATTGCTTTTTTTAATTTGGCGTTCAGCTCATCAACAGCATCTCTATTGCCCGATCCTTGTAATATATATTTATATGCTTCCCCAGATAGACGGCGTATGGAGGACTGCCATGGAGGGTTCACGCTTTTCCGGATAGTATCATGTCCCAATTGCTCTACGTAACCTTCATCAGGCAGATAAATTGGCACCTTCTTTTCAAATTTGACCACATCCAAAAGCTCCGCATAATAGTTATCGTCGTCTACCTGCTCGATTTTCCCAATTCTTCCGGATCCAAAATAATATCTCTGTGACCGGTCATATCTATTTCCCTGATAATAGACAAATACATCTCCGGAATGAATCTGATTACGGTATCTCCCCGGATAATGATATGTTTTAAAAAGCTTATCACCTTCATAGGTAGATATAGTGTCAATTTTTTGAGAAAGAACGATAAACATGATATCCCCCCCGACAATTTTTCTTAGCCACTGCCTGCAAATATTCTTTGCAGGCAGTGGCTTCTTGTTTGACTTTTACATCAGAATTTCTTCATCTTCGTTGTTCAGTTATATCATAAATTTCGAATTTCCTTAAAAAACCCAATATTCAGATCTGATAAAGTTCCAACTACAACTCCTCTATCAAGTAATCTGTTTCCATTCTCACAACAAGTTTCAGGTAAAAGTGCACAGTTATGGCATGAAGCCA
This sequence comes from Acholeplasmataceae bacterium, assembly GCA_012517145.1. Classification (GTDB taxonomy): domain Bacteria; phylum Bacillota; class Negativicutes; order Acidaminococcales; family Acidaminococcaceae; genus RZYP01. The sequence goes on from JAAYVM010000016.1 coordinate 21,138, forward strand.
AATTGAGAGATTCAGGTCCCTGACCACTTGACTGGATGCAAATCGGATCCGATGTGCACCATGAAGCATTCTCGACGGCACTAATAATAGTGTCTTCCAGTCGTCCTTTTTCACCTTGTCGCACTAATCCTCCCAATGAACCTTCAGAATCACCGGATGCTGTATAAATTAAAAGTCCGTACATCCCGAGATTGTTTGTTGTCTTTTCACAGTATATGCGTTCTCTGATAGAAGAGCTGCCATACCCACAGTCAAAACTCAATTGATTTATAATCAAATGTGCAAATGTGTGAATAAGAACAAATTCCGGGCGCAACTCTCCCTGCGTTTTTTGACCAAATTTTGATTTTTGATACGCAAGATTTAACGCATCCATTCGCCTCTGTACAGAAGAGGAATTCTGGGCCCATTCCTCCAACTGTTCACCATCAAATTCAAAGAATATTCCCTCACCAAATACTTCGATAGCAGGCAACCAATCCTCTAACGAGCCAAGACGTAATTCTTTTTTTCGTTCAGTGATAGTCTTTTCATTAGGTTCCAGTCTTGAAAAACCGACAAAAGCTCTCGTTTCGCGCAGTTTAGGGACTAATGAAATACTTTTAAAGTACTTATGAAGAATAGGATTATATTCTGTGATTGGATGATTTACAGAATGGAAATCCATAGCATCGCTTCCGCTGTTCTTACACAATACTTTGTATTCCTGTAATCTATACTCATCTTCAGAAGTATTCTCATTAACCTCATCATTAGTTTGTAGGTTGTTTGCTCGGTCTACAAATGCCTGATACAATTCATCTGCGTTTACTCCTGCTTGGACAGCGAGCATATTAACCCAATCCCGGTTAAACTGACCATTTGTCTTTGATGCGTTCATCTGATGAAACCACTGATTAAGAACTCCAATGATTTTTCTACGTGTAGCAATATCGTCAACCGGAATGGAAATTGAACTTCTCGTGTCAGCAAACCATACATTTGTGGCACCTCTCAGTACAACCTTCAAATCCTCTGTTTTTGCATGACAAGGTTCCTCCCCTGAAACACCCAGCCAAGGTTTTGTTGCTTTACAGCGATAGCTAATCTTATCCAGTGAGCCTTTCTTTGTTGCACCTGCCATTGAGCGTTTTGCACCACAAGTACATTGATAGAATACACCCGTAAGATTTGCAGACGCACCACCCGTGCTTCTTCTGATTTTACAGGTATTAGGATCATAAGTATGACCGCTATTATGATTAACCCACTCTGCAACAGGGAAATCATCAATATGTCCTTCCGGACAAATCACAATAAAACGCTCCGAGATCATTTTTTTTCTGTATTTTCCTGTTGCCGAACACTTTCTTCCTTCAGACCATTGGATCGCATCACACATTGGCTGCGTCTCGTAATAAGTAGTCTGTTTCATCTGTCCACAAAATGGGCAATAGTACCAAGTTGGAAATCTGACCGCTGGAATTCTCAAATGGCAATTTTGAGGATCTGCGTTATTTTCACGAAAGTCAGGAGGCCATCTCAATTCACTGACTCCCAAACGTTTGGTTAAACGGTCATCCTTTATTATAAAAGGCTTTGGATCATTGTATCTCCATGCATCCAATCCCGCAATCATTAATGATTCATCGTTAGGAAAAGGAACAATTGCCCCAACTCCCCAGGGACCAATTAATGCACTTCTTCTAATTGGCCGTTTTGAAAATGCCATATTAGTCCTCCTTCACAGTATAATCTCTAAGCATTGGATCGGCTTCACATGATGCATCCACGCTTCGCATCGATGTAGGTGTTTCAAATCCATGTTTGCTCCAAGCTTCATTAGGATGATCTCCGGCGCTGTACATAAGCGGAACATCGTCAGTGAAAGACCAGTCTCTGTTCCGTTTAGGATCCCATAATGCCGGATGCCATGCCTTCCAGTCACTGAGTATTTCTTCATATAGTTTCAAAGTATCATTCAGTTCTTCCGGGTCAACTGCTGCAATTCTATCCCTAATGACTTGTTCAACATGATTCAAAACTAACTGTGGCGGGATATTTGGGGGTGCTTCATTGTATGCATCGTCACTTACTAGTCTCATCATGCCTATCATAATTGCATGTAAAGCACGCTCTCTGACTGGTGCAGAGAATGGAGTAACACTTGTTGGTTCTACGCTGCAATAGAGTCGAGAATGATATTCTTTAAAATGCTCATAATGAGATTTATCTCTGGGGCGCCCCGGACGATATAAAACAAACACAATACCAGGAGCATCTCCTGAATTTCGTCCTACACGTGAGGTTGCCTGTATGTATTCAGAAGTAGTCTTTGGCTGACCGGCAACAGTCATAAGTCCAAGTCTTGGAACATCCAAACCAACAGAAATCATATTGGTTGCGAGGCATACATCAATAGGATATTCATCCGTGTGAATGTCATGATAGTCTTTCCCTTCATAAGCAATATTTAGGTTTGCAAGACTTGCCGTGACCTTATCTCCCGGAATTCGGCTGGTAAGTTCCTCTTCTCTCCAAATATACCTCCTTCGCTTATGATACTCTTCGCGCTCATACACCTTGTCATACTGTCTTCTCTTATACATAACATCAAGATGTTGATCTATATCTGCGCGGATCCATGTTCTTGCCTGACCAAGTTCACGAATACTATTAAAATATCCAACATTAGTCCAATACGGATCGCGTCTGTCCTCTGATTCCACTTGTAACTCTTTTGCCGCATATAAAAGAGATGCAAATAATCGGATAGATGTCGTTGCATCAGACGAAGAACCAGTAGCCAAAACACCAACATATTTTCGTCCATTTTGCTTATTATCTTCTTTTGCAAAGAATGAATCTCCGGCATCTAAGCCTGAAGGTGGGAACTGAAATACATTTTCTTTTGAACATCCATAAAGAGCATGGCATTGTTCTTTTGCTCGGCTAATAGTAGCTGTAGACGCAATGATTTTAGGATGAAGTTTCTTTCCGTCCACATCTAAAGTGCACAACTCATTAATCATTGTTTCATAATGTCCCACCATCGAACCAAGCGGACCTGAAATCAAATGCAACTCGTCCTGTATAATCAAGTCTGGAGACGTAATTTTCACGCCATTATAATATCCGAACAATTTCTGTGCTTGCGGGCGGAAAGGGAGCATAGCAAATTTATCTACTGTGCCCAGCAAAAGTGTAGGTGTAGCATCGTAAACAGCTTCATCTACTACATACAACGGAAGAGGGTTGTCTTTATCTGAGAAGTCGCAAAGTGGATTTGAACATTTAAAGATGATACTTTTCTTTTTTCGTGCTTCCGATTTTTTATAATAACCTTTAATTTCCCTGGCTCCGTTTTTTTTCTGGATAGGTCCCATTTGAGCACCACACCAAGGGCACTTTAAAATGACAAAAGGGTTCTCGCTCTCTCTCTTGCATAATTCATCGTATTTTGTAACTGCTTCCGTCATTTTATTAGGAGTAGTCGCAACTCCAACCCACAATCCGATTGTTATTCTGGGCTTTCCAAATAAATCTTCATGTTGCTTACGAACAATATCGCATGCACAAATCATTGACGAAGCTCGTTCATACTGTTGTGCTGTGAGCAATCGTAAAGTATAACGCATCAAAATGGCGGTTCCAGAATCATCCTTATTCATTAACCGCCTAATAAAAATAGTAAAAGCCGACAGTCCAAGATAAGCTTCTGTCTTGCCACCGCCAGTAGGGAACCAAATTAAATCAACAATATCTCTCTCTGTACAATCCCTCTTGAGCATAGACTGGAGGTTCATAAGAACAAAAGCTAACTGGAAAGGACGCCACTTCCCATATCTGTTCTTATTTCCATACCATGTCTCTGAATTATAGGGATCAGGTAGCTGTAATAATATATTATCAAGATGTAAATTTCCACCGCTGTCCTCCTCCCACTTTTGAAGAGGAAGATTGTAATGCAGCTGCTGCATAAGCATGACAAGATTCATATATTGGAAAGCTATTCGCACATTAATGTTATTTTCCAATAAAGAAATACCATCACGCATACGATTTAGGCACTTTCTGCAGTTCTCAAGGTGTCTTTCTGCAGTTTTTTCTAAATCTGTTCTTGAGTATTTTTTATTGAGACCCGCTGCTTCCAATTCCCTATTTTCAATCCATTCCTCGTATTTATCGCACATCAAGTACAATTCTTGGATATTCTTGCTAAAATCGCCATTAGGTCCATATTTCAGCATTTCAAGAGTCACACCATCAATATTTGCCGGAACAATAGGTTTAACTTCATATGTGGGAAAAGTAGCCGTCTGAATCCATGTAACTCTATCAGAGTTGTCTTCCCAATCTGCCGCGCAACCATGTCCAATCACATAATTGCGCACATCACGATACAACAACTTATTAGATAAGTAATCTTCATCCTGTGCATTTATTCGCTGAGTATCAGGCAATGGGCAAAAACCTTTTTCTGATTTCAAACAAAACTTAACCTGAAAATAACATTCGTCATCTTTGAATGCTGCAGGTCGAACAATAGAATTTTCCAGTGTAAATGTATAAATAGAATAATTGTCTTTTCTATATCTATAGGTAATATCAAATTTTAGATTAGTGTCACCAACAGGCATCTTGTTAATTCCTGCTACCGTTGTTGGAAGCAGGATATTTGTCCCATCGTTATCCCATAATATAGCGGTTCGTAAATATTTGGACATACTTTTTCCTGTTTTGGAGTCAGTCATCGAAAGTGATGTATATTGACCGGCTGATACTTCAGCATGTATGTTGTCATCGTCACTTATAGCCACCGTAATGCTAATTGCGGACTGTCTGTATGCATTTGATCTGTTAATCAGTTCTTCAGCATCTTCCAGATACTCACTCGTTGTTTTTAAGACCGGGGCGGAATTTTCTTCTGAAATTCTCTCCTCTGTTGTCTGTGCTTCTTCATCAAGTTCATCTTCAGCAAGGGCTGAAGTTTCTTCTTCAGGCAGCTCTTGTGGGTACAATATCCCTGCAATATATCTTGTTCTTGGCGGATCACTTACCAGTATTTCCTGTCCATTTGACTGCTTATACCCTTCCCAGTCTATTGGATCCGGACCAATAAACTCTCTTTCGACCAGTTCTAATAGTTGTTCTCTTCGATTATCTGCCATTTGCTAATCTCCTTTTAAAGAACAATTGAGTTCGCTCATCAGAAGCTGCCTGAGTTTCAAATATGTGTAAGTCGAACCTTGCCCTGCTAAGCCCCACATAAATCAGTTTTTCATTTTCATAACTTTCAATATCTGTAATAATAACTGTTGAGCTTTCTAAGCCTTTGTACCCTTGTATAGTGGAAAACGTTATGTTTCCAGCTTCTTTAACCGAGTAATTTTTTACGACTATTCCATCAAGCAGACTGACTACAGAATCAGCTCGTTTTCGAGGTGACAAAACAACTATGTCTTTCCGACTAATGTTTTTACTGAGCAAATCATTTATTAATTCAACCAATCGATCCTTCTGGTCGTTCATGTCGGAATAAATTATATGATCAACCGATGGTGTGTTAATCTGGTCTTCAAAAGCTGCATTTTCCGGAATTCCAACAATATTCTCAATATCAATGCAGATTTTTTTTGTATTGCGGCAATTCTTCTTTAATTTGAATAATGCAAAAGAAGACCATTTCTCAATTTTTTCAATATAGTCGAATTCAGTCATATCATTGGAATATATGGATTGCATCGAGAAATCTCCAAACATTATCCATTTCCCGTCAGATAATTCTTGATATATGCAATGATTCATCACCTGCATATATGTATCTGTTATCAAGTCCTGCGCCTCGTCAATTATAATTCTGTCATATCTTAATGGAAACTCAGACAAGGATTTTATGACCATATCCGGAAGCTTTTTATTGTAAAACTCTTGGTCTATGTATGCGTCGGTTGGAACTTCTATTATCTGTCCTCTTGATTTCAGGAGTCTTATCATATAACTATGGAATGTTCCAACATATGCGGGCCTCAAGGTATTGGGTATTGATGAAAAATAATCTTCCAGCCACTCTCCGAGAGCTTTGTTAAAGCAGAATAACGCTACTTTTTCACCCTTGGCTGCTGCACGCTTTGCCGCTTCAATTGCAAGTAATGTTTTTCCAGTTCCTGCTGTTCCACGGATCAAACATTTTGAATTATCATCCAACTGTTCTATGCACAAAGCCTGCTCATTTGTTAAAGACAATAAATCTGCTTCTGTATACTTTTGCTTAATACGAAGAGGTACATCCTGATCAAAATCTCCCCTAAGCAAATCAGCAAGATACATAACATCTTCACTCGTAGGAAATGATGTTTCAGTAACACCATAATTTAGTCTGCATCTTGTGTTTAATGCTCCCTGAGCAATTCTTTCAATAAATCCACAAACGTCTTTCCCGTCGCTAATATCAAACACCTGCCATGGTTCTTCATCAACACCTACAGACAGGTAGTCAATGTCCGGGAACATCACCCCAATGCCAAACATTACATGTTTTAAATGCTGATGTTTAGCATCTAATTTAGTCTCAATTGAGGTTCGGATGCTATAAATACCCTCCCAAGCTTGATCAAAAGGTCCCCTTACTTTTTGATCAATATTCCCATATTTGTTTATATAAGACCATTTTCCAAGTTCTCTCTTAACACGGCCTCCTTTTACTTCAAGAGCAAATATACCTTTGCCTGGTATGAGAGCAAGAAAATCCGTTTCTCCATGAATTACCTTACAGTGATTAGAGATCCCCAATGAATGCAAAACTATCCAATTATCTGTATCAGTAGCATCCTTAAACCATTCAAAGATACGTTTTTCAGCATTGCTTTTTATATCAGGTGAAATCGCCGAAGGTAACATAAGAGCCATAATTTTTCCTCATTCCTCTATTAAACGATTGGTATCAGCAGAACTAATCTCAATTTCAGAACCAATATCAATAATTTTGAGAACCTTAACATTTCCTATTCCGTCGACATCTATGTTGATTGGTTCCCAGAAATTGAAAGGATCAATTTCTCCATATTTTTTTAACTCAGCAGCGAGAGTTTCCTTTAACTGGTGAGATAATTTTCTTCCTGCTAACACATGTGCTTTTCGCACTTCTTGAGCAGCATCAAATATTTTATCAAGTAATTCAAGAAGCATTTCATTCTGTGTGACTTCTGCAATTAATTGCAAATCGCTTTTGGAATGAGGGGAAATTGCATCCTCATCCTCAATCCAACGCCTGACTGTATGTAATCCCTTATCACAGCCAGCATTTTTCAGCTTTTCATAGAAATCTTCTACCGTTGTGAACAGTAGCTCTATTTCCAAAGCTTCTCTCCACTTGGTTGCGAGCTCTCGCATTTCAATTTTTCCACTATTTGAAAGTGCCACATCAGCTATTTCTTTAATTAAGTCTTTATCTGCTTCACGAACGACAATAAAATCACCTGTCTGTAATTCATATGGCAATTTGCTTTCAATCTTTTCGGAGTCAGCAAGTATGATCTTTGTGACAGATATGACTTTATGGCCAATACGATAAAATGCCAAGTACCCACCAACAAAACTAATCGGAATAGCAGAAACCAATTCACTTCCAGAATGTATTCCTCCATTAACATACTGGCGGAATTTATTCTCCCGGAGAACCAATTCTATTTCACCCAATTCATCCGAGTTGTCTTCTGTTTTAGCTGCCGGTGTAGTTTTTTCATATTTAATTGTCGAAACCTCAAGAAGATCAGAACTAAATGATTTTTCAATTATTCTTTTATTTCCAGTATTATCCAGGGCTTTCGTCCATTTTCTCGCATCATAATTTTTCCATCGGTTCTCATATTCGTACAACATAACAATATATTGACTAGTGTTGTAGCTAAAAATAATCTTGCGCATAATTGCACGTTTCATCCATCCACAAATAATTGTTGTATCCACATCAGTAGTTGATACTGCATAATATTCCGAAGGAAGTATTACTATGATCTTTGTTTTAACAAAATGTTGCAGGCACCAATTTGTCCAAAAATTTTGAATTCGTGGTTTTGATGCTTTCTCGGGAACAACCAAATATACTTTAGGGATATTATGTTCTTGCAGATATCTTTTTATTACTTCCACTTTTTGCAGAATATACTTTGCTGAATATATCTTTTTTAATACAGTAATAGCATTAGCATAATCCATATATGTCACTTTATCGATATATGAACATTCTTTTTGAAGAATAGCATCGCATTCTGTAAGTGTTTGTTGGGCCAAATTAAGTTCCACATCGAAGAAAGGTACGGTCGCACGCAATGCAGCAAATGTCAGAGAATTGAGCTTTTCAAATAACTTCATCAATTGTATAGACTGCGTTTCTATTTCTTTTCTGTACTTTGCCAAGGATTGCATCACATCACTGATCTCATCTCCAGTGATTTTTAGATATTGCACGTTTTGCTTGGCACAATTTCTTATTTTCTGGTCAGAGGATAGTGGTGTTGTTCCATAAAGTTGGTCCGTGATACTATCACTGTCCCATCTCCATATGTTAAAACCTCTTATTGATAATTGTTCAAGTTCGAATGAATTTACTACGTCCGTAATACATACAACAGGAACCTCAAGATTAAGCAGTCCATCCAATGCATCTAACTGATTTAACCATCCAGCATTGGAGCCATCAATGATAATTGACTGGATAGGCTTGTGATTTTCAGCAGCTTCATTAATTGAGTATAAATCTGAAGCAAAGACAATTGCAGGTATACCTGCCAATTGGCCAGGGCCAATATTACTGATATTGCCTTTATAGTCACACTGTCCAACAAAGAAAATATCAGTAACCTTCTTGCCACATATTCGACAAGTGGATACCTGCTCCTTCGCTCCTGCAACAGAAGTCATCGCAAAAATAGAGCTGTCCATATGTGTTTTCATTTTTGCTACATTGATTAGATAAGCATGAGTATTTTTTGTTGAAAGATCAATTCCTTTACTTGCCAGTTCTTTGGCTTCAAAATATTGCTTATATTTGCTCAATCGCCTATTAGTATTTGCTTTCTGAAAAATTGGTAAATACTTCATAGGTGCACTGCTGATGCAATCAGCTAACTTAATAATAATACATTGATTACCTTCTCTAATTTCCGCACCAAGATACTCAACTACAGCATTGCCAACTTTTAAGCGTTCTCCGACTGAAAAGTTAGTGGGATTATAGTTGCTTTTTATCTTGCCGGAGTATATGTTGTGAAAAAGCATCATCAATATAAAAATTGAGATTGATTGATTATCAGGAAAAACCACCACGTTACGTTTGCCCTGTTTCTCAATCATTTTTTCAAGCATTATAACACTTGCTTTGACAATAGGAGGAATACTAGAAGTCGAGCAACTATTTTCAAGAGAAAAAGTTAAACTTTCAAATTCTTTATCAGCAGAAAGAAGATTAGCTAAATAATCATTCCATTCAATCATTGCAAGGTCCTCCCTAACTCTTCTTATTCAGAAACAAATCCCTTGTCCTCTGCCTTTTTTAATGCTTTCAATGCTTGTATAGACTGTTTTATGCTGGGTTTACGCCCCCGTCCAGCTAAGGATCCGACGGAGAAAAGCATACTTCTAAGCCACGGTTGGAAATTATTGGTTTCCTTAGCCCATCGAGAAAGTGCAAACCATTTCTCTGCAGGAACAGCCGCTGCCTCATCAATAATCTTCTGCTCTTCATCAGTGAGTGAGTCAATGCTACTCTTTGGAACAGGCTTAGATGAAGTGTAGCCAGCAGCAACCAACTCGCTTTCGAGTTCGGCAGATACTGAATAGGCATGATCTCTAATGCTTGTCCAGCATTTTTCCTTTTTACACCATTCTCCTACATTTGCTCCACCAAGAGGATTTGTTATTTCTGCATGAACAAATTGAGAAACCTGTACTATTTCGTTCTCAAGTGTAGTAGTTAAGCCCTGTTCCTTCCATATGCGATCCAGATCAATTCGCTGAGCAGTTTTGTATGAAAGGAATGCAAGAGTATATGTAACGATATTGGCACGATATCCGCCATACTGTTGCTGTTGAACCAGTTTTTCTGTTCTTCTGAACAAAATAGCTTTAGCGACAAGATTTTGGTAATACTTCTCATCTGGCAATGCCATGCTTCGTTCGCTTAGTCTTAATGTGAATCTGCGGAAGTTTTTCTGCGCACCTTCGCTAACATGATAAGGTAACTGATCCCAAGTGTTTTCGTATTTTGCCAGATCTGTTTTTGTAAAAACAGGATGTGTTTCTTTGAACTGTTTTCTTCGCAAAGCGGTGGTCTCTCTCGAAAGCATGTCTGCATACTGTCCGCGAGCTCTTTCATAAAACCAGTTCATCGGTTTCATGCCACCTTGAGCGGGTGCCCATATTGTACGCGAGAGTTCTTCAATTCTTCTATGATATGGATCATTGGCCGAGAAATCCGCAACTTGAACTTTATTCTGAGTATTCGCAAATGCAGAAATCCTCGGAACAATTTCATCCATATTATCCGGTGAGGTAATAACCGATAATTTCATCTGAACGAATACTTTTGATAGATCAGCAGCAACTTTTCTATCTTTATTTGCATTAAAAATGGAGGCTGTTGTTTGTCCGCCGTTTACAATTTGCATATCTCTGACTCGTTTGATGGAAGATTTTCCATTTTCATCACCAACAATCTCTACGCTTTCAGCAGTAACAGAAATTCCATTGTTGTATGCCAAAAACATATCTGGTTCATCGCGCAATGTATCACGAATACCTTTATTTACGGCACCTTTGACTTGCAGGAACGATCTGACGTTTTTTTCAAGCAATCGATCGCGATATTCATCATATAGGGCAGCCAATAATTCACCACTTACAATGGCTAAGTAAACACTGCACTTATCGCTAGTGCTATTTTCTATACACGGTATGGTAAACCCGAATTTATCACTAAAGTCAATTTCTATTGTCTCACGCATTTTTCCAGAAGTGACACAACGATAAAGACGATCAATATCCCAAATCACAAAAGATATTTCAGCACCACCTACGGTAATGTTTTTAAAAGGGATTGGTTTCACCAAGCCATTAGTCAATGCGCATATACGAACTGTTTTTATTTGCTCTTTTTGCTTATTAACTGTAATTGCAAACTCATAAGTATCATTATCTTTTTCAAATGATGTGTACAAATCATTAATTGCTTTCTGATACAACTGAATTGTTCTTTTAATGGCCGCATCTATCTCTGTTTGCGAAACAGATTTTGGAGACTCATTGTCAGAATACAGCCCCACAAAAATATCTAAGCTAGAATAATCATCAGCAATTGCATATGCATTAAGTTGCAGTCCATGACTTCTAAAAGGACACATAATGGGATCTGTTACTTCACCAGCTTCTTCAAGATATTCCAACATAACGTTTGTAAAGAAATCTTCTGTAGTCCATCCACTGGTATCCATATCAGCGGACATCAGAATTTCTTCTCTGAAATCCTTATAAAACTCATCTATTGATTTATCATTTGCCATCTGCTACTCCTCCTCGAACTGGTTCAAAAGTGCCTCGGCAATAGTTCTTGCTAAAAGTGGCGGTACTGCATTGCCTATTTGTCTAAATGCGGCAGTTCGTGAGCCTTCAAAATAGAAATTATCCGGAAAAGATTGAATTCTGGCGGCTTCTCTAACGGTTATTGATCTCGCCTGCTTGATATCAGGATGTATGTAATAATGACCATCCTTTGAAATGTGAGCCACCATAGTATGTGATGCAGGCAAATCTCCGGCAACAACTTTAAACCGATCCAAGAAGCTTGTTCTGTTATTATGCGTAGTAAGTTCTTCTGGCAAATCAGTATATTTTAAACGCTTATGTCCATCATTCCATGCTTCAATAGCTTTACGATAAACTTCTCTGTCCCTGTCGAGATTGCTGCGTGCAACATGCCAAGTCAAAATATCGTTTTTTGAGCGAATGCCGGTATCATGAAGATATTCATTTATTGCGTGCGTAGTGTATTCATCTGATGACGCCCGAGGTTCTACAGGAGGTAAATCGTTTAATATATCGGACACAGAGTATGCTTTCTCAATTTTTCGAAGGTTAGGATACCTATGCCCGCTTCCATTTTTCCATCCAATCAATATAATGCGCTTTCTGTTTTGAAGTACACCATAATCAGAGGCATTCAAAATATGATAGTCTAGTTCATACCCACGATCTCTAAAGCCGGAAGTAATTGCTTCAAGATATGATCCTCCACCTGCAGTAAATAATCCCGGAACATTTTCAAAGACAAACATAGATGGTCGATAACGTTCAATTGCCTTAAAATACAATTTATACAGAGTATTTCTTGGATCATTATCCATGCACTTTCTTGATCTTCCAGCAACAGAATAAGCTTGGCAAGGTGGCCCCCCTAAAATAATGTCTACATGATCAGCATTTCGTCTTTTAATTGCTTCATCAATTTTTTGGAAAATTGATGGCATAGAATCATCGCCCATTTTTTCACAAATCACAGAATTCAAAATGCTTTCTGGAATCATTTGATACAATTGCGATCTATCTATAGACCCTTTCAGATAATCTATGTAATTATAATTTGCTCCTAATGAATGTAAATAGTAATAGCTCTCTCGAGTTTTTAATGTATTACATGCTTCAGCATCCATTTCAACGTGGGCAATTGGTTGATATCCAACAGCAGCAAATCCTTCGGATAAACCACCTGCACCGGCGAACAAGTCCAAATATGTAATTTTATTTTTAATACTAGGCATAGAGCATATCTTTCCTTTACCATTTTTATCGTCCGTCTATTATAAAAAAATTGTTCAAATATAAATTTAACCCAATACATGTCCCGCAAACAGGACTTAATCAATAAATTCCAAAATTTCATTCACTGTGCAATTCAACGAGCGACAAACTTTCTCCACCACTTCCATGGTAACATTTTCGCCATTGGCCATCTTACTAATTGTAGCAGAACTGATCTTTGCCAAATCTGCCAGCTCCTGCTTTTTCATATCTCGGTCAATCAGAATCTTAAATAACTTCTTATAGGTAACTGCCATCTTCGACACCCTCTTTCAAACAACTCTGCACCAGAGCATATATTAAACTACATCTTGTTCTATTATAACATGTGTTCCATCGAGATAACGCATAAACTTCGGCGTTCTCCAAAATTTTTCGGCGTTTTTACCACAACCGATTAGACTATGAACTTGGAAACGAAAAGGCTTAGTTGTTCGCACATTACACTAATCACCCCACTCACGCTCTTGGAACGCTTTGTGATTCATATCCTTCAGAAAAATCTTCAAAAGCCTCACCATCGAACTAATTCGGATCGATTTCTTTATCTGGATCTATCTGTAATGAAGCGATCCATTCCGCATTTACTTTATTATGCATCTGTAAATTTCAAGTTCCTCAGTCAATTCTCTTTTAGGCGCCTCAGTTGGCGATTCACCTGGTTCGATTTTGCCGCCAGGAAATTCGAATTTAAAAGAAATATAATCGTATTTTGCTTGGTTTCTTTGCATACACAAAATTTCATCATCACAAATGACAATACCAGCAACAACCTCTAGTTCTTTCATTTTAACCTCGTCATTATTTACATTTTGCCTTCATTATACAACCACTGGCATTACTTAACAAATTAATATTAGGTTAAATTGCCCCATCAACGAAACACCATATAAAATAAAGCGCACAAAAACAAAGCGAGGGCAGAATCTTTTACGATTCTGCCCTCTTTCGATATGACCACATCCGTGCGATCCTTAACAACCTTTACAGTCTTACGACCACCTCACGTTTTAATAGCGTGGTCACATCACCGACACCCTCTGCGATTGCATCTGCCTTAGATTGCGGACTCTCTCTTTACTCTTGGTAATTCAAAAAATTACTTCGAATACCTAGAGAATTTACAAATCTTTGAGCCCCTTTCCGTTAGTTTTCATATGACCTTGGACTTGCGTTCACCAAATCGATCTTTGACCGTTTCGAAGCACTTAAGTTGTACTAATCACTGAAAAGTTTACCGATGGGTTTTGCCAAGCAACTGCGGACTACTATTTACCTCTCACCAATCTCTCGACCGTTTTACGAAGTATCCAGAGACCACATCTTGACAGGCTCTCGCTAGGTGTTGTCGTTAATTTATAAAGGGCCTTGCGGCCCTTTGTACATGTAAGTGTGAGCACTCTTCCATCTTGCCTCTCGGTTTGATTTCCGAACCCACAACTTATTCATGTATAGCCTCTTTATGGTTTTATTATAAACGAAAACCATTACAAATGCAATATGATTTTGCGAAATATTGTGACAATTATGTGATTTTCCAGTATTGTTTAAGCGCAAACAGTAACTGTAACTTTTGTTATGCAGTAATTATCCCTTTGCAGGAGACGTTTGGTTTTTTTGTTTTGCCGTATATTTATCTAATGAATTCCTTCAAAAAGTGTAAATTCCATATGATTAATTTACTATCGCTAACTCGAAATTGTTTCCACAAAATTTCCAATTATAATACGCATTGCATGATATACTGATTTTAATAAAGGTACTTTTAATACCTTGTTGTTCAAAGGAGGTTTTTAACATGTCTGAAAAGAACAACGAAAATAATTGCCAATGCAGCTCCCAAAACAAATGCTGGGGCAGGAAAATCCTCCCCTATTTAGCAGCTTTCTTCATCATAATGCTGCTGATAGAAATATTTGGCAACAAATAAACAAATGCCGCTGATTTTTAAAAATCAGCGGCGTTCTTTTTTATTATTAGCCCAGGATTTTTTTGAGGTCTGCTTCTGGAGTGCTAATTGGAGTAATATTGTAGTTTTCTACCAAGAATTTCAGGATGTTTGGTGATACAAAGGCCGGCAACGTTGGTCCAAGGTAGATGTTCTTGATACCTAAGTGCAGCAAGGTCAACAAAATGCAGACTGCTTTTTGTTCGTACCAGGAAAGTACCATCGACAATGGCAGCTCGTTAACGCTGCAGCCGAAGGCTTCAGACAAAGCAACTGCTACTTTAATTGCGCTGTAAGCGTCGTTACATTGGCCCATGTCCATAATACGCGGCAAGCCACCGATTGTGCCAAGATCAAGGTCATTGAAACGATATTTACCGCAAGCAAGGGTCAGAATAACGGTATCTTGAGGAGTCTGTTTAACAAATTCTGTGTAATAGTTACGACCAGGTTTTGCGCCATCGCAGCCGCCTACCAGGAAGAAATGTTTAATTGCACCAGCTTTAACAGCATCAATAACAGTGCCTGCTACAGACATGACAGTCCCATGACCGAAGCCGGTAGTTACCTGAGTACCGCCGTTGATACCGGTCATCGGATGATCTTCCGCATAACCGCCAAGTTCAAGAGCTTTAGCAATAACAGGTGAAAAATCTTTATTGTCATCAATATGTACCATGCCAGGGTATGCTACTACTTCAGTCGTAAATACACGATCTCTGTAGCTGTCTTTAACCGGCATCAGGCAGTTAGTGGTAAAGAGAATAGGTGCCGGCAGGTTAGCAAATTCTTTTTGCTGGTTTTGCCAGGCAGTACCAAAGTTGCCTTTCAGATGCGGATATGCCTTCAGTTTCGGATAAGCATGACATGGAAGCATTTCGCCGTGGGTATAGATGTTAATACCTTTATCTTTTGTTTGTTCAAGCAGCGTATGCAAATCTTTCAGATCATGTCCTGTCACAACGATGAATGGTCCTTTTTCAACCATCAAAGGTACAGTAGTCGGAACTGGTGTGCCATAAGATTCTGTGTTAGCCTTATCGAGCATCTCCATACACTTGAAGTTGATGCGGCCAGTTTCCATGACCAAAGGTAATAAATCTTCTGCTTTATCTTTATTAGCAAGAGCTGCCATACCTTTGTAGAAGAAAGCATTAACTTCTTCATCTTTATAGCCGAGCATCCAGGCATGATAAGCGTAAGCAGCTACGCCACGCAGGCCTAGTAAAATAAGTGATTTAAGTGAGCGGACATCTTCATTGGCATCCCAAAGATCCCACATTTTATAGTCAGGGAAATCAACTTGAGCACCGAGCAATGCTTTTTCGCGATGCACATCAGCGATTCTTTTTTGTAATACTTCATCATCAAAGTTTACATTAGTAATGGTTGTAAATAAACCTTCAAGCATAACTTTAGTTGTAGAATCAGTCGGTTTGCTTAGCTCAGCAACTTGTGCCAAACCAATCATTGCTCCTGTAAGATCATCTTGCAAATTAGCAGTACTGGCTTGTTTGCCGCAGACTCCAGCTTTACCCATGCAACCTACACTACCTGCCGTTTGTTCACATTGAAAACAAAACATATCTTTCATTGTCTCATCTCTCCTCTGTTTCTTTTATTTATAGGCTTTTTACAGCCTACCTTGCCAAATAAATCAGTCTTCCAGAATCTCGCCTTCTGTCGAAATTGTCACAACCTGCCAAGGAATCATTTTGCCACTGTTTTGCAAGGCTGTTTTGACAGCAGCTTCAATGCCGCCGCAGCAAGGCACTTCCATCCTGGTTACCGTAACACTCTTGATATCATTATATTTGAGTATCTCAGTAAGTTTTTCACTGTAATTGACCATATCCAGCTTAGGACAGCCAATCAGTGTGACATGATTACGCATAAATTTTTGGTGGAAATTACCATAAGCAAAGGCAGTACAGTCTGCTGCAACCAAAAGTCTGGCATTTTTGAAATAAGGAGCGTTTACCGGAACCAGCTTAATCTGCACCGGCCATTGTCTCAGTTCACTTGTGGAAGAGTTCGACGCCACGCTCACGCTTTCCTTCTTTTCAATGCTTTGCACCTGACAACCCGGGCAGCCGCTAACTGGAGCCGCATTTTTTGCCATATGCTCTTTTACTGCTTCTTCATCAAACTCTGCTGCTTCTCTGACTTCGAAGCTAATTGCATTAGTAGGACACGCCGGCAGGCAATTACCCAGGCCATCGCAATAGTCGTCACGCACGAGTCTTGCCTTGTCGCCTACAAGAACAATGGCGCCTTCCTGACAAGCATCAACGCAAAGGCCGCAGCCATTGCATTTCTCTTCATCAATTTTGATTATTTTTCTAAGAGCCATTTTTTCCCCATCCTTTTTTATCTATTTTCAAATTTACTTTATCTTGACTTCTTGAGTTCATTCTAATATACTTTCGCTAGAAAGTATGTTGTTTTTACAACAAAGCAGTTCGATAGGAGAAAGAATATTGTGAAAATTTTAATGGGGATATTAAAGAAGACTCCTTTGTTCAGAAATATGGAGGAAGACGAAATTAATTCAGCCCTTAGTTTTCTTGCTGCCAGACAAACTGCCTATGAAAAAAATTCCTTCATTTTTTCTTTAGAAGACGGTACACCTACCGTGGGCATCATCCTTGCCGGCAGCGTAGTCATCATTAAGGAAGACTTCTGGGGTAACCGCTCTATGCTTGCCAAACTTGGTGTCGGCGATATTTTTGGTGAAGCCTTCACCTGTGCCCAGACAGAAAAAATGCCGGTTGGTGTCTTAGCGAGCGAAAAATGCGAGATATTATTCATTGATTACAAACGCATTCTTGTTGATACAGGTGTAGCTTGTACTTCCTATAACAAACTTATTCAGAATATGATGTTGATTCTTGCAGGCAAAAATGTGATGCTCACGCAAAAGATTGAACATCTTATGAAACGTTCAACCCGCGAAAAACTGCTTTCTTTTTTATCCGCACAAGCCATAGAAGCTAAAAGCCATGTTTTCGATATACCACTCAGCCGCCAGGAGCTGGCTGATTATCTGGCTGTTGACAGCAGTGCCATGTCCAATGAATTAAGCAAACTGCAGCAGGAAGGCTTATTGGCATTCACTCGCAACCATTTCGAATTAAGAACCTGAGATAAAAGTAAAGTGGGCTCCATCTTGAAAGATGGAGCCCACTTTACTTTTATCTACTGCTATTTTACTGCTTCGGTCATTTCTTTAGCATACTCATAAACAGGTCCGACGCAGTCATCGCCATATTTTTCAATGATTTTCACTATCGCGCTGCCAACAATGGCGCCATCACTCAAAGCAGCCATTTCTTTTGCCTGCTGAGGCGTAGAAATACCGAACCCTACAGCTACCGGCTTATCACTTGCTTCTCTGATTTTCTTTACAATGGCGCCGATATCAGTAGTTATATTACTGCGAACGCCGGTAACGCCGAGAGATGATACCAGATAAATATAGCCCATAGCTTCCTTGGCTATCATTTGGATCCGCTGGTCGGAAGTCTGTGCAATCAACGAAATCAAATCAACGCCGTACTTTCTGCAATAATCAACCAGTTCACCTTTTTCCTCGAAAGGCACGTCAGGAACTATAACGCCATCAACGCCAACTTCCTGGCATTTGGCAAAAAATTTATCACGGCCATAGGTAAAGATCGGATTGACATAAGTAAGAAAAACAATCGGCACCTGTGAAGTTTTTCTTAAGTCAGCCAGCATATCAAAAATTTTGTCCGTAGTGCAGCCGCCGGCTAAAGCTCTGATGTTAGCTCTTTGGATTACTTCCCCTTCTGCCACCGGGTCGGAAAAAGGTATCCCTATTTCGACAATAGCGGAACCTGCTTTCTCCAGTGCCAGGATAAGTTCTTTTGTCTTTGCCAGTGAAGGATCACCAGCTGTCACGAAAGAAATAAATGCCTTCGGATTATCTTGAAAAGCCTTAGCAATTTTACTCATGAAGATCAACCCCCATATACCTGGCTATAGCTGCCACGTCTTTATCTCCCCTGCCGGAAAGGTTAATTACGATTATCTTATCCTTGTCCATGGTCGGAGCAAGCTTCATAGCATAGGCAACCGCATGGGCACTTTCTATTGCCGGAATAATACCTTCTGTTTTTGAAAGATAACTAAAAGCGGCCACGGATTCGTCGTCAGTAGCAGGTACATATTCAGCACGTCCGCTGTCATGCAGATAAGCGTGTTCAGGTCCTATCCCTGGGTAATCAAGACCAGCCGAAATAGAATAAACCGGTGCAATCTGTCCGTAATTATCCTGCAGGAAATACGATTTCATCCCGTGAAAGATACCAAGGCTTCCACGGGAAATTGTCGCGGCTGTTTCCTCCGTATCAACACCACGGCCTGCGGCTTCAACGCCGATAAGACGAACCTCTTTATCCTCAATAAAGTCATAGAATAACCCCATCGCATTACTGCCGCCACCGACACAGGCCATTACGACATCAGGCAATCTGCCTTCTTTGGCGAGCATTTGTTTTTTTACTTCTTTACCGATAACGCGCTGAAAATCACGCACCATTTCCGGATAGGGATGTGGTCCCATAACAGAACCCAAGACATAAAACGTGTCATCAATACGAGAAGTCCATACTCTCATAGCTTCATTAACGGCATCCTTCAATGTCTTAGTTCCTGTTTCCACCGGTACAACTTTCGCTCCCAGCAGTTCCATCCTGAAAACATTCAGAGCCTGACGTTCTGTATCTTCCTTGCCCATATAAACAACGCACTCCATGTCCATCAAGGCGGCAACGGTTGCAGTTGCTACGCCGTGCTGACCGGCACCTGTTTCAGCGATAACTCTCTTCTTGCCCATCTTTTTCGCAAGCAGTACCTGCCCCAGAACATTGTTGATTTTGTGAGAACCGGTATGATTTAGATCTTCGCGTTTCAGGTAAATCTTGGCACCGCCAAGGTCTTTGGTCATCTTTTCCGCATAATACAGCATCGAAGGCCTGTTGGCATAATCGCTGTAAAGAGCCTGCAGCTCCTCTAGAAATGTTGGATCATTCTTATATTTTTCGTATGCCTGTTCCAGTTCCAGAACCGCATTCATCAAGGTTTCCGGCAAGTACTGCCCGCCGTGAATACCATATCTGCCTTTAGTCATTCTTTCCCACTATCCTTCCCTGTTTTGTAAACTCTTTGATTTTATTAACGTCCTTGATTCCGTCTGTTTCCACTCCGCCCGAAGTATCAACTCCGAAAGGTTTTATCACTTCAATTACTGCTGCTACATTGTCCTGGTTCAGGCCGCCAGCCACAAAGAACGGTTTCTTTATTTCCTTGTTATATAGGAGGCTGTGATCAAAAGCTTTTCCTGTGCCACCATAGTCTTTACTGCTTAAAGTATCAAACAAATAATAGTCACAGTCAAATGCTTCAATACCAGCAAAATCATCTTCGCGCTCGACCCTCACAACTTTAATGATTGGTGCCTGTGTGAGTTTTCGCAGCTGCGCACAATACGCAGCATCTTCATCGCCATGTATCTGAATTAAATCAATGATACCTTGATTAGCGATTTCCGCAATGTTTTCCGGCTTCTCATTAACAAAAACTCCTACTGCTTTTATTGCAGGTCTTAACTTATTCTTCAACTCTTTTGCCTGCTCGGCTGAAACCTGGCGTCTGCTTTTGGCGAAAACAAAACCGATATAATCCGGCAAAAATTCATTTACCATCTCTATATCTTCTGTTCTGGTCAAACCGCATATCTTAATCTTTGTCATAGCTTTAAACCTCGCCACGCAATTTGCTTATTTCCCCGGAAATATCATTGCTGCGCATCAACGTTTCCCCAATCAATACCGCATCGGTACCATTTTTGCGCAAGATGGCTACATCACTTGGTGTTTTAATCCCGCTTTCTGAAACAAAAATGATATTTTCCGGCACCAGTGTGCGCAAATTAACACTGTTCTGCAAGTCAACCGTAAAATCTTTAAGGTTGCGGTTATTAACGCCGATTACTCTTGCACCGCCCTGCAAAGCACTTTTTACTTCCTCGGCATCATGCGCTTCTACCAAAGCAGACAGCCCAAGTTCGTCGCAAATTGCCAGATATTTTCTGATTGTTTCTGTATCAAGCAAAGCACAAATCAAAAGGACAGCATCAGCGCCAATGGTCTTGGCTTCATAAATCTGATATTCATCTACTGTAAAATCATTACGCAGAAGTGGTATGCCAACTACCTTGCGAATGTCTTTCAAATATTGGTCACAACCCAAAAAGGCGGTCGGCTCCGTGAGCACCGAGATTGCCGCAGCTCCCGCTGTTTCATATTCTTTGGCAATCCTTATATATTCGAAGTCTTCAGCAATCAGACCTTTGGACGGTGACGCCTTTTTAACCTCTGTAATAAAAGATATGTCGTTCCGTCTGAGTGCTTTTTCAAAAACAAAATTGCCTTTGGGCAAAGCTTGCGCTTCACTTTTAATCATGTCCAACGATTTTTGATTTTTGAGAATGGCCACACGCTTACGCGCTTCAGCAGCCAGCTTATCCAGTATCATAGTCTTCCCTCGCTTATTGATTGGTAAGGGCAACGAACTCATCAAGCTTCGCTTTCGCTTTGCCGCTGTCAATGAGTTGCGCCGCCATCTGAATTCCTTCGGTAATGGCAGCCGCCTTGCCGCCGATATACAGTGATAAACCTGCATTCAAAAGTACTGCGTCTCTCTTTGGTCCGCGTTCCTTGCCGCTTAAAATGTTTCTGGTTATTTCAGCATTCTCTTCAGCCACGCCGCCAAGAAGATCCTTTAATTCACAGCGTTTGAGTCCAACTTCCTCAGGCGTAATGGTATATGTTTTCGTTACGCCATCATTGAATTCACAAATCATAGTAGGACCTGTCAGAGTTGCTTCATCAATCCCATTACCATATACTACCATACCACGTCTTAGTCCGAGATTAACCAATACTTTGGCCAGTGGTTCAACCAGCTTCGCATCATAGACACCCATCAGCTGCATCTTGGCCAGAGCAGGGTTGGACAAAGGTCCGATATAGTTGAAAACGGTTGGTATCCCAATTTCTTTCCGGACCGGGCCGGCAAAACGCATGGAGGCGTGATACTTTTGAGCAAACAGGAAGCAGATGCCAGCTTTTTCCAATACTTCCTGACTCTTTTCCGGTTCAACACTGATATTGACACCCAAAGCTTCCAGCACATCAGCCGCACCGCATTTACTCGACATTGAACGGTTGCCATGTTTAGCAATAGGTACGCCGCCAGCCGCTATAACAACTGAGCTGGTAGTAGAAATATTGAAGGTATTGGACTTGTCGCCGCCAGTGCCAACTATATCAAGTGCTTCTTTGTTCGGTACGATCTTCGTGCACTTTTCCCTAAGAACCATGGCACAGGCCGTTATTTCATCTATAGTTTCGCCCTTAATATGCATTGCTGTCAGAAACGCCGCAATTTGTGCATTTGTTGCTTCACCATTCATAATCTGTCGCATAGAGTCGGTTGTTTCTACCATTGAAAGATCATTTCCTGCTGATAATTTGTTGATAGCTTGTGAGATCATTATTGTTCAACTCCTATACTCAAGAAATTTTTTATAATTTGCATACCATCTGGCGTCATGATGGATTCCGGATGAAACTGTACTCCGTAGACTTCGTAATCCCTATGTTTGACTGCCATGATTTCGCCATCTTCGGTTTCTGCGGCAACGATAAGTTCCTCAGGCAACCCTTCTTTTTCTACGACCAGCGAATGGTATCTTGCTGCCAGAAAACTTTCATGCAGCCCTTCAACTAATTTGCATTTGCCTTTTATCTTGATTTTGCTCTGCTTACCATGTACTAGCTGCGGTGCCGGGACGACTGTGCCGCCGAAAACTTCGCCGATAGCCTGATGCCCCAGACAAACTCCCATGATTGGGAAGCTCTCTTTTAAGTTTTGCAGTACTTCTTCACAAATCCCAGCGTCTTTAGGATAACCCGGTCCGGGAGAGAGGATAATGTGGGAAGGTTTAAGTTCAGCAATTTCTTCTACCGTTATCTTGTCATTGCGCTTTACCAGTACATCCTGATTGATACTGCCGACAAACTGATAAAGGTTAAAGGTGAAACTATCGTAATTGTCTATGATCAAAATCATTTTCCGCTTCCTCCTTATCTTGCCTTGGTTGTTTCTCGTAAGGCCTGGAATACTGCTCCTGCTTTATTCATACATTCCTGATACTCGTTTTCCGGTACGGAGTCAGCGACGATGCCTGCACCGGCCTGTACATAAACTTTGTTTGCCCGCTTAACCATCGTTCTGATTGTTATACAAACGTCAAGGTTACCTGAAAAATCAATGTAGCCCATGCCGCCACCATAAGGTCCGCGCGCTGTTGGTTCCAACTCATCAATAATTTCACAAGCCCTGATCTTCGGTGCCCCTGACAACGTGCCTGCCGGGAAGATGGAGCAAAGTGCGTCGAGATTATCTTTATCATTCATCATCTTGCCGGTCACCCTCGTCGTAATATGCATGACGTGAGAGAAACGACTGACTTTTTTGTAATCCAGAACCTTTACCGTACCAAACCTGCTGACACGGCCCACATCGTTTCTGCCTAAATCGACCAGCATGTTGTGTTCGGCAATTTCTTTTTCGTCAGCCAGCAGTTCTTCTTCCAATCTTAGGTCTTCTGCTTCTGTAGCACCTCTTGGTCTGGTTCCGGCAATCGGCATTGTCGTTATCTCTTTGTCATTTATTTTCACCAAGGTTTCCGGTGAACTGCCTGCTATTTCCACATCATCATTCTTGATAAGAACCATGTATTGGGAAGGATTGGTGGTGCGCAAAATCCGGTAGACATTGAAGAGGCTTTGATCATAATCTGCGGTAAACTGCTGACTGAGTACGACCTGGAAAATGTCGCCTGCTTTGATATACTGCTTGCCTTTTTCTACCATCGCCATATAGTCTTCCTTATTCATATTTGGTACCATATCGCCAAGCTTGGCAGGTATGAATTCGGGATAAGTTCCAGCTTTCTTCAGCATCTGCTTTATTTGCTCAATCTCCCTTTCGGCTTTACGATAGTTGACCTCCAAATGGTCAGTTTTGACATTAACGATGATGAATATTTTTTGTTTCAAGTGATCGAATGCAATTACTTTGTCAAACAGCATCAGATCAAAATCAGGAAACTCCGTTTTTTTGTCAGCCGAAAACTTGAAATCAGGTTCGCAGTATTTGAAGAATTCATAGGCGAAGTAACCGACGAAACCACCGGTGAAAGGCGGAAGGTTATTTAACTTCGGCACTTTATATTCAGCAAGTACTTCCCTCAAACAGTCGACCGGATTATCACTGGTAAATTTAACAGCGGCTGTATTCTTTACTTCCATCGCATTATCCTTAGCGACAATGCGCACTATCGGGTCATAGCCGATGAAGGAATAACGTCCCCATTTTTCACCGCCCTCAACACTCTCCAGCAGAAAGTAATTATTGCTGCTTTCCCTCACAGAATTTAAGAAGCTGATTGGTGTCATCATGTCGGCGAAAACTTCTGCACATACCGGCACGGCAGTGAAGTCTTTTTCATATTTTTTTACTTCTT
The DNA here is from genome assembly GCA_012517145.1 of Acholeplasmataceae bacterium. Lineage (GTDB taxonomy): Bacteria > Bacillota > Negativicutes > Acidaminococcales > Acidaminococcaceae > RZYP01. The sequence continues at coordinate 45,536 of JAAYVM010000016.1, forward strand.
CTAACGCTAAATTTAACAATTTATTCCCTCCTCACGACTGTATAAAAATAGACGGTTACGCTACTCAAATTACGTAAACACGTCTTGGCATTTAGCAATTTGAGTAGCGCAACCGCCTAAAATATAAGCGTCGGTTTAAATAAAAAACACCTGTCCTTATGCAAGGACAGGTGTATAAACCTGCGGTACCACCTTGTTTTATGGGATTACTCCCATACACTTACGCAGAATGCCAACACATTCCTCATCAATAACGCAGATGCTACGTTGCGGAATACTCTCGATTTTCATCGATTTGACCGCACCCTCGGTGGTCCATTTGTCGAACTGCATCTCTATCCGGCTCCCAGCTACCCGGACTCTCTGTAAGCGCATATTTCGGCGTTATCTCCACCTCAACGGTTTGTTTAGGTATTATTAAGTTGTTATTAGTCTATCACCACGATTTATCACTGTCAACACTTTTTATTGCAAAAATGTAAAATGTATTTAAATTTAATAAACAGGTATGTTTTGTTCAAACATCTTTGCAATAATATTTTCCATCGTATACATACCAGGGGGCTTTCCCAGTATTGCTTTTGCCGCAAAAATCGCTCCTTGACCAAAAGCAGCACGACTAATACTCTCATGCGACAATCTTATAGTTTGGTTTGGCAAACCAAAAATTATCTCATGGCGTCCTACTATTCCGCCAACTCGTATAGAATTTATGTGTGTTTTCGGGTTTAGATCAAGTACTCCCGCTATTCTTTTCGCAGTACCGGATACTTCGCTTTTTGCTTTAAAATGTTCTTCGACTATTTCAATATCGGCATGAGGTGCAATTTTTTGAATAATCTGAGCCGCTACCATAAGTACATTAATTCCTAACGTAATATTTGGCGAATAGAGTACAGGTGCATGCTCTGCAATAGAATTGAGCAAATCCAAATCAGCAGGTTCATAATTTGAAATTGCTGTTATAACCGGCACTTTCTTACCAATAATATTCTTGTATAAACGTACACCATCTGAGCTGGAAAAATCCACTAATGCATCAACAGGATTTTCCATCCTAAAGTTATGGTCTAGTTCTTCCACAGAAAATAATTTTCCGCAATCGTATTCGTACCCTAGTACGCGGCTAGCATAATCATGGTGATCTGTAGCAGTTTTTCTAACTACCCACGACAAAGAAAATGCCTCATCCTTAATAAATTCATTTGCGACAAGCTTTCCCGTTTTCCCAAAACCCAAAAGACCTATTCTTATTTTTTCCATTGTTTTCCTCCTCTTTCTAAGCCTACGAAGTTAGCTGACGGGTTAGGACAGAAAGAAGAATTTGCCCTTCCTAATAGGATTAACCCCAATAATGGTTCCCCCGTTTCCAAAAATGGAATTCGGCGTTTTATTATTTTTCTCACTTCCTATCGAAGTTTTAGTACACTACTTTTAATTATACTTAAATTACACTATCATCGTCAAGGAAGGTCGTTTTCCACAATTGTGTAAATGCTTTATAAATATACTAGAATAACAATATAAATATCTTAAATTAGTCAACAAAGTGTTCTTCCATTTCGGAATATCGTTATATCATTTATGTCTATTTCTACGCAGCATATTTCTACCAGTTTTGAATTTAATGTTATTTTTTTATCATATTTATAAATATTTATCAATAGTTTTCATAATTTTGCAATGTAACGTTAATATTTTTGCAAATTTTGTTTGTTAAAGCTATTGACTTTTGAAAATTGTCCATCTAAAATTGATGCATAAGGCACAGACGCCTGAGTTCACAAAATGAACTCAGGCGTCTTTTGTCATATTCAAGCAATTAATCTAAAGAAGGAGGATAGCCTATTGATTCAATTAGCTGGCGTTAACAAATATTTTGGTCAAAATCACGTGCTCAAAGACATCTCTCTTAAAGTTGAGTCAGGCGAGAAGGTTGTTGTTATTGGTCCGAGCGGTTCTGGCAAAAGTACGATGATCAGATGTATGAATCACCTGGAAGAACCTGACAGCGGTACAGTTACTGTTGATGGAATTGAGATTACAGCACCGGGCGCACCAATCCGAGCAGTAAGACAAAAAGTAGCCATGGTCTTTCAGCAATTTAACCTATACCCTCACAAAACAGTTCTGGAGAATTTAACTATAGCTCCAATCATTGTGCAAGGTATAAAAAAAGAAGAAGCAGAAAGAACCGGATTGGAATTTCTCGAACGCGTCGGTCTTAAAGAAAAGGCTACCGCCTATCCTGCACAATTATCAGGCGGTCAGCAGCAGCGTGTCGCTATTGCCCGTTCTCTCAATATGCATCCTCAGATTATGCTTTTTGATGAACCGACTTCTGCTCTCGATCCCGAGATGATCAATGAGGTTCTCGATGTAATGGTTGACTTGGCCAACAGCGGTATCACAATGGTTGTAGTTACGCATGAGATGGGCTTTGCCCGCAAAGTTGCCGATCGTGTCATATTCATGGCTGATGGAGAAATATTAGAAACAGGTACTCCTGAGCACTTTTTCCTTAATCCGCAAAATGAGCGGACTCAACAGTTCTTAAGTAAAATCATCAGATAAAATTTATTTATGAGAGGGGATAAAATTATGTCTTTATCAAGAAAAAAACTATTAGCACTTGGGGTAGCATTAATCACATCCTTCGGTATTTTGGCAGCAGGCTGCGGTGGCGATACAAAAAAAGACGACTCAAAAACGGCAACGGCTTCTGACGGCATCCAAAAAATTAAAGACCGCGGTGTTTTAAAAGTCGGTGTCAAAGTCGATGTACCAAAATTCGGTTTTAAAGACCCTAAAACGGGCAAAATCGAGGGTTTTGAAATAGACCTTTCCAAAGTAATTGCCAAGAAAATTTTAGGTGACGAAAACAAAATTGATATGACTGGTGTTGTGGCAAAAACTCGTGGTCCTCTGCTTGACAGCGGTGAAATTGATCTTTGTATCGCGACCTTCACCATAACAGATGAAAGAAAACAAACTTACAATATGACAACGCCTTACTATGAAGATCCAGTCGGTTTCCTGGTTAAAAAGGACAGCGGCATAAAATCATTAAAAGACCTTAATGGTAAAAACATAGCTGTTCCGCAAGGTGCAACAACGCGTAAAGGTGTACAGGCAGCAGCTGATAAAGCTGGCATCCAGGTTAGCTTTATCGAATTCCCGACTTACTCCGAATGTAAAACCGCTTTGGCTGCTGGCCGCGCTGATGCTTATGCCATGGACACTTCCAATCTTCTCGGTTATAGAGACGACGCAACCGAGCTCCTGCCAGATAAAATTGCTCCACAGCTTTATGGCGCAGCAACCAAAAAAGACAACAAAGCCCTTTTTGATTTAGTGGAAAAGACCTTTGATGACATGAAAAAATCCGGCGAAATGGACCAACTTCTCAAAAAATGGGATCTTAAATAATGGCAACCAATCCTTTTGCAGAATACAAATGGCTGGCGCTTTTAAAAGATTGGCGAGTTTTTGCCGAAGGCTTGAGCGTAACCTTGGAAGTAGCCATTGTCGCGTTGTTGATTTCTCTTGCGTTAGGTATTCTGTTTGGTATTGCCGGTGTTTTTCCGAATAAGAATGTGCGCAAACTAAATCGCATTTACGTGGAATTCTTTCAAAATACTCCTCTGGTAATTCAGGTTATCTTTCTCTATCATGCACTGCCTCATCTAAAGATTATGCTGCCTGTTTTTCTTATTGGCTGCCTCGGCATCGGGCTTTATACCGGCGCCTATATGTCAGAAGCTGTGCGCTCAGGGATTCTTGCCATTCCTCGTGGTCAAAGCGAAGCGGGCCTCTCCCAAGGTTTCACCTATTTTCAAACCATGCGTTATATCATCCTGCCTCAGGCTAAAAGAATCATTCTTCCAAATATTGCCAACCAGAGTGTCAGTCTCATCAAAAACACCTCTGTCTTAGCAATGATTGCCGGCGGTGACTTGATGTATCGTGCTGATTCCTGGTCGGGCATGAACATGTATTATGGGCCAACTTACCTGGTTACAGGCTTGTTGTATTGGCTAATGTGTTTTCCTTTAACAAAATATATTAAACACCTCGAAAAAACAGCGGGGGTGAAATCATGATATCTGCTTTGCTTGACTACTCGCTTATCTCCTTTCTATTAGACGGCCTGGCTGTCACACTTAAAATATCCTTCTTTTCCATAATCTTTAGTGTTATTTTTGGCACCTTAATTGGCCTCACATTTTACCTGAAAATCCCCGTTTTGAAGCACCTCAGTATTCTTTATGTTGATATTGTAAGAAACGTTCCCTGCTTACTGCTTGTTCTTACCGCTAGATTTATGACACCTTTGCCGCCTACCTACTCAGGCATTTTAGCCATGACCATTTTCACTTCGGCAATTATGTCAGAAATAATCCGTGGTGGCTTTAATTCCTTGCCAAAAGGACAAATTGAAGCAGCGCAATCACAAGGCATGAGTACTTTGCAAATTGTCTGGCACATAGTACTTCCGCAAGCCTATAGAAATATCATCCCGCCAATGATGTCGCAATTCACTACTGTTATCAAAGATTCGGCTTTTGTTTGGGCCGTTGGTACAGAAGAGCTTACTGGAAAGGGCATGATTCTTATAGGAAAGTATAGTTCTACTGCGCAAGTATTTGCGATTTTCGGTGCAGTGGCAATTCTTTACTTCTTGCTTAACTACTCTTTATCAGTTTTAGCACGTTGGCAGCATAACAGAATGAGTGTAAGAAGTTATTAAAAAATCAGCGCAGGCGTCTCACAAATATATGTGAATTGCCTGCGCTTTTTCTACTTCATCCTATTTAATGCTGATGACCTTTTTCTCTGCAATAACTTTTTCTTTCTTCGGCAAAACAATCTTCAAGACACCATCTTTGAATTCTGCATCAATAGCGTCCTCATCGACGTCTTCAACATAAAAACGTCTCATCACTTCACCGGTACTGCGTTCCTGACGAATATAATTTTCTTTTTCTTATTTCACTTCTTCCTCACGTTTAGCTTTAATGGTCAGGTAATTGTCTTTGTAAGAAACATTAACATCTTCCTTTTTAAAGCCCGGCAAATCAGCGTCTACTGTGAAATTCTTATCAGTTTCGCGCACATCTACCTTGAAAGATGAACCAAAAACTCCTGCTGGACTGAAATCTTCATCAAAAATATTGTCAAAAAAATTGGTGAAGAAATCTTTTTTGGACAGATGACCCTTTCTGAATGGTTGAAGTTCAAACATACAAATACCTCCTTAATTGATTTTTTAAGTATTTATAAGGAAATTGTTTAAGATTTCCTTGTTTCCTTTTTCTCATAAGGTAATGGAATATACTGAACGGATGGCATACGTTGTATCGGCTGCGGATAAAGTTCCATAAGATCATAAATCAGATCAGGCATATTTACATTTATGCTGAGACCCATACTGCGCAATTCATCACAGAATATGGGGTAGTCATGTGTCCATTTCCAAGAACTTAATTCTCGCGCAAGTTCATCGACACGTTCCGGCGAAAATTTGTCCTGCAGCAATCTGTGGAGAGAAGCTTCCACTTGCTTAACAGCTTTTTCTGCAATATCCGCCATAATAAGCGTACTATCGTCAACCCGGTTAACATTCTTTTGTCCTACCGCTTTAATAATGGAGACTGCCGGGAACTGGCCTACCTGTGGATCAACAGGTCCGAGAACAGCATTTTCGTCCATTACTATTTCATCAGCTGCCAAAGAAATTAAAGTGCCGCCGCTCATTGCGTAATGAGGCACAAATACCGTAACCTTGGCTGGATGTTTTAGTAATGCTAAGGCAATTTGTTCTGTAGCCAGAAGCAACCCACCAGGTGTATGCAGAATTATGTCTATAGGCATTTCATCAGGAGTAAAACGAATCGCGCGCAGAACCTGCTCAGAATCTTCAATGTCTATATATCTGCTTATCGGCAGGCCAAAAATACTAATCGCCTCTTGTCTATGAATCAAAGTTATGCAACGTGTACCTCGTACTTTTTCCAATTTTTGCAAAAAATTGTATCTGGCATGCTCCAGTGCTTTCTTTTTCATCATTGGCCAAACAGTCATCATGATAAATATAATAAGAAGTAATTGACCAAAATCAAATGCCATAAAAGCACCTTCCTTCATATGCGCAATACTATTTTTACATAGCATACTCAAACTTTCGATACATTCTTATTTCGACAAAATTGTTTTTTCACCTCTTAATTGGCAGAAAATTCACATTTATTTTGGCGTTCATGTATGAATCAATTTCTTAGGTATTTTAATAGGCCTGATTCGTTTTCGACTTATAAAACAAATATTTAGCGATCTCAGTTACAACAATGTATAAAGCCGCAATTGCCAACAGAGAAGCCATTATCTTTAAAGGTATTGGTTCAATATTCATAATATAACTTATAGGTAAATATGGTATAGCCAGGGTTAGTATAGCAACCGCCAATGATGTATAGGTTAATATTGGGGCCGGCTTGCTTTTAAAGAAAGGCCTTTGTGTGCGCATAACCAATAAGGTCAACAATTCGGTTAAAATTGATAACACAAACCAACCACTTTGAAAAATACCTTCACTCGCTTCAAATATTATCAACAAAACAGCAAAAGTTATGTAATCAAAAACCGAACTCAAAAGACCAAACGTAAACATAAAATTGCGAATCAGCTTTATGTCCCACCTGCGTGGTTTTTTTAATACTTCACCATCAACAGCATCATTGGCTATGGTAATTGCTGGAAAATCGGTCAAAAAGTTCAACAAAAGTATTTGTTTCGGAAGCAACGGTAAAAAGGGCATAAGCATAGATGCTCCGGCCATACTGAACATATTCCCGAAGTTGGCGCTCGTAGTCACAAAAATATACTTTAAAGTATTCGCAAAAGTAGTACGTCCAAGCTCAATACCTCGATTTAATACTTCCAAGCTTTTTTCCATCAGCACGAAATCAGCAGATTCTTTGGCAACATCAACAGCATTATCTACTGAAATACTAACATCAGCTGCATGCAAGGCAGGTACATCGTTAATGCCATCACCCATATATCCCACAACATGTCCATGCTTTTTCAATGCCAGAATTATGCGTTCCTTCTGATTTGGATCAACCTCTGCAAATAAATTAGTGTTCTCGATATTACCCCAAAGCACTTGCTCACTCATCTTTATTAATTCAGAACCTGTAATTACACCTGTGATCTCAAGACCAACGCAAGCCGCTGTATGCATTGCTATCAGCTTATTATCACCGGTTATGATCCTCAACCCAATGCCATTATTCGCTAAGTCAGAAATAGTTTTTGCAACATCTTCCTTAGGGTGATCAAAGAGAAGCAGGAAACCAACGAAGGTCATTTGTTCCTCATCTTCAACAACATATTTTTCCTTTTGTTTAACTTTTTTTTGGGCCACGCCCAAAACTCTTATTCCTTGATTACTCCATTCCATATAACGCTGATGTATCTCATCCAGCTTAACTGAGTCCATAATACCAATACCATCTTCTTGCTGCACAAAGGCACATATTTCAAGTACATGATTCAGCGCTCCTTTGGTGATCATAGTGTATTGATCATTTTCTTCAACAATGACGCTTAACCGTTCGCGAGTGAAATCAAGTGGTACTTCACCTTGCCTTTTTACCGATGAGATATCTATTTTTTTGAAAGCCACAATTGTGTCATCCAAAGAATTATCCATTCCAACCTGCAAACTGGCATTAAGATAGGCCAATTTGAACACATCGTCAGATTTTTTCCCTTCGACATCTACCGCTCCGTCAAATCGCACATCGCCTTCTGTCAAAGTTCCTGTTTTATCTGTGCACAAAATGTCCATACTGCCAAAATTTTCAATCGAATTCAAGCGTCTGACAATTACTCCCTCTTTGGACATATTATGTGAACCTTTAGAAAGCGTAATGCTGACGATTGCCGGCAACATCTGCGGTGTTATGCCGACAGCCAAAGCGACGGAAAACAACAATGAATTAATAACGGGTTCCTTAAAATATACATTAATTGCAAACACAGCCAAAGTTAGTACCAGCATTATTTGAGTCAACATATACCCAAAACGGCGTACTCCGCGTTCAAAATCTGTTTCAGGCGGACGCAATTTCAGCTGACTCGCAATCTCGCCAAACTCGGTGTTTTCGCCAGTAGCTACTGCCAATACTGTTGCAGTTCCATTGCGAACATTTGTGCCCATAAATACACAATTTGTACGTTCTTCCGTGCTGGAATCCCGAGGCATGATTCCCGGCTTCTTTTCAGCAGGCACTGATTCACCAGTCAAAATTGATTGGTTAACCGAAAAATCGTCGGTCTCTAGCACCACCCCATCAACAGAAATAAAGCTGCCGGCAGAAAACTTGAGAATATCACCAGGCACAATCACGCGCGCAGGCAGCTCTTCAAACTTACCATCGCGCAAAACATTAGACCGTATCTGGACCTTTGCTCTCAGTTCTTCGACTGCATTACTCGCTCTGTATTCCTGAAAAAAGCTCAAAATTGAGCTGCCAAGTATAATTGCTAAAATAATCGAGGCGTCAGTTAAATCGCCTGTAACTGCCGATACTATAGTGGCAAAAATTAAAATAAGCATTATCGGATTTTTTAACTGGCTTAGAAAAAGCATTATTTTCGTTACTTTTTTTTGCTTTTTAATTGTGTTTTCGCCGTATACCTTCAATCTCTTATTGGCTTCGCCGCTGGAAAGACCAGAAATATCTGTCTGCAAATTTTGCATCAACTTTTCGGCAGGTATACTCCAATAGTTACCAAAATCTTTTTCATACACAATAATCACCCCATATGTTACTGCATCTATTATTAAAAAACTATTAGACCCGTCTTTCTAAAAAAAACAACATCACTTTGCATGGTAATTCTAGAAAATCCCCTACCTATCCTTCTAATATTCTGAAAATGATAAAAGATTATTTTCACATAGTTACTTTTTATAAACTTATGAAATTATGAATTTAAATAACATACAATAAAAGTTCTACTTGTTGTATAATGTAATTGTAATTTATTATTTAATAATTACTATTAATCACTTAAGTTTTTTACTATCATTCTAAAATATATTTTGTATTGGAGGAATCATTTATGCCTAGTTTTGGAAACCCTTTTGAAGGTCTCGCTGCTGACCGTAAACTCACACATTCAGAGTTAGTAAGAGCAATCCGCTTTTTGGTAGCAGCAGAATATGAAGCCGTTCAGCTTTATGTTCAGTTAGCAGAATCAACAGACAATGAATTGGCGAAAGTCGTATTGAATGACATTGCCGATGAAGAAAAGGTCCATGCTGGTGAATTTCTCACACTCCTTAAAACATTGGCACCAGATGAAGATTCTTTTTACAAACAAGGAGAAGAAGAAGTTGAAGATTTGAAGAAAACATTGACTTCTGCTCCAACTGCCACTGATGAAGCATCACCTGCAAATGCTGAGCCTTCCTTCACGGTAGGCAGTTTAATTGAACAAAAATAGTTTATAAATAAGGGAGGTTATCTTATGGATTATCTAGATCGCTCATCCGCTCCGTTAGCTGATGCTGAATGGAATAAAATTGATGCATCAGTAATATCTTCTGCACGCGACATCTTAGTAGGGCGTAAATTTTTGAATCTGCTTGGCCCTCTTGGTGCAGGTGCCTACGATGTTCCTTTTTCAGTTTATACAGGCAAAACGTCTGTCGGTATTGATATGACAGGAGAAAGCGATACAACTATAATTGCTGCGGCTTCTCGCAAATCTGTACCATTGCCTCTGCTATATGCTGACTTTAAAATCTCCTGGCGTGACATTGAAACAGACCACAAAACCGGCTTACCTGTTGATGCCAGTGCTGCAGCAATAGCAGCAGTTACTGTTGCCAGCCAGGAAGATGATTTGATTTTCAACGGCAACAAAGAATTAGGCGTTGAGGGTTTATTCACGGCAACTGGCAGATTAACGGCAAAGATCAGCAAATGGGATGAACCTGGCGCAGGCTTAGCAGATGTATTGAAAGCTGTCAGCGCCCTGGCAGGTGCGAGCCACTACGGGCCTTACGCATTAGTCGTAAGTCCGGCATTATATGGCAAACTCGTTCGTGTTTACGCCAATACCGGCCTCCTGGAACTTGACCATATCAAAGCTTTGATTTCCGGCGGCGTCTATTACTCAAATGTTATCAAAGGCGACAAAGCTGTCGTTATCGAGCTCGGCTCGAAAAACTTTGACCTCGCTATCGGTCAGGACTTCACCGTTGGCTATTTAGGGACAGAAAAAATGAATCACATGTTCAGAGTCCTTGAAACGGCCGCTCTCCTGATTCGTCGCCCCTGTGCAATCTGCACACTGGAATAAAAAGTTACTTATAAAACACAAAAAAGCTAGCTCGATTATTTTTCGAGCTAGCTTTTTCAATTTCCAGAATTCTAATAACTGGTTATCTTAGTTTGTTTTTCCGGGATATGCTTTTAGCCCGGCTGCAAGGATGGAAATGGCTTTTTCTAAATCTTCGCTTTTCAAAACATACGCAAGACGTGCTTCATTTATGCCACAACCTTCAGTATCATAAAAACCATTCCCAGGAGCAAACATTACTGTTTCCCCGTCTACATCAAAGCTTTCCAACATCCAGATTGCAAATTTTTCGGCATCATCTACCGGCATTTTTACCATAACATAGAAAGCGCCTTTAGGATTAGAGGAAATAAGTCCCGGAATTTTTGCTAAAGCGCCGGCAATAGTATCACGACGTTTTTTATATTCCTGATTTACCTCTTCCAAATAAGATTTAGGCGTCGTATATAGGGCGGCAGCACCAATTTGTTCTAAGGTCGGACAGCACAACCTGGCCTGGCAACATTTCATAATTTGTTTGCAAAATTCTTCGTTTTTGCTAACCAAACAACCAATACGCGCACCGCAGGCGCTGTAGCGTTTTGATACGGAATCTACAATCACAAGATTTTGCTCCAGCTCCGGCATTTGGCCAAAGCTTTTGTACTCGCCGTCATAGACAAATTCACGATACACTTCATCCGAGATAAGTGCCATGTCATACTTAATAACAAGACGGGCAATCATTTGCATTTCTTCTTCCGTATATACAACACCCGTTGGATTCCCTGGATTTGTTAAAAGAATCGCTTTTGTTGCAGGCGTTATATGTTTTTCAATCTCTGCTTCACTTGGCAGATGATAGCCGCACTCAGCACTGGTAGGAACAGCATTAATCTTTACATTATAAGTTTTTGCGAAACTATTGTAGTTAGCATAATATGGTTCAAAAACCATTAGCTCATCGCCAGGATCGCAAAGGGTCATTACTGCAAAGAAGAGAGCTTCCGAACCGCCATTAGTAATGTAGATATTAGAAGTATTGTATTCCATACCCCATTCTTTATAGTATTTCTGTATGGCTTCCAGAAGAAATGGCTCCCCTTGAGAATTCCCGTACGCAACAACTTTTTCATCAAAACTGCGTATGCTATCCATAAACTGTGCAGGTGTTTCTATATCCGGCTGCCCAATGTTTAAGTGATATACTTTTTTACCTTTTGCTTTGGCAGCTACAGCATAGGGTCCAAGTTTCCTGATTGGCGAAGTTGTTAAAGCTTGTACACGTTTTGAAATATTCATTGATTAAATCCCCCCAGATAAAATAAATAAATAAACTTCTATAGTTAATAATTATAACATACACAATTATACTTTTACATTAAGAAAAAAAGTAGGTTAGTTGTAAAATGAACTTGAACAAATAAACAAAATAAAATCCATAATGATGAACCTTATGTTAGAATGTAATCGCTAAACAACAATCAACAAAGGAGCAATCATTATGGATCAACTCCATTCTAACACAGACGACAC
>JAAYVM010000196.1 GCA_012517145.1 Acholeplasmataceae bacterium
GCTGCTTCTGGTTTGGTTGCCGGAGTTAATGTGGCAATGGCTGTTTTAGACAAGGAGCCTGTTACGTTTCCGCTAGAAACAGCAATTGGCGCACTTGCTCATTATATAAGCAGCGCCAATACAAAGAATTTCCAACCTATGAATATTAATTTTGGTTTAATGCCTCCATTAAATATCCGCATTAGAAAAAAGAAAGAAAAAAATGCTCAGATTGCTGAAAGAGCTTTAAAAGCCTTAGAAAATACTTTGCTTGAGATGGCAAAGTAGTATTGCAGAAATCGTTGGCCTGTGTTAACATTTACCTAGTTACGTATCCAAAAAAGTGTGGGATAATAAATGGAAGACGCGATTGCGATTATTCGATTGACTGCTTTTCTTAGATATTTGGAATTAGAAAAGAATAGTTCATTATTAACCATACAGAATTATGAAACAGATATTAGATTGTTCATTACTTTTTTGCAGAAAAGGGTAGGGGCAGTTTTCTGGGAAAATGTTACGGTATTGGATATTCGGGCCTATCTTGCTCTGATGAATAATGAGAAATACGCTCGGAGAACTATTGCTCGGCGTATTTCTTCTTTACGTTCATTTTACAAATTCCTAGTGCGTGAAAATTACGTAAAATCTAATCCGTTCTTAAAAATCAAAACACCTAAGTTAGACAAGAAACTGCCAGTTTTTCTGGAAGAGGTTGAAATTAATGAACTGCTTGAATTACCATCTAAGGATGAATTAGGTTTGCGTGATCAGGCATTGTTAGAATTGCTTTATGCCACAGGTTGCCGTGTTTCTGAACTTGTTGGCCTTACAGTGGAACATATTGATTTGGGTAACCAATATGTTTTACTTTTGGGAAAAGGCAACAAGGAACGCATAGTTCCAATTGGCGCTGCCGCGGTAAAAGCCGTTGATGTTTACTTAATTAAATCCCGGCCTGTAATTATGCGTCGTTTTGCCATAAAAGAACATGACCGGTTGTTTATTAATCACCGCGGAACACAGTTGTCTGCGAGGAGCGTCAGGAGAGTTCTCGGCAAATATATTGCTGAGCTGGCATTGCAAAAACATGTATCTCCGCATGTCATAAGACATACGTTTGCGACACATTTGTTGGAACATGGTGCTGATTTGAGAGCAGTTCAGGAATTACTTGGACATGCCAACTTATCGACGACGCAGATATATACACATGTAACAACCGAGCGTATTTCAACTGTATACCAAAACAATCACCCACGAGCCTAAAATTTTACTGAGAGAAGAGGATGTCATGCAAACACTACTTGAAAAAACCAGAGAAATTAACAAATTGCTGCAAAGATCAGGGAAAATTGGTTGTGCGGAGTTAGTTAAAGTACTTCGTGATGTAATAGAATCCAACATATATATTGTGAGTAATGAAGGCCACGTTCGAGGTTACGCCTTGATAAATGATTTCGAATGCGATATTATGAAATCTCAGGTTTTGGATAAGTCTTTCTTTCCACAAAATTACACTAAATGGTTGGCAGATTGCCATGCAACACTTCCAAATGTTGAATTGCAAGATCGTATGTGTGCCTTTAAAAGTGATACGAAATGTCTTTTTGATGGTAAATATACTACTATTGTGCCAATTTATGGTGGTGGTGAACGCTTAGCTACCCTTATTCTTGCTAAATTCAATGTTCCGTTTAATGATGAAGATCTTATTCTTTCTGAATATGCTGCAACTGTAATAGGAATTGAAATATTACATAATCGTACAGTCAAGATTGAAGAGGCTGCCCATAAAAGAACCATGGTGCAGATTGCCTTTTCAACTCTTTCATATTCAGAGCTTGAAGCTATAATTAATATTATAGGTGCACTCGAAGGTAATGAAGGTCTCCTTGTTGCCAGCAAGATTGCCGATCAGGCAGGCATAACACGATCTGTTATCGTTAATGCCTTGCGTAAATTTGAAAGTGCCGGACTTATAGAAACAAGGTCTCTTGGTATGAAAGGCACTTACATAAAACTTTTAAATGAATTTTTACTGGAAGAACTTAAAAAGAAGAAATAACATTAGATTTAGAACGACCAATTTGCTTCGGCTGATTGGTCGTTTTTGCAGCGGAAAATATGTTATGTTTATTTTAAGGAACTATTTAATTATCTTTGGTTACGTGGATTTAGAGGTTAAGGAGAACTTAAATGCTTTTTCCTATTTTTTTGTTAATTTATTGTCTTGCGTCGTGTATTGCTTTATTCTTTTATCGTAAGAATTTTTCGTTTCTTTCAACTAAATCTGGCTATGCATTCTGGTTTTTTGCTACCTTTATTTTCTGGTTTACCAGGCCACTGGGAGCATATTTGCCAGACTATGCTTTGAAAATACTAAGTATGTTTGGAGGATATTGGACATTTTTTCTTTATTACACATTATTATTGTTTTTGATACATGGCTTGACGATTTTTATATTAAAAAGGTTTAAGAAAAGAAATTCTCAAATAAAGTCTTTCTCATTAAATATTTCAAAGGCGGGTTTATTTATAATATTCATATGCATGATTATTGGTACATATGAAGCATATAATCCGGTTGTACGCTATGAACTAATATCTACAAATAAAATAACAGCGCCAATGAGGATTGTCTTGGTAAGTGACCTGCATCTAGGAACTTTTTTAGGCAAGGAATACTGCGAAAAAATGGTGCAACGGATTAACACTGAAAAACCTGATTTGGTTTTGATTGCAGGAGATATAATAGACGATCGATATGCCATTGTTAATAGACAAACCAGTATGGAGCCGTTAGAAAGGTTGCAAGCTAAGTTGGGTGTTGCAGCAGTTTTAGGTAATCATGATTATTTTGACCGTAAAACAGATGAGGAAGTCCACGATTTAAAGAACCTTGGGGTTTCTGTTTTGATCAATGAAAGTAAAACCTTTGATGGAATTAAGGTAGTTGGTCTAAAAGATTTCAGTAAAGATCAAGATATAGCTAATTTGACGAAGTTTGCAGCGAATCATGGAAATGAGTTATTAATTTTATTAGAACATCAACCAAGGCGTATTGTGGAGTCAAGTGAAGCAGGGTACGATTTGTATCTTGCAGGGCATACGCATGGGGGAGCTTTTTTTCCTAATGAATTGTTCACGTCACTTATACATAAGCTAGACTATGGACGCAAGAATTTCTCTGATATGACTGCAATAGTTACATCTGGCTACGGCTTTTTTGGCATACCCGTAAGATTAGGGATTAATCCAGAATATGTCGTTATTGATTTGAAACCTTAAAATTTCCGATATTAATGCTTAATTTACTAATATTTGATCAAGCTAAAGGAGGAGTATAGTATGGGGGAGCAAAGCGTATTACTTGTAAGGAAAGAGAGAATTGCCTGGATAACACTTAATCGTCCGCAAAGCCTGAATTCCATGAATGATGCCTTGGTTGATGAATTGCATAAGGCGTTAGACGAGGCGGCATGCGATAATGAAATTAATGTTGTTATCGTAACCGGCAATGGGAAAGCTTTTTGTGCCGGTGGCGATTTACCCTATCTGGAAACCTTGAAGTCCGTGAGCGAAAAAAAGAATTTTATAGAAAAAGTAGGACTGTTGGCCAAGAAAATAACAATTATGCAAAAGCCTGTTATAGCAATGGTAAACGGAGTAGCTGCAGGGGCAGGAGTAAATTTGATGCTGGCTTGTGATCTAATTTATGCAGTAGACAGTGCACGTTTTGCTCAAAGTTTTGTGAAAGTTGGATTGGTTCCAGATTGCGGTGGTATGTATTTTCTGCCAAAAACTGTCGGGTTGCATAAAGCGAAAGAACTTATGTTCACAGCAGACTTAATTGACGCAAAAGAAGCTGAAAGATTAGGTATGATTAATCATGTGCTACCTTATGAAGAGCTTGCACAAGTGACGGAAAGAATGGCAATAAGGCTTGCTGAAGCAGCACCATTGGCGATTGCCTTAACAAAGGCAACGTTGAATAAAACTGACATGGAGCTTGATGATGTCCTTGCTACAGAAGCTACTACACAAACACTTTGCCTTGGCACAGATGACTGCGCGGAAGGAATAGGTGCGTTTAAGGAAAAGCGGGTTCCTAAATTTCTCGGTAAATAAGGTTTTTTAATTGCCGGAGTCGCTTAAACTTAGTGATTCCGGATTTCTTTTTGCTTTTCGTACAAAATCTTGTATAATAGAGTAGTATTAAAATAGATTGGAGGTTTGCCTATGCTAGGTATGGACGGAGAATTACTGTACAGAATTCCTGCACTTTTAATTGCGCTTACAGTACACGAGTATGCCCATGCTTTGGTAGCTGATTCTATGGGTGATCCAACACCCAAAGCTATGGGGAGGCTGACTCTGAATCCTTTGGCGCATCTTGATATTTTAGGACTTTTAATGTTGCTTGCAGTCGGCTTTGGCTGGGCAAAACCTGTTGGTATAAATCCTTCATATTTCCGAGATCAAAAGAAAGGTTTAATAAAGGTTTCTTTTGCCGGACCAGGTGCCAATTTTTTTCTTGCATTTCTTGCGTCTTTTTTGATTGCAGCTATGAGCAAGTTTGGTATTTTAACAGAAGGAGTGTATACTTTTCTACTGTGGACCCAACTTTATAATGTGTGGTTCGCTTTTTTCAATTTAATTCCAATACCACCTTTGGATGGTTCAAAAATACTCATTTCATTACTGCCAGCTAAACAAGCTTATGAGTATCTCAAGATTGAGCCTTACAGTATGTATATTTTAATCGCTTTGCTTTTAACTGGCGCAGTTGGATTTATTTTGCGACCCTTTGCTGCCGCTTTTCTTAATGCTGTGTCATTTTTATTGTCATTAATATTTTGATATGTTTTGTAAAAGGGGATGCAAGTATGACAAAAGGTAGAATATTTAGCGGAATGCAACCATCTGGACGTTTTCATCTTGGAAACTACATGGGAGCTTTGGAAAATTGGGTTAAGTTACAAAATGAATATGAGTGTTTCTTTTCAATCGTAGATTTACATTCACTCACATCATCATTTGAAGATACTTCAAAATTACAGGATAACATAAATGAAATGGCAGTTGACTGGCTAAGTGCAGGAATAGATCCTGAAAAAAATGTCATCTTTGTTCAGTCACATGTTAAGGAGCACTCAGAGCTATTTTTGCTGTTATCTATGATGACGCCTCTCTCCTGGTTGGAACGTGTGCCAACATATAAAGACAAGCTGCAGCAATTAGGTGCTCAAGGAAAAGATATTAATACGTACGGGTTTTTAGGCTATCCTGTCTTGATGGCAGCTGACATTATGCTATATAAAGCTACCTGTGTACCTGTTGGAGAAGATCAGGCAGCACATCTTGAGCTGACAAGAGAAATGGTAAGACGCTTTAATTATCTTTATAAAAAAGAAATTTTTCCGGAGCCACAGGCAGTATATTCCAAAGCAAAAATTTTACCTGGTATCGACGGTAGAAAAATGAGTAAATCCTATGGCAATGCAATTGCTTTTGGTGCCGGTCCAGAGGAAATGAAAGAACGAGTAAGACTTATGGTTACGGATCCTAAACGTATTAAGAAAACTGATAAAGGGAATCCAGATGTATGTACGGTTTTCACTTTTCATAAAGTATTCAACACAGAAAACAGTGAAGAGATAGCTTGCAAATGCAGGGCTGCTGAAATAGGCTGCGTTCAATGTAAAAACTGTCTTGCTGAGAAAATGAATGCTTTATTGGCTGATATTCACACCAGACGTGAAGAATTGAAGAACAAACCGAATTATGTACGTGAGGTGTTGGAATTCGGCGCTGAGAGAGCTAGAAAAGTCGCTGCGGCAAATATGGAGGAAATACGAGCTGCAATGAACGTATTGTAAGAGGCAGGGGACAATATGCCCAATTACAACATAAAAATTCAAGATTTTGAAGGTCCACTTGATCTTCTTATGCATTTGATAGAGAAAGATAAAGTGGACATTTATGATATTCCAATAGTTGACATTACAGAACAATACATCACTTATCTGAATGCCATGAAAGAGTTCGACATGGACATAGCTAGTGATTTTTTGGTAATGGCAGCAACCTTGTTGCAAATCAAGTCTCGCATGTTATTACCCAAACCTCCTGTGGAGAGCACGGAAGAGCAAGAAGATCCAAGGCAAATGCTTGTTGATATGCTTGTTGAATACCGTAAAATCAGACTACAGGCCAAAATGTTAACTGAATGTCTGGCAATGTCTCTGGGCTATCATCAGCGCAAGCCGATGCAATTTCCAGATATAAGAAAAAAAATTAAGCATTTGTCATTTACAGATTTACTTGACTCATTAAATGGTTTACTAACGATAGAGAAACATGAACCAGCTTTGATAGAGCGTCAAAGGTTTAATGTTCAAGATAAAATGAATAATATTCTTGAGTTATTAGAGCAAAATAATAATTCTCTTGAATTTTCTTCACTTATTACGAGTAAAATTTCACGAAGTGAAATCATTGCCAGTTTCTTGGCAATCCTTGAATTAATGAGACTGAATCGTATTACAATACGCCAGGCACGACCTTTTTCACCGATATTTGTCTTTCTTAGGGAGGATATGACTGATGTTTTATGATTTCTTACGAGGTCATGTTGAGGCATTATTATTTGCTGCAGGAGAGCCTTTATCAAAAAAAAGGATTGCAGATATATTGCAAACTGAGACAGAAACGATAGAAAGATTGATCGCTCTCTTGGAGGAAGATTATCGTAGCAAGAATAGAGGGCTTTGCATAAGACATGTTGCCGGAGGTTATCAACTTGTCACAAAGCCGGATTTTGACAATTTAATTCGTCAGCTTATTTCACAACAAGAGTTAAAACTTTCCAGCGCAGCTATGGAAACTTTGGCCATTGTTGCTTTTAAGCAACCCGTCACGAGGTCAGAAATGGAAGCGATTCGTGGTGTAAAAGTTGACGGTGTTGTTAACACACTTTTAGAAACTGGCTTAATTTGTGAAGCTGGGCGCAAAGATTCAATTGGAAAACCAATTCTATATGGAACAACCGAATTGTTTTTAACTACATTTGGTTTTAATTCCCTAGAAGAATTGCCACCTTTGCCTGAAGATTTATCTGTTTTGCAGAGCGTGGAAGATTAAGAAGTTGCCTCAAAAACCGGATCGTATACGCTCCGGTTTTTTTGAAAATATCTGCGTTTGCGGAATGTCTATGGTAGAATATATTATGATGCGAAAAATTGAGGTATTAATATGGAAGAACGTTTACAAAAAATACTCGCTGCTGCTGGTATTGCTTCACGACGTGAGGCAGAGAAAATTATTTTAGCTGGCAGGGTAAGAGTGAATGGCAAATTAATAACAGAGCTGGGAGCTAAGTTTGGTTCAAAAGCTTTCATTACTGTCGATGGAAAGCCTATTAAAAATGAAAAAAAGGTTTATTATATTTTTTATAAGCCAAGAGGTGTTGTTACTACCATGGTAGATCCGCAAGGAAGACGTACTGTAGCGGATTTTTTGGGCAATTTAACTGAAAGAGTTTTTCCGGTAGGACGTCTCGATTATAATACTGAAGGACTTTTGTTATTGACTAACGACGGCGAATTGGCGCAAAAGCTTACTCATCCCAAAAATGAAATTAACAAGTCATATCGTGCAGCAGTAGTTGGAATAGTACCTCAGGAAAAGCTTGATTTGCTTAGAATTGGTGTGAAACTTGAGGATGGTTTGACTGCGCCGGCAATAGTGGATTTAGTTGAATACGACCATGAGAAAAATTTATCTGTATTTAATATTACCATTCACGAAGGTAAGAATCGCCAAATAAGACGCATGTGTGATTATATTGGCTATCCTGTACGACAATTAAAACGTTATAAAATTGCTAACCTGACCTTAAGCGGCTTAAAAAGAGGTCAGTATAGACAGCTGTTTGAAGAAGAATTAGCAGCGCTTTTTAGGGCGGTTGGTGCACATGAGTAGTAATATTATAGTTGTAGGCGGTGGGGCCGCAGGGTTATTGGCTGGTATAGCAGCTGCAGAGCTGGGGGCGCAGGTTATGATACTGGAAAGAATGCGTACTCCCGGCCGCAAAATGCTGATTACTGGCAAAGGCCGTTGTAATATCACTAATAGTTGTGAAATTGCTGAAATGATTCGAAACCTTCCGGGTAATGGACGTTTTCTTAATAGCGCTTTGCATAGGTTTTCCAATGATGATATTATTTATTTGTTGGAAAGTCATGGTCTGCAGACAAAAGTAGAACGTGGTGGTCGTGTTTTTCCAGTTACAGATAAAGCTAAGGATGTTGTCGATACCTTGTTGAATATTTATCGTGAAAAGAGCGGCAAACTTCTCGTCGACCAAATGGTTTCAAAAATTTTGATTGAGGATGGATGTGTCAAAGGTGTTCTTACGAACGACGGCAATAAGTACACTGCTGATGCCGTAATTTTGACTACTGGCGGAGCATCATATCCTGGCACAGGTTCTGATGGCAACGGTTTTACACTGGCAAAAGCTTGCGGCCATACGATAATTCCTTTAAAGCCTTCACTTGTGCCACTTGAGAGTGATTCGGAATACATCAAGTCTCTTCAAGGCTTGTCTCTTCGTAATGTTAAAGTTTCTATCTGTTGTAGAGATAGAATTTTAGCAAGTGAGTTCGGGGAAATGCTCTTTACCCATTTTGGTTTTTCCGGACCTATAATTTTATCTTTAAGCAAGGCAGTGGCCGATGCCTTCGAAAAGGGAAATAAGGACCTGGACCTTATTATTGACTTAAAGCCGGCTCTTGATATGCAAAAGCTTGACCTACGTATTCAAAGAGATTTTGCCAATTACATTAGAAAACAATTAGTCAATGGCATGAAGGACTTACTACCTGGCAGATTAATCCCAGTTGTTTTGGATGCAGCTTTCTTGAATCCTGATAAACCAATCAATCAGGTTTCAAAAGAAGAGCGGTCTCGACTTGCCTACAATTTGAAAAATCTATCCTTCCCGATAACTGGAACACGGCCTTTGGCTGAGGCAATAGTTACAGCTGGCGGTGTTTCGACTACAGAAATTAATCCAAAAACTTTTGAATCAAAAATCGTAAAAAGATTGTATTTTGCTGGTGAAGTTATCGATGTGGATGGTTATACCGGAGGCTATAACCTGCAAGCAGCTTTTTCATCAGGTTATGCTGCCGGTTATGCTGCTGCTCAGGATTAATCAATCTGATAGAGGTGTTATTTTTGGAAAACAAAGAACTTGTTATAGCTATTGATGGACCTGCCGGTGCCGGTAAAAGTACTATTGCAAAGATGGTTGCTGAAAAATTGGGGTATGCTTATATTGATACTGGGGCAATGTATAGGGCTGTTACTTATAAATTCCTGCAGATGCATATTCCATTTGATGAAGAAATTGTAGGTAAGGTTGCAGACGAAATAGATATTACTTTTAAGCCTCAAGATGGCTTAAATATGGTGTTTGTTGATGGAACGGACGTTACAGAAGAGATAAGGTCTTCAGAAGTTACAAATAATGTATCAAAATTATCAGCGGTTTCTGCTGTGCGCTCTGCTATGGTAAACCTGCAGCGTAAAATGGGTGAAAATGGTGGGGTTGTAATGGATGGACGGGATATTGGCACAGTTGTTTTTCCAAATGCTGATGTCAAGATTTACTTGACAGCCAGTGTGGAGGAAAGAGTAAGCAGACGCTATAACGAACTGGTAAATAAAAATCAAAGCGTCGACAAAGTAAAATTAAGTGAAGAGATAATAGCACGCGACAAATATGACAGTGAAAGGGAGATATCCCCTCTACGCTGTGCAGAAGATGCTTTTTATCTTGATACTTCAATTATGGATAAGCCAGAAGTTGTAAATAAAATACTGGATATCTGCAGGGTAAAGTAAAATGTTTTATTCATTTCTAAAAGTGGTTCTCTATGTGCTGGCAAAAATAATTTTCCGTCTTGAAATATCAGGAACAGAAAATATCCCCCAAAATGGACCTGTGGTAATAGCCAGTAATCACTTGAGCCTTCTTGATCCGCCAATTATTGGCGTTGCAGCTACCAGAAAAATTCATTTTATGGCCAAACAAGAGTTGTTTGTACCAGTACTTGGTTCTATTTACAGAACTTTAGGGGCGTTCCCGGTAAGACGTGGAGCAGCGGACAGGAATGCAATTAAATATGGGATAGATTTATTGTTAGCTGATAAGGTCTTGGCCATTTTCCCGGAAGGCACAAGAAGTAAAAATGGTCAACTTGGTAAAGCAGAGCCGGGAGCTTTAATGATGGCTGGTAAAGCCAGAGCAGTAATAGTACCGACAGCAGTAAGTGGAACTAATTGGCGCTCAAGCGGCAGGATTTGGCCGAAGGTAAAAGTAAAATTTGGGAAACCAATTTATTTTCTGGAGGATGAGTCAGTTACCAAGGAAGTTATAATACGTATGACTGATGAATTAATGAATGAAATTCAAGCCTTATTAGATAAAAATTGAGGTTTAAGATGAAAATAATTATTGCTGAAAATTGCGGTTTTTGTTATGGAGTCAAACGAGCTGTCGAAATGGCTTTGAAAACTGTTAAAGATAAAAATAATGTAGCGACACTGGGACCACTGATACACAATCCTCAAATGATACAGCTTCTTGCAAAAAAAGGTGTCGAGTGCTTGGACAAACTAGATGATTTTCCAGTTGGCTCAACAGTTGTACTGCGTTCTCATGGGGTGAGCCCCAACATTTATGAGCAGGCTAAAGTAATGGGTTTAACAGTCATAGATGCGACATGTCCAAATGTATTAAACGCCCAAAAACGTGTTCGTCAGTTAGCAGATGAAGGTTATCTTCCTATTATCATAGGTGAAAAGAAGCATCCTGAAGTTCAAAGCATACTTGCATGGGCTGGAAAGATGGGATGTGTTGTTGAAACTATTGAAGACGTTAAGAATGTCCCCACTGCTGAAAAATATGGTGTTGTAGTGCAAACTACTTTTGAGTCTGATAAGTTCGAAAAAATACTTGAAGCTATTCAGAACAATCACAAAGGTCAGTACAAAGTTGAGCGCACTATTTGTAATGCAACAGCCAAGAGACAAGCTTCTGCTGTTGCTTTGGCAAAACGTGCTGACGCAGTATTTGTAATTGGCGGCCGCAATAGTGCCAATACCAGACATCTGTATGATATAGTTAAAGAAATATGTAATAAAACTTTTCATATTGAAACTGCTGATGATATTTCACTTGAAATGATAAAGGATTGTAATACAATAGGAATTACAGCGGGAGCATCAACTCCTGACTGGCTTATTAAGGAGGCAATTCATAAAATGGAGACAATGGAAACAATGGAGAGCTTGTTAGAAAAAGAAAGTATGCAGCTGCACATAGGTATGACTGTTCAAGCTACAGTAGTTGCTATTACGAAAGATGAAGTCATTGTTGACTTCGGCTATCAGAGTGAGGGAAGAATAGCATTTTCGCAATGGGCTTTAGATGCAACTCGTGAAAGTATTGAAGGCGAAGTCAAAGTTGGCGATATTGTTACAGCAAAAGTAGTAGCAAGTGAGAATCAGGATGGCTTAGTTGAATTATCAAAGATTAAAGCTGAGGCGGAAAAAGCATGGGAAACAATTAAAGGCTTGGCAACTGATAAAAAAGTATTAGATGTTAAGGGCCTTTCTGCCGTTAAAGGGGGGCTTACCGTTTCAGTAAACGGAGTTGTCGGCTTTATTCCGGCTTCACACCTGGAATTGACACGAGTTGATAACATTGCTTCTTATGTAGGTAGAAACCTGCAGGCCGAAGTTATTGAATTTGATCCCGCTAAAAAACGTTTAGTACTTTCCAGACGGGAATTACTTAAAGCTGAGAAAACTGCGTCTGATAAGCTAGTAAGAGAAGAAAAAGAAGCGCGCTTTCAAGCTGTTAAGAATGCCAGGATAGCAGCTGAAAAGGTTGCATATGAGAGCATTAATGAGGGAATGACTGTTAAAGGTACTATCAAGAAAATTGCTGATTTTGGTCTTTTTGTTGAGATTGCACCTGGCGTGCAGGGTCTTGTGCATGTTTCTGAAATGTCATGGGATCGTAGCAAAAAAACTTCTGAACTTTACAAAGAAGGCGACGAAGTTGAGGTATTCGTCAAAAGTATTAATCAGGATGAAAAAAGAATTGCTCTCAGTATCAAAATGCTTACTCAAGACCCGTGGCAGGCTGACATTGAAAATATTAAAGAAGGAAAGATCCTTGATGGTACAGTAGAAAGATTCTTAACTTTTGGCGCTGTAGTCTCTATTACGGCTAATGTTGAGGGACTGGTGCATGTATCTGAGATATCAGACCAAAGAGTGAATAAACCTGAAGATGTACTTAAAATTGGCCAAAAAGTAAGAGTAAAAGTAATAAAGGTTGATAAGAAACACAAAAAGGTTAGCCTAAGCATCGCCAAAGCTCGATATGATGAAGATAAGGCTGAATATACACCATTTTTGAATACTAATCCAGAGTTATCAGTCGATATTTCTGAAAAATTCAACGCAGTAAAAACGGAATAAAGTTGGAGGAAGAGATGATTCGTGCAAAGCGAAAAATGGACCATATAAAATTGTTTACACTGCTTGGTGATGGTCCTTTAACTGCTGGTTTCGAAGATGTGCGTTTTATGCACAATTGCCTGCCTGATCTCGATTCTCAAAATATCAAATTATCTACAAATATTGCAAACATTAAGTTGAGTAATCCTTTATTAATTAACGCAATTACCGGTGGGGCAGATGTTCTGGCAGCTGATAATCAGATGCTTGCTGAAGTAGCTGCTGTGACGGGTTGTGCGATGGCAGTCGGTTCTCAATATGGTTCTGTAATCAGAAAAGAAGGCATTATGAGTTTTGAAGTTGTACGAAAATATAACCCTAAGGGTATCATTTTCGCTAATTTAAGTGCTGATGCCAAGTCTGATATCGTTGAAAAAGCTATTGAAATGATTGCTGCCGATGGATTACAGCTGCACTTAAATGTTGCACAAGAACTGGTAATGCCGGAAGGTGATCGTAATTTTTGCGGATATTTGCATAATATTGAGTTAATTTGTGCAAAAGCACAAGTGCCTGTAATAGTAAAAGAAACGGGCTGCGGAATGACCAGAGAACAAGTCAGGCAGCTCTTAAATTGCGGTGTTACCGCTATAGATGTTGGTGGTGCTGGAGGTACTAATTTTCTCGCTATCGAAGCAGCACGCAGACAGGATAGTGGTTATAATGAAATGCTGGGTTGGGGTATCCAGACAGCACTTTCAATTCTAGAGGCCAGAACAATTACAGCTGGCAATAGTTGTTCAGGCTTAATCGCTTCCGGTGGGATACGCAGTGCCCTTGATATGGCTAAAGCTCTTGCACTAGGCGCTGATGCTGTTGGCATGGCAGGTAATATTTTGTTAAAAATTAAGTTGGAAGGTGTATCATCTGCAGTTCAACAAATTACTAAAATGCTCGAACTGCTGCGTAATATTATGTTACTGACAGGTTGTAAGAGCATTGCTGACTTCAGGAATACGCCTTTGTTATTTTCTGGTATTCTTTTCGAGCATATTACTTGTCGTGGCTATAATTTGCCAGCCATATCCAATCAACGTTGATTAAAATTATGTGCGAGAGGAGCAGACGCTCCTCTTGCTTTGTGTTTTAATTCTATTTCATGTTATAATTACGATGCTAGTGTATAATTGTGGGTTAGGAGACGATACGACATGAAGGGTCTTATTTCTGCAGTTCGCCGCAATACCATAGCTGAAGTGCATGGTATAAAGCCTGGTGAGAAACTCATTGCCGTAAACGGTACCAGCCCTACGGATATAATTGAGTTGAGTTACCTGGTTGCAGATGAAAAATTAGATTTATCTATTGAAAGTCAAGATGGCAAATTACGCCATATTATAGTTGAAAAACAGCCTGATGAAGATTTAGGCATAGAGTTTGATTCCGCGGTTTTTGATGGAGTCAGATATTGCCATAACAAATGTGTATTTTGCTTTGTGGATCAAATGATTCCGGGCATGCGCAAAACTTTATATGATCGGGATGATGATTTCCGTCTTTCATTTTTATACGGTAATTTTTTAACGTTAACTAATATGAAAGAGTGTGATTATGAACGAATCATTAAAACTCATATGTCACCGCTTTATGTTTCTATTCATGCAACTGATTCTGCAGTACGTCGCGATATGATGAATAATAAAAATGCTGGGAATATCCTTGCCGAATTGCAGCGTCTTATCGATAATGGCATTACTATTCATACCCAAGTTGTTTTATGCCCTGGATTTAACGACGGCAAAATACTTGAAAAAACTTTTAAAGATCTGGTCGCCTTGGCTCCGATGGTAGAGACTATGGCTGTTGTTCCGGTTGGTTTGACAAAAAATCGTGAAGGTTTGCCGGAAGTAAGGCTTTTTACTTCAATTGAAGCTCAGAATATAATTTTACAAGTTGAGAAATGGCAGGATGAGTGCCGTGAAAAACTTGGAAAGTCTTTTATCTACTTGGGCGATGAATTTTATATTAATGCGGGAATGGAGATTCCAAAAGCAGAAAGATATGATGGATTCCCTCAACTTGAGAATGGTATTGGTTTAAGCAGAAATTTTCTGGATGAATGGGAAAATTCACCAGCTGTAACAGCTAGTTACGATAAAATTGAAAATGCATTGGTGCCGGTAGGCGAATCTGCCTATAAACTTTTAAAACCGTTATTTGATGATTTTAATAAAGAACACAAAACTGGCCATAAGCTGGTTCCAGTACCTAATTATTTTTTTGGTAAGACCATTAATGTTACTGGCCTGTTGACTGGTAGGGACATTTTAAACGCATTGTCTGATTTTACAGAATTTAATCGTGTAATTTTACCTCAAGTTGTACTTAACAAAGATTTATTGTTTTTAGATGACTTAAGTTTAGCAGATTTTAAAAAAATGTATAAAGGCAAGGTTGAATGTGCCAAAAATGCCAATGAACTGAAACAATTACTCGCTAAACAAGGAGGCTAAATTGTGAAAGGTTATGGTTTATTGCAGGTGTACACGGGTACTGGTAAAGGAAAAACAACCGCAGCACTTGGCGTTGTGCTCAGAGCCAGCGGCTATGGTGCCAAAACCCTGATGATCCAATTTTTGAAGGATGATAAGGGATATGGCGAATATTCTGCAGCAAAATTTATTCCTGGTTTTGAATTAATGCAAGTTGGGAGAGACTGTTTTGTTGATTTTTCTAATCCAGATCCAATTGATTTGAGAATGATGTATGAAGGCTGGGCGCTGGCTAAAGAAGCTATTTTGTCCCAAAAATATGATATTGTTATCCTGGATGAATTAAACATCGGATTATTTTATAAGATGTTACCTTTGGATGAAGTTATTGCCTTTTTGAAAAACGAAAGAGGTAAAACTGAGATAATATCAACGGGCAGATATGCTCCTGAGCAGTTAATAGAAATTGCAGATTTAGTTACGGATATGCAGTCCGTGAAACATTATTTTTTTGCCGGCGTGCAATCACGCGATGGCATTGATCATTGAGAGTGAGGAAAATAAAAAATGGGTAAGCCTATAGTAGCTATTGTTGGAAGGCCTAATGTAGGTAAATCAACATTATTTAATATCTTTGCAAATAGCAGGATATCAATCGTAGAAGATACGCCGGGAGTAACTCGTGACCGTCTTTATGCAAACGCAGAATGGCTGGATAATGAGTTTATGATCGTGGATACTGGCGGTATCGAACTTATGAATACTGATGAAATTGCTGTTTCTATACGTCAACAGGCACAAATTGCGATATCAGAGGCCGATGTAATACTTTTTGTATGTGACGCGCGTGCTGGTATCACGAAGGATGACGAAGAAGTGGCCAAAATTTTACGCATGTCCAAAAAGCCTGTTATTTTAGCAGTAAATAAAGCAGATTCACCAAAACAGGAACTCGAAATTTATGAATTTTACAACCTTGGTATAGGTGAACCGATACCAGTTTCTGCGGCTAATCATTTAAATTTAGGCGATTTACTTGATGCTGTTGTTGAAAAATTTCCTACTGATGCCGGAGATCATGATGACGAAAATAATGATGAGATTAAGGTTGCCATTATTGGCAGGCCGAATGTAGGTAAGTCCTCTATTTTTAATTCCCTGGTAGGAAAAGAACGTTCAATTGTCAGCAATGTTGCTGGTACAACGAGAGATGCAATTGATACACCTGTTACCAAAGATGGTATTAACTTTCTTTTTATTGATACTGCTGGCATGCGACGTAAGGCAAGAATCGATGAACCAATCGAAAAATACAGCATTATAAGATCTTTGCGTGCTGTCGATCGCTCTGACGTTGTTTTAATGGTATTAAATGCCATAGAGGGAGTTACGGAACAAGACAAAAAAATAGCTGGTTATGCGCATGAAGCTGGCAAAGGAATTGTAATCGTTGTTAATAAATGGGATTTATATGAAAAAGATAATACTGCAACATTGCGTTTCACCGAAACTCTAAGAAAAGAACTTGTTTTTATGCAATATGCCCCAGTTGTTTATGTTTCAGCCCTGACTACACAGCGTATTCACCGACTGCCTGAAGTAATTCATTATGTTGCTGAACAAAATGCTATGCGAGTTTCAACCAGTATCTTGAATCAGGTTATTAATGATGCAATTGCAATTAATCCACCGCCTTCTGATAAAGGTAAGAGACTAAAAATACTATATACTACTCAAGTAAAAATTAAGCCACCGACATTTGTTATCTTTGCTAATGATCCTGATATTATGCATTTTTCCTATCAGAGATATTTGGAAAATAAATTAAGAGAAGCTTTCGGGTTTGAGGGTTCACCAATTCAAATAATTATTCGTGGGAAAAACGAAGAAGAGTAGAGGTATAAAGATGCTAACTATTGCATTATCCATAATTATCGGATACATCTTCGGTTCTATACCTAGCGGACTCGTTTTGGTGAAGATGGTTTGTGGAATTGATATACGTGAATATGGCAGCAAAAATATAGGCACAACGAATGTATTCAGAACTGTTGGCGGTCGTATGGCTTCTATTGTGCTTATTGCCGACGTTGTGAAAGGAATTTTGGCTGTTCTGCTGGTAAGATATTTATTTGAGTCTAGCCTGCATTTGGAATTATTAACGGCAATAGCTTCTTTACTCGGACATAATTATTCAGTATTTCTTGGATTTAAAGGCGGACGCGGAGTCGCTACCGGTCTTGGTTTAATTCTTTTATTTATGCCGGATGTCTGTATTTTTTCTTTTACTGTATGGCTGGTTATTGTTTTTGTTACTAGATACGTTTCTCTTGGTTCAATTGTAGGTGCTTTTATCACACCAATTGTTGCTTATTATCGCGGCTATCCAATTGAATTAGTGTTGTTTGCTTTGGCGGCTTGTGTTTTTGTTATTGTGCGTCATTACGAAAACATGAAAAGGCTTATTGCAGGAACGGAATCAAAAATAAAGCAAGGTAGTATTGAAAATATTAAAAAAGACAGTAAAAAGTAGAGTGATTATAAAATGAAAAGAATAGCTGTAATTGGAGCCGGCAGTTGGGGAACAACGCTGGCTCAAGTTTTAAATGATAACGGACACAAAGTTGCACTTTGGGTCCGCAATCCTGAAAAAGCAAACAAAATAGCTCAAAGCAGATATAATACAGATTATCTTCCTCAGCTTAAATTAGCTGATGCTATTGAAATAACGTCTGATCTTGAAAAAGCTGTTAGTAATGCGGAAATATTGTTACTCGTTGTGCCTTCCCATGGGATGGCAGATTTGTGTTGCCAACTTTCGCAAATAACAGATTGTACTGATAAAATTTTAGTTTCTTGCACCAAAGGATTTGAATATCATTCTGGTATGCGCATGAGTGAATTAATTAAAAGCTACTTTCCATGTGCAACCCTTGCCGTTCTTTCAGGTCCTAATCATGCGGAAGAAATTGCTCTTCGCCAACCATCCGCAACTGTTATTGCGTGCCAAAATGAGGTTGTAGCAAATGAACTACAGAAAACATTTTTAAATGATTATTTTAGGCCATATTTGACAGATGATATCATGGGAGTTGAAATTGCTGGCAGCTTGAAAAACGTTATTGCCTTAACAAGCGGCATAATGTTTGGTTTGGGTTTTGGTGATAATAGCCAGGCGGCCTTAATAACACGCGGTTTGACGGAAATAACACGTTTGGGATTAAGGTTGGGAGCACAACAACAAACTTTTAGCGGCCTTGCAGGTGTTGGCGATCTTATTGCAACCTGCACCAGTAAACACAGTCGTAATCGTAGAGCCGGTGAAGAATTGGCTGCCGGCAAAACAATAAAAGAAATATATTCCAGGACTAATATGGTTATTGAAGGAATAAATGCGACGACATCTGCGTACGCTCTTTCTCAAAGATATAATGTCGAAATGCCAATCACTAACAGTATTTATCAGATCATTTACGAAGATAAAAATCCACTTATAGCATTACAGGAACTTATGCGTCGTAGTGGTAAACGTGAATATATAATATAATGTCATACTCGAAGAGACAAAGTATTATATTTTTTAATATTTTGTAGCATTGTTAGTCTTGAGATGATATAATGTCTTTTGTGAATAGAAGTTATTCTTCTATAACAGGAATATTTGAATGAAAGAGGAGGAGCGGAATATGTCAGAACAATCAACATTTTTTTTAGTTCGTGAAGAAATTCTGCCTGAAGCAATTAAAAAAACGATTAAGGTTAAAGAAATTTTAAAACGTGGAGAAATAAAGACAATTAATGAAGCTGTGGAAAAAATGGGGCTGAGCCGTAGTGCTTATTACAAATATAAAGACTATGTATTTCCATTTTATGAAGCCAGTAAAGAAAAAATAATTACATTATCACTTCTTTTGGAGCATAAATCCGGAGTTTTATCGAGAGTTCTCAACACAGTTGCAGGTGATTCTGGCAGCATTATGACTATCAATCAGGGAATCCCACTACAAGGTGTTGCCAATACAACCATTTCAATTGAAACAAAAGAACTAACCATCGACCTGGAAGCTTTGCTTGATAAATTGCGTATGATTGATGGTGTAAAAAGGCTTGAAGTTTTAGGACAGGTTTAAATTGTAAAAAGAGGGGGTAAACCGAAGATGAAGGACACTATTAATGTCGGACTCTTAGGTGCCGGCACTGTTGGTGGCGGTGTACTTATTGTTTTAGAAAAAAATGCCGAAGATATAGAGAAAAAAGTCGGTGTACCCGTTAGAATTACAAAGATTCTTGATAATAATGCTGCACTTGCTTCCCAATTAGGGGACAAATATATTGTTACAAACAAGCTTGAAGATATTCTTGAAGATCCAAATATTGATATCGTAGTTGAATTAATTGGCAGAGAGCACCCTGCCAAAGAATTTATAGCAGAGGCATTAAAACATAAGAAAAATGTTGTAACAGCAAATAAAGATGTTTTGGCTAAATATGGCAAAGAATTATTCGAGCTTGCGGAAGAAAATAATGTTGATTTTATGTTTGAAGCTGCGGTTGGTGGCGGTATACCAATTATCAGGCCATTAAAATCCTGTCTCGCTGCAAATAAAATTAAGTCCATAATGGGTATTGTTAATGGCACGACCAACTATATGCTGACAAAAATGTCGGCAGAGCATCTTGATTTTAATGATGTTCTGAGAGAAGCGCAGGAGAAAGGATATGCAGAATCTGATCCTACTGCTGACATTGGTGGCTTAGATGCTGCCCGTAAAATTGCAATTTTAGCTTCAATTGCTTTTAATACTCGTGTATGCCTTGATGATGTTTATATTGAAGGCATTGAAAATATTACTCTGAGAGAT
The DNA here is from genome assembly GCA_012517145.1 of Acholeplasmataceae bacterium. Taxonomy (GTDB): domain Bacteria; phylum Bacillota; class Negativicutes; order Acidaminococcales; family Acidaminococcaceae; genus RZYP01. The sequence continues at coordinate 19,877 of JAAYVM010000196.1, forward strand.
ATTGAATACGCAAAAGAATTAGGGTATGTTGTCAAACTTTTGGCTATTGCCAAACGTGATGATGTTAATGGTATAAGTGTTCGTGTTCATCCTACTATGTTACCTATACATCATCCACTGGCTAACGTAAATGATGTTTATAATGCAATTTTTGTTACGGGTGATGCAGTCGGTGATACTATGTTCCTTGGTCGTGGAGCCGGGCGCATGCCAACCGCCAGCGCTGTTTGCGGAGATATTATAGATGTAGCACGAAATTTAAGGCATAATGCTACAGGACGTATTTCTTGCACTTGTTTCGACGAAAAACATCTATGTTCTATAGAAAACATTTCTTCTCCGTGCTATATAAGACTGCATGTTCATGACAAACCTGGCGTTTTGGCTGGTATTGCTGCTGCTTTTGGTGCACAAAATGTCAGCCTGAAAAATGTTGTACAAAAAGCTAAAGTTGATGGTTTTTCTGAGTTAGTTGTTATAACCTATGATGTTTCGGAATTCAACCTTCGGATGGCTTTGCAAACTTTGCGTGCTCTGCCTATTGTTGAAAAAATATGCAGTGTTATTCGTGTTGAAGACGACAATTTAGATTAAGGCAGGCACAGTATATGGACAAAAAGGTTACAGTCAGAGTTCCTGCAACTTCTGCTAATTGTGGCCCAGGATTTGATACACTTGGCCTGGCATGCAATTTATACAATTATTTTACCTATGAGCTAATGGATCAAGGTTTTAACCTAAAGATAGAAGGCGAAGGTTCTGAAAAACTAAAGCCAGGCAAAAATAATCTTGCCTACTTTTCTTTTTATAAAGTATGGGATATGGTTACTGGTTCAAAAACCGGTCTAAGTATTAAGATGATTAATAATATACCGCTATCACGCGGCTTGGGCAGTAGTTCTACTGCTATTGTTGCCGGTTTGGTAGCTGCTAACCATCTATCCGGTAATACATTGTCCAAAAATGAAATCGTTCAATTAGCAACAGAAATTGAAGGTCATCCAGACAATGTAGCACCAGCCATTCTTGGTGGAATGACAATTAGTTATGTTGATAATGGGAAAGCGAGCGCGCTTAAATTTCTTCCGCTTAAGCCATTTAAACTGGTAGCAGTTGTTCCTGATATGCCTTTGTCTACATCTTTAGCAAGAAAGGCAATACCAAAAACTGTTTCTCATCATGATGCAGTATTTAATACTTCACGTGCCGCATTGTTAGTTGGCGCTATGTTAACCGGTGAATATCAGCATTTAAATTCTGGACTTTGTGACAGACTTCATCAGCCATATAGGGCTCATCTGATTCCTGGAATGGAAGATGCTTTTGCCGCAGCCATAAATAATGGTGCCTACAATGCAATTATCAGCGGTGCCGGTTCGACATTAATGGCTTATGTGCCTATTAATGTTTGTTATGAAGCTGTAGGAGAAGCAATGCGTAACGCCCTGTCTAAGCATGGTTTGCAAAGCGTTTCTCATATTCTGGATATTGATACTGAAGGTGCAATTCTTGTTTGATTCTTGACATGTTCATCAAAAAGAGCTAAAATAGCAAATGTGTTCGGGGCGTAGCGCAGCTTGGTAGCGCGCTTCCTTGGGGTGGAAGAGGCCGTGGGTTCAAATCCCGCCGCTCCGACCAATTATGAAATGTAGACACCATGAAGCTTTAGTGCTTCGTGGTGTTTTTATTTTTACCGAAATTGTTAATATTTTACCGTAAATGGGATGGAAGTGAAATTATGTTGATGATAAAATATCAACAAGAATTTAGATTTTTTATTCTACAGATATATGACGATATTTAGCTTATCACGGTTGTCAGCTGTATTTTTTCGTAAAGTTCAGTTTTATTAAAAGGATGTGATTGAGGTGAAGCTTTTAACACTTGAATTAACTACCCAGACATATGAAAAATTATTACGCTGCCATGAAAAATATATGGAAGATAGAAAAAATACCGCTGAAGTATATGCAAATAACGGAAATCTTGAGATGGCAAAAAGTTTTTCGCAAAATTTTTCGGTAGAAGAGATGGTTTCTCTTATTATTACTAAGTATTTAGATGAAAAATATAAATATTAGACAACTGAAATTGTATTAAAAACACCAGCACTTATTAGAAATGCTGGTGTTTTTATTTCTGTTTTGTATCTTAATAATTTATACACTTTTAATGATTTGACCATCATAAGATTGCTGTGCTATACTGTTAGAAATGAAGCCATGAAGGCTTTGCGAGCAAGCAACACCAATATAATGATAGTTTGGTAACCCATGAAGGGAAAATAAGCAATACGCCCTCAATGGGTTATTTTATTTTTAATGGGAGAGATGATTCAATGCATATGGCTGATGCTTTAATTTCACCGACCGTAGGTTTTACTATGATGTCTGTTACGGCAGGAGTAGCAGCTTATTCAATAAAAAAAATCCAGAGTGATATGGATGAGAAGAAAATTCCAATGATGGGGGTTTTGGGTGCGTTTATTTTTGCAGCACAGATGATTAATTTCACAATACCGGCAACAGGCTCAAGTGGTCACCTTGGCGGTGGAATGATTCTGACAGCACTATTAGGACCATATGCAGGCTTTCTGGCAATGGCATCTATTTTGCTCATACAGGCTCTGTTCTTTGGTGACGGTGGATTACTTGCATATGGATGTAATGTTTTTAATATGGGTTTTTATACCTGTTTTATTGCATATCCTTATATATACAAATTAATTACGCGTAAAGGTCTTAATTCGCATAATATTTTCATTGCTTCAATGATTTCTGCTGTAATTGGGCTACAGTTAGGAGCTTTTTCCGTTGTGCTTGAAACATTATTTTCAGGCAAAACTGAATTGCCTTTTGGCACATTCGTAATGCTTATGCAGCCAATCCATCTGGCAATCGGAATCGTTGAAGGACTTGTGACAGCCTCTATTATTAATTTTGTTTGGAAAGCGCGGCCTGAGTTGTTAGAAAAAGTTGCTGCTAGCGAGTCTTTTGGTACTTTATATTTAAACAAAATCTTGAAAGGGTTTCTAGTAGCTGCAGTAATTGTTGGCGGTGGACTGTCATGGTTTGCGTCTGTAAATCCTGATGGTTTGGAATGGTCTATGCAAAAAGTCGCAGGCACTACTGAACTAAGTACTTCAGATGAAATGCATCAAATATTTTCCATAATTCAAGAAAAAACTGCGCTATTACCTGACTATAATTTCAAAGGGACTGAAGAAAAAACCGTTAGCGAAAATGAAAATACCTGGCCATCTGTAAATATCGGGACAACCGTTTCAGGTTTGCTCGGCGGCGCAATGACATTTGCATTAGCTGGATTAATCGGGTTAATTGTTAACTTGATTAAAAGAAGGGAAGATGTTAGTGCATCAAAATAAGAAATACGAGTTCCATAGTGTTATCTTGGATTTCCAATTAGGATTTGATTAGATATGACAAATTTAACAAGTGCTCTTTATAATATAAGGCTTCTGGACGATTTAGCAAAAAAGAATACACCCATTCACGCACTTCATCCGCTAGTTAAGTTGCTAACCACAGTTATTTATTTAGCTGTGGTTATGTCTTTTGGCAGATATGAGATAAGCAACCTTTTGCCTTTCATATTCTTCCCTTTATTTGTAACTTTATTTGCTGAGTTGCCGTTGATGCCAATAGTGCACAGGTTACTTGTGGTATTGCCACTCATAATCGGCATTGGTATTTTGAATCCTATCATTGACAACCATACAGTTACAATTTTAGGAGCCAATTTTTCAAGAGGTTGGATCACATTTTTGTCACTTTCTATAAAATGCATTTTGTCCGTTACCGTTGGTATCATATTAATTGCAACTACTGGAATAGACCGGTTAGCAGTAGCTATGAGGATGCTTAAAATTCCTAAAATTTTTGTTCTGCAATTATTATTAACCTATAGGTATATTACTGTTCTTATGGAAGAATTTTTAAGAATGTCACAGGCGTATTCATTAAGGGCACCTGAACAAAAGGGAATAAGCAAACATAATTGGGGTTCATTTGCAGGGCAGCTTATCCTGAGAACTTTTGACAGGGCTGATCGGGTTTATCAGGCCATGCTTTTACGAGGTTTTTCAATGGAATATAATGTTGGCCGCATAGAGAAAGCTAATTTTAAAGATTTTGCTTATTTGACTGGTTGGTGCTTATTTTTCGTAATAGCGAGAATCTATAACTTGTCATTATTTTTAGATTCATTAATTTCAGGAGTGGTTAAATAAATGAGTCATCATAAAGTCGAAGTACGAAATCTACATTTTTCATATCCTGATGGGCATGAAGCATTAAAAGACATATCCTTCACTATTGTTCATGGAGAATCTGTTGGAATTATTGGAGTTAACGGTGCAGGAAAATCAACAATATTAATGCTTTTGATGGGTATTCTTTTTCCTGATTCGGGAGAAGTGCTTATTGGCGATGTACATCTTACAAAAAAAACATTACCTATGATAAGACAAAGAGTGGGAATGGTTTTTCAGAACCCAGATGACCAACTGTTTATGACAAACATATATGATGATGTTGCTTTCGGACCGCGAAATTATAAGCTAGATGAAAAAGAGGTAGAGAGCAGGGTTATGGGTGCTTTGGAATTGGTTGGTATATCTGAATTAAAAAATAGAGCACCCTTCAGATTGTCTGGCGGTGAAAAGCGTGCTGCATCAATTGCGTGCGTTTTATCTATGCAGCCTGACATATTAATTATGGATGAACCCACGTCTGCATTAGACCCTAAAGCCAGACGTCGAGTAATAGGCTTATTAAACAGTTTTACCCATACCAAGATTATTACAAGCCATGACTTAGACCTGGTTCTTGAAACATGCCAAAGAGTGATCGTTGTTAAGAATGGAAAGATAACTGCTGATGGAGCAACTAATGAAATTTTAACGAATAGTGAGTTGCTTGATAGCTGCGGACTAGAACTGCCGCTTTCAATTCAAGATTGTCCAATCTGCAGTTCATCGAAGACAAGTAAAAAATAATAATGTAAATTTTCAATTTACATTTCTGAGTCAGATGAGTATAATTGAATTATCAGATAATTCTTAAGCGAATTGAATGTTTTAAAAAAAACACTAGGAGGTTTTGCAGATGAAAAAAATTATTTATTGTGCAGTTGTACTTTCAGCTCTCAGTTTTAGTACTGCGATGGCTGCTCCTCTTAATGACTTAGCGCAAAATCAGACAGCCGTAGGTGCTTCAAATGATGGTATTTATGTTGAAAACAAGATTGCAGACAAGGTGACTATTGGTATTCAAGGCATTGATTTAAATGATGATAGCTCATTTGATGTCTATGGACAATACCATTTTACCAATAATTTTAGAGGAATTATTGGTCATCGTGATGTTTTTGATGGTTCTCTCTATGCAGGTGTCGGAGTGAGCGACAATTTGGACGAAAATTGGGATGGACATGCTTACGTAATTTTTGGCGATGAGTTTGCAGAGGCTCAGGTTGGTGCCGCATACAAAATCAATAAAGATCTGGATGCCAATATATATTTTCGTTCTTTTATGCCAGACCATGGCGACAATCATAATCGTGTAGGAATTGGCCTAACTTATAAATTCTGATATTAGCACTTGATTTTTTTTTATAAATAAATTTTACATGTCATAACTTTAAGAACCTTCTAACATTGTTTGATTGCAATGGCAGGGGGTTCTTAATTTTATATCCTGATTTAGAAAATAATATATGAGCATCGTTTACAGTGACAAAGATATGAAGTATAATAAATTGACAGATAATTCTGAAATAGTTGCGTGGATAATATTAATTGTAAAAATTAATTAATACAATAATACAAAAAGGAGGAAATTTGATGAAAATTTGCAAGGTAATTACAATTTTATTCATCTTGATGATTGTTACATCATCTGCTTTTGCTGCACCAGTAGGGCAAGCCGGAGGCGCCGTTAATCCTCCCGGACAAACAACCTATGGAACCGATGATTGGAGCTTAAGCGATTGTATACAGTGGTCAAGAGAAGCCGGATTTTGGAATGTAGAGAATAAACCTAATGAGTTTGTCCACTGGTGGCTTTTCGGTTATTCTGAATAATAATAATTCTCTTACGAAAAGACCTATAGCGGATAGATGCTGTAGGTCTTTTGTATCATTCTTACAATTGAAAAATATATAATGAGTGTTTTTTTAAAACGATTATTATAAAAAAAATAAAGCAATAATATTTCTTTAAATATCAGAATATTATGATAAATATAATTAAACGCTAGCCAATTAATGGTGGTGAATATTAATTAACTAGCTGGATTGCCTGCTGAAGATTGATATATTTTGTTGTTTTTTGAGTAAGGGGTGAAAATTTTGAAATCTACGATAGATATTATAAATGAAAATGAGTGTCAATTTTCATCTTTGTCAGACATTGCTGAAGGTAATGCAGAGCTGCCGGCGCAATCATTGACAAGAAGATTGAAACTTTTTATAAGAAGGCATTTGACCACAAAGCAGGATAGGCAACTTCACAGATATGCAAATAAATTCATCAGTTTGTTTTTTATATTTGGTAACGAAAATAATAATGGTAATAAGTTAAATATATTATTAACAGGTGAACAAGTACAAAAATTTAAAAAGGGAGATTTGGTTCGCGTTCGGTCTAAGAAAGAAATTGAATTAACATTAAATCATTTAGGTCAGTTAAAAGGGTGTTCTTTTATGGATGTAATGATTCCTTATTGCGGTACAATTCAGCATGTTCTGAAACCAATGGAGCGCTTCGTTGATGAGAGGGATCTTTGTGTAAAAAAATGTAGTGGTCTTGTCTTGCTCGAAGGAGTTATGTGTCAGGGTACAACACAGTTTGGACGTTGTGATCGTTCTTGTTTAATGTTTTGGAGACAGGAATGGCTGCAAAAAATCTAATAATTGCATAGATTGAAAAGTACTAATCATGAAGTGACTTTAAACCTTAGGCATTTCTCCAATGCCAGTAATTCGTTTTTCTTACTTTGGGGGCGATTTTACATGCTTAAATATTTAATTCCTGCATGTTTATTTATATTAGATAGTTTGATTATAATAGTCGCTGCTATTTCTGTTATTGGAGTCCGTTTTGAAGATGATCAGTTTAGCCTTTATTTTAAGCAGATTGTTCAATATCTGCCTGTTATATTACTATGCTATTTGCCGTTTTTTGCAGTTTCACGACTATACAGAAGAGTTTGGCGGCACGCCGGTTATAAGGAATTGTCATCCATTGGTTTAGCGACGTTTGCTGGTACTGCATGTTTTTTTGGTATCTCCACATTATTTTATAAGGCAATGCCAAGAAGTGTTTATGTTCTCTTATTCTTTTTTGTAATGGTCGGTATAGGATTAAGTCGGCTAATACTAAGATATTTTTTGCGCTGCAGTGATATGAAAAAGACTCCGACCTCAGCAATTCCCATCATTATTGTTGGCGCAGGATATGCAGGGAACTTAGTGGCCAGTGATATATTGAATCATAATTCTTATAACCGCTATGTAGTTGGTTTTATTGATGATGATGAGGAAAAACATGGTGAGCTATCATTTGGCATCGAGGTTTTAGGCGGTCGGGATAAGATACAGGAGGTTGTGAATAAGTTTGGTGTGAAGGAAATAATTATTGCCATACCTTCACTGTCGCCGAAGGAAAGTGCTGAGTTAGCTGCATTATGCAGCCAAACAAAGTGCAAAGTAAAGATAGTTCCAGATATATACGCAATGCTTGATGAAGATGTTTCCATTAAAAACTTGCGTCCCGTAAATATTGGAGATTTGTTGCAAAGAGATCCAGTTGTTTTAGATATAAAGAAAATAACTGAGTTTTTGTCAGGTAAATGTGTTTTGGTAACAGGAGCTGGAGGCTCAATTGGTTCTGAGCTCTGTCGTAAAATTATGCAGATGAAACCTTCAAGGCTAATTTTGTTGGGAAAGGGCGAAAATAGTATTTATGAGATCCATCGGGAACTTTCATGCTTACATACCCCAGAAATACTAGTTCCAATTGTTGCCAGTGTAAGGGACAGAAAAGGTTTGGAAGAAATTTTTGCACGTTACAGACCACAAGTTGTGTTCCACGCCGCAGCTCATAAACATGTGCCTTTGATGGAAGCTCAACCTATTGAAGCTGTTAAAAATAATGTATTCGGCACATTAAACGTAGGTTTATTATCAGGAGAATACGGTGCTGAAACGTTTGTTATGGTTTCTACAGATAAGGCGGTCAATCCAACAAGTGTCATGGGTGCTACAAAGCGTGTAGCAGAGAAGATAATACGTGTATTAAATGAGAAATACGCAACTAAATATGTAGCAGTTCGTTTTGGTAATGTTTTAGGCAGTCGCGGCAGTGTTGTACCTCTATTCAAGAAACAAATAGAAGCTGGAGGCCCCTTAACTGTTACGGATCCTGAGATTGTGCGTTATTTTATGACAATTCCAGAAGCTTCTATGCTTGTATTACAGGCCAGCACAATGGGAAAAGGAGGCGAGGTATTTGTTTTGGATATGGGCGAGCCAATAAAAATTCTTGATTTAGCTAAAAATATGATCAGGCTTTCCGGCTTAGAGCCAGAGATAGACATAAAGATAGATTTTATTGGTTTGCGACCGGGCGAAAAATTATTTGAGGAATTAATGACAGCAGAAGATGGCACACTGCCAACCATGCATAAACAAATTTTTTGTGCAAACCTTCCTGACGTAGATTCAGAGAACTTAGAATCTTATTTGAGCAAGTTTAAAAACTGTAAATGTGACTTGGACGTTATTAATGTGTTGAAGGAAATTGTCCCCACATATGCTCCCAACCATTTTTGAACTACGTACTAAAATGAAACATATTATATAAAACCTATATATAAATAAGAAATATTAACTTGTAATATGTGCAAGTTAAAAATAAAGGAGGGCATTATGAAAAAAATAGTTATTGCTTTATTGCTAACAAGCCTTGTAATGATGAGTAACTTTGCCTTTGCCGGTGAATACATAATGTGTCCTGGAGATCAGCTCGATATTGTAGTAATCGGTAATGAGGATATTACAAACACGGCTCCTTCTGGAAGTAAATATATAGTGCGGCCGGACGGTAAGTTATCATATCCTCTGATTGGTGAGATAGATACTACAGGGCTCACCGTAAGTCAATTTAGTAAAATGCTTCAGAGTAAACTCTCCGAATATTTGGTCCAGCCACAAGTCACAGTTAATATTACGCAGCTTGGTACAACAAGAGTATATGTCCTGGGTGAAGTAAAGAAACCAGGTCTATATGAGCTAGTTAAATCTCACAATGTCTTAGACGCAATAGGAATTGCTGAAGGCTATACTAAAGACGCCGCCAAAAAGAAAGTATTTTTGATTCACAAAGATCATAAAGGCGAACCTATAAAAATTAATCTAAATGATCTTTTGAAAAAGGGTGATACAAGTCAAAATTATTCTCTTGCAGAAGGAGATTTGCTCTATTTGACGAGTAACGGACGGATAGATTTTGCAAGAGATATTCTTCCAATCATTAGCGTTGCATACATGGTTAACGACATTCAGGACAATTAGGTTTTAAGAATTCAAAATTTCTAATTCTATGTATTAAAGAGTCATATATATTTATGCAAGTCAAAAACTAAATTAATGGAGGTACCGATCGTGGAAGAAAACAAAATTTACCTACGTGAATTGTTTGCGATAGTAGTACAAAACCTCCGTAAAATATTGCTTATTGCTTTAGCTTTCGTAGGTTTTGCGATTTTATATCTTGTAATAGCTTCACCTATATATGAATCAGAATCGCTAATAAGAATTAAGCAGCCTCAGGGTATTGCCACATCATTGTTGGAAGTTGTACCAGGCAGGAGTGAAGGGCCTACCAATCAACTTATGAGCACGTATGCTGAAATTTTAAAAAGTAGAAGTGTTATTGAACCAGTTATCGCTGCTACTGAAGAAATAGAAAGTGGAAAGAATGTTTCCTATGAAAATTATTTAAAAGAACGTGTTATGACAAGTCCTTTAAAAAACACGGAAATTATGAAAGTTACATTTTATGCTAACACACCTGAGGTAGCAAAAAAGGCAAATGAATTAGTTATAGCCGGCTTTCTCAATCGTCTTAATGAATTAAGCCGTACAGAACAAAAAATGACCAAAGAATTTATCGCCGATAGACTTAGCGAAGCTCAAAAAGATCTTTCCAGTGCTGAGACAGCTTTGCAAGAATTCAAAGAAAAAAACAAAATAATAGAACCAACAGAAAGTACTAAGGCTATTGGTGCTAGAGTAGCCTGGATTGACCAAGGCATAGCAGAAAACAAAGTGAACTTGGCAACTGCAAAAGCCAGATTGGCCGCAATTAATGCTCAGTTAGATGCTTCAGGGCAGGGAATTTCCGATAGTTCAACCATAAAATTATATAACCAAAAATTAGCAGAATTGGAAATGACCAAAGCAAGTTATATGGGAAAATTTACAGAAAAACATCCAAAAGTAATCGAAGTGAATACGGAAATTCAAAACACACGTAACCAATTACAGGCCGAAATCAATAAAGTTGCTTCTTTACAAGCAGCGTCGGACAACGCTGTTCAGCAAAACCTAATTGCCGGTAAATTTCAAAGTGAAGCAGAAATAGCAGTCGCTAATGCAAAGGCAAACGCTATTTCAGCTCTTGAAAATACGAATGGTAAGGCAATTGAAGCCATGCCGGGCGTTGAACAGAGCTATTTACGTTTAGCACGTAATGCAAATGTTGCCCAAGAAATTTACGTTATGCTTGCCAAGAGATTGGAAGAAGCTAAGGTAGCTGAAGCAATGGTTTCTACCGAAGTTCAGGTTGTAGACAATCCTACACTTCCTAAGGAACCCGTACAGCCAAGAAAAATACTGACCATATCCCTTGCATTACTTATGGGGCTTATACTTGGCAGCGTCTATACCGTATCGTCAGCGCTTCTTAATCGTACGATACGTACAAAAGAAGAAGTAGAAAGCTTCCTGGGGTTGCCTGTTTTAGGTACAGTGCCGGATGCTTTATCTTTGAATAAAGCCAATGCGGATATAAATAATAATCCATCAATATTGGAGAAATTACGGAGGGTTATGGAAAAATGACTAATCTAATAGCTAAAGAAGATTCAAAATCTCCTATCACTGAAGCTTACCGTATGATACGTACAAGTATACAATTTTCCAATAAAGGAAAAGGATTAAAGATAATTGCTTTAACAAGTGCAGGACCTAATGAAGGTAAGTCAACAGTTGTTGCTAATCTCGCCGTGGTAATGGCTCAGGCAGGGCATAAGGTTGTTTTATTAGATTGTGACTTGCGGAATCCGTCTTTGCATAATATTTTCAATTTACAAAATAAGGGGTTAAGCAACTGTGTTATGGCTGGTGAAAATACTGCCGACGTTGTTCAACGGTCAGAAGTACAAGATTTAGATGTTTTAACCAGCGGACCGATTGCTTGCTATCCTTCTGAATTGCTTGGATCAAAGCGCATGCAAGATGTTTTGAATGAACTTGCTGAGAAATACGACTATGTTTTAATCGATACACCACCGATACTATCTTTTACAGATGCGGCTGTCATTGCTGGTAAAGCAGACGGCGTAATTCTTTTAATGGAATCCGGTAAGGTTAAACCTGCATTAGCTAAAGAAGCAAAGCAAATATTGGAGCATACCAAAAGTAATATAATTGGTGTCATTTTAAACAGGGTAGAAGTAGATACATCACCGGGAACTCCTGGCTATTATCATTTGTATGGTAAAGATTATAACCTTAATGAACAACAATTAGTTCAGGAAGAAGCTAAATAAAGATGGAATGAAAATTAATTGATTGGGAAGTGAAATAAACTTAAAAAGAGGGATTCATATGCAAAATATAACTTTTTCACCACCAGATATTACAGAAGAAGAAATAGCAGAAGTTGCCGATGCCTTGCGTAGTGGATGGATTACCACAGGACCAAGAACAAAACATCTTGAAAAAGAAATTGCCGCATATTGCAGGACAGAGGAAGCGGTATGCCTTAACTCAGCAACAGC
>JAAYVM010000197.1 GCA_012517145.1 Acholeplasmataceae bacterium
CTTCTTGTCAGGAGCAGAAATTGGTGAGTTTAGAGAAAAAGATAAAACGATTGGCATTGTTTTTCGTGCCGATTCAGCAAGCAGACAAGATATAGAAAAACTAAAGAATCTAAACATTCAAACAAGTAGTGGACAATTTGTACCTTTGGATCAAATTGCCAACATTAGTTATGAAGCAGAAGAAGGCATGATCTGGAGGCGTGATTTAAAACCAACTATTACATTGCAAGCGGTAACAGCCGAAGGTGTTTTGGGCGATGACGCCGCCCTGGCTGCCTACGAAAGCCTGAGTAATTTGCGGAAATCGCTGCCGGCAGGGTACAGCATAAAAGTTGGCGGCGCCGCAGAATCCAGTGATAAGGCAATGCGTTGGTTGCTGCAGCCAGTCCCTGCTATGATAATAATTATAATCACGCTTCTTATGCTGCAAATACATAACATACCTAAGATGATAATTACCTTACTAACTGCACCCCTGGGAATGATTGGTGTCAGCCCGGCACTTTTATTGAGTGGCAAACCTATGGGATTTGTGGTTCAGCTAGGCATTCTTGCTCTCGCAGGCATTATCATCAGAAACTCAGTTATTTTGATTGATCAGATTGACAGACATATTGACGAGGGAGAAGCTTTGAAGGACGCAATAATTAACGCAGCAGTAATGCGTTTTCGCCCTATTATGCTGACGGCTTCTGCCGCTATTCTGGGCATGATTCCATTGATATCCAGCGTCTTTTGGGGGCCAATGGCAGTAGCTATTGCAGGAGGACTTTTTGCGGCTACTGTTTTGACTCTGTTTGTTTTACCTGTCATGTATGCGACTTTGTATAAGTCAAAGCTAAAAAATGAATAATTAGGTACTCTATTTAATTTCAAGTTAAATAAAATCAAATGAAAAGGACAAATAACATTTTAGCAGGACTTTGGCATTGTATGGTGAAATATTTAACAAAATTGATTTTTGAAACTATCAAATTTTTATCGTGTTTGTGTATTCGGTTACTTAGTTGTAGTAAAATGAAATTTTTCTTCAAAGGAGAATAATCATGGAAAAATATACCGAAGCCAAATCATGTATTTCAGGCGCTGATGATTTGTTTAAGTTTAGAGTAACCGAAATAATGCTTATATCTACGGAATATGATGCCTATGTGCTTGATGAAGATGGACAGTTGGCTGAGAAAATTTATCATCAGTTCAGCGATTTGAGCCTTCCTTATATTCCCAGGATTCATTGGGTGGCTAGCAGAGAAGAGGCTTTTGAAACATTAAAAACAATCCCGATACATTTAGTTATTTCCATGTCAAGAGCAAATGACATGAGCTCGTTTGATTTTGAAAGGGCAATCCACGAAATTTATCCTGATATACCAATCGTTATGCTTTCTTATGAACGACTGACGCCGGAAGTTATTGGAAGAATAAGGGAAAATGCCTGTATTAACAGGGTTTTTCATTGGTCGGGAGACAATAAAGTTTTGTTAGCAATTATTAAATATGTCGAGGACCAACAAAACTTTGCTACTGATAGTAAACTTGGCGTGCAAGCTATTTTGCTTGTTGAAGATTCCCCCGTATATTATTCGCAAATTTTACCTATTATCTATACGGAGATATTGTCACAAACGAGGTATCTGGTCCTGCATGCCATGAATGTCAAACATGGGTTGCTAAGGGTGCGGCTTAGACCAAAAATTTTACTAGCGGAAACCTACGAAGAAGCAAGTAAAATTATCGAATTATATCGTTACAATTTGCTGGGAATAATTTCTGATGTTCGTTTCCCAAAAGGCGGCCGCATTAATAAAGCTGCAGGTTTTGAACTGGCCCAGCAGGTAAAGGAAATGATAAATGACCTTCCGTTTTTGCTGCAGTCAGAAGATGAGGAAAATGAAAAAATAGCGTTGGAAAGAAAAATAAATTTTCTAAGCAAGACATCACCTAGTCTTCTTCACAATTTGCGTAGCTATATTTTGGATAGCTATGGCTTCGGGCCATTTGTCTTCAAATACCCCGATGGTCGCGTTATTGCTGAGGCCAATGACATTACCGCTTTGGAAAAAATTGTTAGAGACTTGCCAGATGAAAGCTTGCAATATCATGCCGCAAATAATGATTTTTCACGTTGGTTTCGTGCCCGAGCAGAGTTTGAAGTTGCCGAAAAACTAAGGTTTTTGGATGTGGGCAAGGTAGGCAGCATTGCTGATATGCGTGATTATATACTATGCATTCTTAACGCTTATTTCAAAAAATATCAGACAGGTTCTATATTAAGTTTTGAAGGCCTCGCAA
>JAAYVM010000198.1 GCA_012517145.1 Acholeplasmataceae bacterium
ACTGACATGTAAATTTAAACAGAAATACTCGTTTGTTTTCTCTTCTGTGAAGTTTTGAGGGTTTCGGCCTTCAACAAAATATCCGGTGGCGATAGCTGGGGGGATCCACCTGTTCCCATCCCGAACACAGTAGTTAAGCCCACATACGTCGAAAGTACTTGGCTGGAAGCGGCCTGGGAGGATAGAAAGCTGCCGGTTGTGTAAGACCTGTACATCTTGTACAGGTCTTTTTATTTTTAATGACGTTGTCCTAATCGTAGAAAAATAGAGCTTTATATGTTATTGTTATATTGAATTAGTAGAAAATTCATCTTATTCATTGTGAGGTTGAAGAAATTGACGGATTATATACCAGCATTTTTTGCAACAGCAATATTCTGCTATATTTTAGGGTGTTTTGCTGTATTAATTCCAAGAAAACATCAGATGTTTGCCCATTACTTTGCTCAAGTCATGAGTATTTTGGGGAGTATCCTTATATTAATTTTAGCCGGGATTTATCTGCTTTCAGGAGAAACGGCTTTACTTAAAGTCGCTTTTGTTGGTAAATACATGTTGGCTATTGATGGTTGGAGCTCAGTGTTCTTGTGTATTACAGGACTTGCGGGTATTTTGACTAGTATTTATGCTGTAGATTATGCCCTTGGTTATATAGGAAAACGTCTTCGTGAACTTTCCGGTTTGTGGAATTTATTTTTGCTTTCGATGGTTTTAGTATTGGTAGCACAAAGTGCTGTCAGCTTTCTCGTATCATGGGAAGTAATGGCAATTGTTTCTTTTCTTCTTGTTAATCATGATTCTGAGAAGCGCGAAACATGGCAAGCTGCGTATCAATACCTTGTTATGACGCATATTGGCACTGCGGCAATTATGATAGCCTTCTTTACTGTTGGCAGCAGTGCTGCTGGTTTGAATTTTGCAGAACTTAATGGTGCATATCTTACAGGCACTGCCCGTGATTTAGCTTTTATAGCTGCATTTTTAGGTTTTGCTTTGAAGGCAGGACTTGTTCCTTTGCATGTATGGCTGCCAAATGCCCATCCGGCAGCTCCTAGCCATGTATCGGCATTAATGTCAGGTGTTATGTTAAAAGTAGCTGTGTATGGATTTGGTCGTTTTATTTTTGGATTTTTGGGACCATTGGATTTTTGGTGGGGTTCATTAGTACTGATTGTTGGATTGCTTTCTGCTTTTTTTGGAGCTCTTTATGCACAGATGGAAAAGGATATTAAGAGAATATTGGCTTACTCCAGTGTTGAAAATATGGGTATTGTCTTTGCAGCCATGGGCGCGGGCATGCTGCTACTGACGACTTCACATAAAGAATATGCAGTAATAGGATTTACAGCTGCAATTATCCATTCTTTTAATCATTCTATTATGAAGTCGCTTATGTTCATGGTTGCCGGAGCAGTTAATCACGCAGTTGATGACAAGAATATTGAAAAAATGGGAGGCCTCGCCAAATTAATGCCTTGGACAGCAGCTTGTGCTCTGACTGGTTCTCTGGCCCTAGCTGCGCTGCCTTTAACAAACGGATTTATAGGCGAGTGGTTGATGTTCCATAGTTTTGCTTTTTTGGCACAAGCGGATGCTGGTACGGGTACAAGACTCTTGGCTGCTTTGGCTTTTATTTTAGCTGGCTTAGCCAGTGCGTTGGCATTAGGCTGTTTTGTGCGTGTATTTGGCGTTGTGTTCCTGGGAAGACCGCGAGCGCGTCGTGCTGAGTCTGCACATGAGGTATCTCACTTTATGATTGTTGCAATGGTGATTCCGGCTTTGTTGATATTTTTGAGCGGTATTTTGGCTTCTCCGATAGTGACAATTGCCCAACATGTCATTGAGGCAAATCTACCTGCTTTAAATTTATCAGACGAAGGACGGCTACTGATCTGGGGTAAAGATAGTGGCATACTCAATTACGATACTTTTATTTTATTAATTACAGCGGTTGTAATAGCTATTTTTGCCTGGTTTATCATATATCGAGGACAAGTTTTTGTAAAACATGATGTAATATGGAACTGCGGTACGGAACCAACTTTAAGGCAGCAGTATTCGGGAACCGGATTTTCCAAACCTATTCGCCGAGCTTTTGATTTTCTGCTCAAGCCGAGAAGAGAAGTTGTCTTCTTGCAAAAAGAAAACAAATATTTTGGCCGGAGTCTGGCTTATACTTTGACTATTCCAGATCGCTTCACAGAGAAATTATATATTCCTTTACAGCATCATCTTGTAAAAACTGCGTCATTTTTGCGCAGAATTCAGGCTGGCAGCATTAGAATATATATTGGTTACGTCATGGTTGCAATGGTGCTGGTTTTGATTTGGGGGGCTTTGTGATATGAATATAAATTTATACGATGGATTTCTCCTCCCTTTCTTACAAATGCTTTTGCTGGCCGCTTTTGCACCGATGGTTTCCGGTATTATTAAGAAAACGAAAGCGTTGCTTCAAAACAGACGTGGCGCTGATATAATGCAGGATTATTATGATTTACGCAAGTGGTGGAAAAAGAAAACAATAATTTCACCATATACTGGATTTGTATTTATGCTGGCACCTTTTATGTATCTTTTGAGTACAATGCTGGCAGCATTTTTGTTGCCTAATATGATGTCAAATCTGACCTTTGGTGATATTTTCGTTTTTGTAGGTCTGCTGGCTATAGGGCGCTTTTTTATGGCTTTATCATCTTTTGATGCCGCATCTGCTTTCGGTGGAATGGGAGGCTCGCGTGAAGTCTATATAGCAACGTGCGTCGAACCGGTAATGCTTCTAGCTGCTCTGGCTGCTATCCTAAAGAGTGGAAGCACAAGTATTTATACCATGGCCATGAATAGCGGAACTCAATTAAATGTAGCGGTAGTACTGGCTTGTATTGCCTTTTTTATTCTGCTGCTTGCGGAAAACGGCAGAATACCTGTTGACAACCCTGATACACATTTAGAACTAACCATGATTCACGAATGTATGCTGCTTGAGTATTCTGGTCGGCTGCTTGCAGTTATCCATTTGGCAAGTATGATTAAAAACATGTTATTCATAGTATTGTTTTCACTGATATTTTTCCCAATAGACCTTCATTTGGTAATAAAGGTGATAATCACAGCAATCGCAATAGCTGTAATGGAATCGTTGAATAACAAGATGAGATTGTTCAAAGTTCGTGCTTATCTGTTAGCAACAGGCGGACTATTGCTTTTAGCAATAGTGGCACAGTAAGGGGTATAAAAATGGAACAGTTGGTTATGGTTTTATTGTTTGTTGCTTTTTTGCAAAATCGCATAATGGACTTGCGTAAAGCTGTAGCGTGTTTATGCCTTCAGTCTGCAATTATTGCCGGTGCTTGCCTGATTTCCGGCTTTGCCAATGGCTCAGGCTTGCACAGTGTTTTACCGGGACTTTTGACTATTTTGGTTAAAGTGTGTCTTATTCCTTACGCGCTTTTTCGTTTGGTCGGTAAATTAACAGATGAACGCGAACTGGTAGCAGATATCAATACAAACTATTCTACTGCCTTAAGTGCTTTTTTTCTGATGTTGTCTTATGTTTTGGTTGATAAAATGCTGCCAGGAATAGGTGATAGAGATATAATGGCTTCTTCCATGGGACTTATACTGATCGGATTGGTTCTAATCGTTATGAGGAGCAGAGCGATTATGCAGATTATCGGTCTTATGACGATGGAAAATGGGATATATCTATTGGGATTAGCGATGACAGAAGGGTTGCCGACTGTTATTGAACTTGGTATTTTCTTTGATGTTCTCGTCGCAGTGCTTGTTTTGGTTATTTTGACCAATCGACTAAATGTATCATTCATGACTACAGATACTAATGTTCTTAGACGTTTGAAGGGGTGATTCAATGCAAACATTTATTTACGGAATGCTAGGATTGCCTTTAGTTTTTGCTTTTGTAGCAATCAGCGGTTTTTTTAATAATAGCGTTTTACATATTCTTAATCGAACGATAGCGACGATTGTAGGTGGCATTTTTGTGAAAATGCTTATGCAGATGCCGCCTGGAGAAGTGTTTAACAGTGAATATTTTTACCTGGATGCTTTAAGTATATGGGTTCTTTTAATCGTTGTAGTGCTTTATGTGGCATCTGCCTGGGTTTCCAAATCATATCTGGTTCGCGAGCATAAGCGGGGTTATCTTAGCCGCACCCCAAAACTTATTGGTCGTTATTATGCTTTATACCATTTGTTTATATTGACTATGATGCTTGTTTTGCTGCTGAAAAATTTGGGACTGATGTGGGTCGGTATCGAGGCAACAACGTTGATTTCGGCTTTACTGGTTTCCTTTAAATTTACGCGTTCCGCTCTGGAAGCAACCTGGAAATATATAATGGTCTGCACCGTTGGTATTTGTCTGGCACTTTTGGGTACGATGATTTTGTATTATGCCCAGCTTACAGCAACAGGTACAGAAAAAGCGTTAAGCTGGTTATGGCTTAGCCAGCATGGAGATTTGCTTAATCCATCCCTTACAAAGCTAGCCTTTTTATTCATTTTTATTGGTTATGGGACGAAAGTCGGTTTGGCACCTATGCATACATGGCTGCCGGATGCCTATAGTGAAGCGCCATCTTTAATAAGCGGCCTGCTTTCAGGTGCTCTCTGTACCTGTTCTCTTTATGTTCTGATCCGTAATTTGATTATCGTAATACCTACTATAGGAACTGCTTTCATTATGGATTTATTTTTTGTTTTTGCTTTTCTGACCATAGCAATTGCGGTACCTTTTGTGGTAGTTCAACGAGATATAAAAAGACTTCTTGCCTATTCCAGCATGGAAAATATCGGTATTATGATTGTTGGACTTGGAATTTTCAGCAGCATATCTGTTGGCGCCACCTTACTGCATATGTTTAATCATGCTTTGATAAAATTCGTTTTGTTTTATATTGCCGGAACGGTTATTCAGGAATATCAAACAAAAAATATGATGAGAATTCACGGCATGGTACAAGAAGCACCCCATACTGCAACTTTTTTACTTATGGGCATGTTCGCCATTCTCGGCATGCCGCCTTTTGGTTTGTTTTTTAGTAAATTCAATATTATTTTTTCTTTATTTAAAGATGGGCAATACTTACTTGGCAGTTTAATGATATTTTTATTAGCAGGAATTTTAATTGGTATACTTTATCATGTGATGAGAATGTTATGCGGCAGAGCTAAACGTAAGGCTTATGCGGACTTGTTGGATCATACTGATACGCCCTTTCTAGCAGTGCTGCTGATAGGGTCAATTATCGTAGGAATGGGATTAGAGCGAATTCCATATTTAAACAGTTTGTTGCTTGAAGCGTCGCAGATAGTAGTTGGGGGTGTTCACATTTGATTAAGGTAAAATCTACTGGCCTAAGGGGCGCGGCAAATGTTTGCTCGCATAACGGCAGGAATCCATTGACGGCCATGTTTGCTTGTGATGAAACTGTTTTGGGACAAGGATATGCAATTTATTGCTTATTCGAGGACTGCCATGCCCATGATATACAAGTTGTGAGAGCCCAATTTGAAATGGACGAAGAATTGAAATATGAATCGCTTACTCCGTTATTCCCGGCAGCGGCATGGTATGAGAGAGAAATTTTTGACATGTTCGGTATCGAACCTTTAAATCATCCTGATTTAAGACCGTTGGTCTTGCATGAAAGCTATCCTGAAGGGTTTTATCCTTTGCGCAAGAAAGTCGCTGTCGATGCTAATATTCATGGTGAACGCGAGTTTAAAATTGCCACAGCTCAGGGTGAAGGGCTTTTTGAAGTTGCTGTTGGGCCAATTCATGCAGGGATAATTGAGCCAGGTCATTTCCGTTTCAGCCAGGCTGGCGAAGCGATATTGCAGCTTGATGCGAAACTGTTTTATACTCATCGTGGTATTGAAAAGGCTGTAGAGGGTAAAACAGTTGATGAAGCCTTGTTTATTGTAGAAAGAATTTGTGGGGCCTGCTCGATTGCAAACACATTATCTTTTTGTCAGGCTGTTGAGAAGTTGTCTGAAAAAAGCGTGCCTCGCCGCGCATGGGTCATCAGGACATGCCTTGCTGAATTGGAACGACTATATAATCATGTTGGTGACACAGGCAATCTCTGCGCAGGGGTTGGTTTCACAGTGCCAAATAATATCGGCGCAAGACTGAAGGAATTATTGATGCGCTGCAACGAACAGGTGGCCGGTAACCGGTTTTTACGCGGAATGATTGTGCCTGGAGGCGTTCTTTTCGATATTGATGAGGAAAAACGAAATGTTATTGCCAGCACCTTAGACACAGTTGAAAAAGAATATGAAAGACTTGTGCAGATTTTATCTGAACAAGACGGGTTTTTGAATCGTGTCAAAAATACTGGTATTGTTCTAAAGAAGACCGCGACAGATCTTTCTATGGTGGGCGTTGGCGCAAGGGCATCAGGGTTTAGTCGCGATAGTAGGAAAGACCTTGCTTATGGTATTTACCCTGAACTTAGCTTTGACGTAATTACTGAGCAGGCAGGAGATGTGTACGCCAGACTTCTGGTAAGAGAAAAAGAGGTCAGAGAATCAATAAAACTAGTACGACAAATACTGGAGCTGATTAATTCAGAGGATAATTCTGGGCTGCGCGCAGCTGACTTAACCTATAGGGCAGAAGAAGGCAGCTGGGGGATAAGCGAGTCTGCACGCGGTAGCGATTTGCACTGGGTAATGCTTGATAAAAACCAAAAAATATACAGATTATTTGTACGCTCAGCTTCCTATCCTAATTGGCCGGCATTGCCAGTTGCTCTGCACGGAGAGATCATCCCCGATTTCCCGCTTGTTAATAAAAGTTTTGAACTTTGCTACGCCTGTCTTGATCGTTAGGAGGAGAACCCATGCTTAAATTAATAGAAGCAATTTTTGCCGGCAGGATACAGACAGAGGATATTGATACAGTTGGTTCCAAGCAGTTTCGAGGTGAACTTAATTGCAATACGGCACAATGTGATAAATGTGGAGAGTGTCTGCAGGTTTGTCCTGTTTCTGCCATAACCATTAATGAGTATAATAGACCGATTATTGATTACAAAAGGTGTGTTTTTTGTGGTAGGTGTGTTGATGCTTGTGCCGGTTGTGCGTTATACCATTCCAATCTTGAAGCTTTGCCGGAAATATTAACTGGTAGCAGTGTTGACGTTGGCCGGGTTACCAACATCAGACCTGGCAGATCATTACACGTACGCCACTTGGATGCCGGTTCCTGCAATGCCTGCGACTTTGAAATGGGCGCACTTTCAAACCCACTCTATGATTTGCATCGTTTTGGTGTTTCTTTCGTAGCTTCACCACGGCATGCGGATGCTGTTATGGTTACAGGAGTTGTTACGCGAAATTTAGAGAAAGCAGTGCATATGACCTATGAGGCCATGGAAGAGCCTAAGGTTGTAATTGCCGTCGGAGCTTGTGCGGCAGGTGGTGCAACATATGGTGAGACGTATGCAATTGTTGGCGCTCTTGATAAAGTTTTGCCTGTCGATATTTTTGTGCCAGGCTGCCCACCAAGGCCGTCAGCAATGATAGTAGCTTTACTGGCAGCTGCAGATTTATATCTTGAGAGAAGCAAATCAATGGGTAATAAATAGAATCATGATTTTTTGTTCAGGGAATGAAAAGTCATGGCAGTTAAAAATCATGCAGAAAAATTCAAGAATGTGCCTATAAAATATTTGGTTGTGCTTTTCTAAGTAACGTAGTATTATTTATTGTACAAACTGACGAGGTGGGGGGTTCAGAACGTGATTATTTATAGACAAGCTACATTTGATGATGCAGAACATATTCATAAATTATGTAATTATTATGCATCTATTGGTCTGATGCTACCGCGTTCGCGCAACAGTATTTATGAAAATTTGCGTGATTATATAGTAGCAGTTGAAGACGATAAAGTATTAGGGTGCGGAGCCTTGCACTTTGTTTGGGATCGTTTGGCAGAAATACGTTCTTTGGCTATAGATGCTGATCATAAGAAAAAAGGTATAGGCAAAAATATCGTCGAACTACTGGAAAAAGAAGGTATTGAACGGGGTGTGAAGATGTTTTTCACTTTGACCTATCAGCCTGGATTTTTCATTAAATGCGGTTATACTGAAACCGCTAAAGAAAGTTTGCCGCAAAAAGTCTGGAAAGAGTGCGTCCATTGTCCACAGTACCCGTATTGTAATGAGATAGCTTTTATTAAGAAAACTCCTGACTACGTGCCGCATGATAATTTTGTCTGAATTAAGTAAGTATAAACGAAAGTGGTGTTAGTAATGTTGGAAAAAGCTATTCAAAAAAAGATTTGGGCTGTTGTTGGAGCCACAAATAATAAAGACAAATTTGGTTGTAAGATTTATAATCGACTGGTAAAAGCTGGTTATGAGGTTTATCCAGTAAACCCTGGTATTACAGAAATTAACGGTGCTAAATGTTATCCCAGCCTGGAAGAATTGCCTGTAACGCCTGAAGTTGTTAACGTTGTCGTGCCAACTAAAATAGCCGTGGAAACAGTTAAAGCTGCTGCTGAAAAAGGGACTAAAATTGTCTGGCTGCAACCGGGAGCTGATAAACCGGAAGTAGTTCAAGCTGCTAAAGAAGCAGGTCTTGAAGTTATACAAGATTGTGTTTTAACCAGGATTTTTGCTAAATAATAGCATTGAAACGGGGCGGACCATAATGGTTGCGCCCTATTTTTCTAGTGGGGGACAAAGAATGCTTAACATAGGATGTCATTTATCAGCGGCTAAGGGTTACTACCATATGGGCAAGGAAGCCTTGGATATTGGAGCTAATACATTTCAATTTTTTACACGTAACCCGCGCGGTGGTAAAGCCAAGAAAGTTAATTATGATGATATGAAGTTATTAATTGAATTCGCGGGGCGAAATAACTTCGCCACATTAATGGCGCATGCTCCTTATACCATGAATGCTTGTTCTGTAGAACCAAGTATTAGAAATTTTGCCTTACAGGTCATTCAGGAAGATTTGTCAACATTAGATAATTTCCCTAACGCTTATTATGTTTTTCATCCAGGCAGTCACTCTGGACAGGGTGTAGAGCAGGGTATTGCTCTGATAGCTGAAATGCTAAATTCTGTTCTTAGTGATGGACTAAGAACAACAGTACTTCTGGAAACCATGTCTGGCAAAGGAACAGAAATTGGCAAAACTTTTGAAGAGCTAAATTTAATTATTCAATTGTTAGAACAGAAAGAAAAGATAGGAGTTTGTCTTGACACATGCCATGTTTACGACGGCGGGTATGATATTGTTAATAATTTAGATGGCGTGCTCAAGGAATTTGATGATAAAATTGGTTTGAACTTTCTTAAAGCTGTACATTGCAACGATAGCTTAAATATTTTGGGAAGCCACAAGGATCGGCATGCGTGTATTGGAAAAGGGAATATAGGCCTTGATGCAATGTCCAGAATAATTAACCATCCTATTTTAAGAAAATTACCATTTTATTTAGAAACGCCGAACGATTTGTCTGGTTATGCTGAAGAGATAAGGACACTTAGAAAACTATATGTTGAATAACTGGAGGCGCGCTATGGTTAATAAAGCATATTTTCATTCTCCTGTCGGCTGGTTATCAATTGAAGACAACGGGACTGCATTGACTAAAATCAACTTCGAAAAGCAAGTCTGTAAAGAGGATGGAAAAAGAAGCAAGTTAGCTGATATGGCTATTCAGCAGCTTGAAGAATATTTCAGCGGCAAACGTCGTTCATTTTCATTACCAATGGCTCCCGAAGGAACGCAATTTATGCTAGATGTATGGCGTGCCTTAATTAGTATTCCGTATGGTGAAGTTATATCTTACGGTGATATCGCGCGAGCTATAGAGAAACCCAAAGCAGCTCGTGCTGTTGGCATGGCCAATAACAGGAATCCATTGCCGATAATAATACCTTGCCATAGAGTAATTGGTGCCAATGGCCAATTAGTTGGTTATGCCGGCGGTTTAGGATGCAAGGAAAAACTATTAGCTCTTGAAAAAGAAAACAGTAAGAAGGAATAAATGTAAATTATCTTTCATGTCATAAATAAATTTTTATAAAAATAATAAAAAATTATCAAATTGTTGCCAAAAGAATTAAAAAATGCTAATATAAACCCACGAAATATAAAGTTATGTTGTTCATAACGATACAACATAGAATAGTGCCAATGTTTCAGGTACTTTATAAAGGCGATGAAGCCACTTCTTGCATTAAGCAAGGGGTGGCTTTGCTTTTTTACAAAATTTTCTTTGCGAAAGCAAAGTTGATTATAAAAAAAAATTGGGGGGAACAAGAAATGTTAAAAAAAATAATATGTTTTGCTGTTCTGATGGTTTTTTTGATGGGTATGGTGTCTGGTTGCGGTAGTAAAAAGTCTGAAACTGTAAAGATAGGTTTTATAGGACCACTGACCGGCGGTAACGCTGCTGTTGGTATGGGGCTTAAACATTCAGCTGAATTGGCAGTTAAACAGGCAAATGAATCAGGAAAAAATAAGTACAAATATGAATTAGTTGTAGTAGATGATGGTGGAGATCCTTCAACAGCAGTAAGTGCGGCTAACAAATTAATTGCGGATAAAGGTGTTGTCGCCGTATTTGGACATTTTAACAGTGGATGTGCATTAGCAACAGTACCTATTTTCCATAAAAACGGTATGCCAATTTTAGTAACAGCGGCAATTCATCCGGATATTACAAAAGGTAGTTTTAAAGAAGTAACACGTATTATGACTGCTGCCAACGTACAAAATGAATTTGCAGGAAATCTTGCTACCCAGGAGTGGGGAGTTAAAAAAATAGCACTTATTCATGACAAAACTGATTATGGTAAAACCAATGCGACACAATTTGCTGATACAGCTAAGAAAAATGGTGCAGAAATAATTTCAGAAGATGGTATCTCCGTTGGTCAACAGGATTTTGCAGCACTCCTGACTAAAATTAAAGCTGAAAATCCAGAAGCGATTTACTTTGGTGGCGTTGCAACGGAAGCAGCTTTGCTTAAACGTCAAATGGCAGATTTGCAAATGAATTGCTTGTTCTTAAGTGATTCAGGTATTATTTCTGATACCTTCAATAAAATTGCAGGTGATGCAGCACAAGGTATGATTGCGTTCAATATTGGTAAACCACTTGAAGATTTGCCGGGTGGCAAAGCTTTTATCAAGGCTTATGATGATGCCAAATTTACAGAACCACATGAAGCTTATGGCCATTTTGCTTATGACTCCGCAAATGTTGTTATGGCTGCAATTGAAAAAGCAGGTACAACTGATAAGGCGAAAATTGCAGAAGCAATTCGTGCGACTAACAATTACCCAGGTGTAATTGGCAACATATCTTTCGATGATCGCGGTGAAAATACGCTTAAATTAATTACACCATTTATATCAGAAAATGGTAAATGGATTCCTTATTATAAATCTACAATTAAAGTTGTTGATAAAAAAGTAGCGAAACAATGATAATTGTCTATCCGGAAATGAGGTGTAGGGATGACTATTGAACTTATAGTCCAACAAATTTTAAATGCATTGGGATTGGGTATCATGTACGCTCTGATAGCGGTTGGTTTTACCCTGTTCTTCGGTGTCATTGAGGTAGTCAACTTTGCACATGGTGAAGTTTTTATGTTAGGTGCCTTTGTAGCACTTTTGTCAGGGGGAATTCTGACTTCCATAGGATTAACTATGGGGTCAGTACCCTATTTTTTGGGAATCCTCGTATTAGTGCTTTTGACAGGTAGCATCTTCGGCATTTTATTGGAAAGATTTATCGTTAGGCCTATGCGCGGCGCACCGGATATTATGACACTTTTAATAACTTTAGGCGCGTCAATAATCACAAGAGAAGCAGTCATGCTTTTTGTGCCGAACGGCCGTAATCCACAGCCGTTTCCAAAACTATTTGATGTGGATAGTATTAATATCGGCGGCGTATTGATTAAACCGGAGACTATTTTATGTATTATTCTGTCAGCCGTTTTAATAAGTGGCTTGTATTATATTATAGAAAAAACTACTTTCGGACGTTACATCAGAGCAACCGCACAAGATAGAGAGGCGGCAATGATGATGGGGATTAACGTTAAAAAGGTTTTTATAATAACGTTGGCTCTTGGCTCTGCTCTAGGCGCGGTAGCTGGTTTGATGAACGGTTTGTCTTATGGAATTATAAAATTCAACATGGGTTTTGCAGCTGGTATTAAAGGCTTTGCGGCTGCAGTAGTTGGCGGCCTTGGCAATGTCTATGGTGCGATTGCCGGAGGTATGCTGCTTGGATTTTTGGAAATATTTGTCGTTAGTACAGTACCTGACGGTTCCAGTTACCAGGATTTAATCAGCTTTGTAATAGTTATCCTGTGTCTGGTTTTCAGACCAGCAGGCATATTCGGCGAACGTGCCTATGAAAAGGTATAGGAGGATGCAGAACAAATGATAAAAATACTTCTTACCGAACTATTAGGATATTTATTATTCCTGGTATTTGTCTATATTGAAGAACCAATTCTGGTAGTGGCATTTATTGCAGCTATGGCTATAGCAGGAATAACATTGAAAAAACGTGCAGGCCTTCTTTTGCAGGAACTGGAAAAAACATATGTTGAAAATATTGGCAAAGTTGGTTTGATCGCAGTAATGATTGCTTTGACAATTCCTTTTGCCATAATGGGTGATTCTTATTGGCTGCAGATACTAAATTTTATGATGCTAAATGCAATGATGGCACTAGGGTTAAATTTTATGACTGGCCGAGCTGGTCTCATCTGTCTTGGTTATGCTGCATTTATGGCAATTGGCGCATATACGGTAGGCATTCTTACTCTAAAAGCAGGTATCAGCTTTTGGATAGCTCTTCCTTTTGCTGGTGTTTTTGCTAGTTTGTTTGGCGTTATATTAGGATTGCCCGCATTAAGAGTAAAGGGGCATTACCTTGCTTTAGTTACTATCGCGTTTGGCTTGATAGTGCAGGAATTGCTTTTGAACTTGGAAAGTGTCACAGGTGGCACTAATGGTTTGATAGACATACCTTCACCGCATTTTTTGGGTATCGATATGGGTACAACGGTTAATTTTGGCTTTATGAGTATGACTTATCAAGCAAATTTCTATTATCTTTGCTTAGCGTTGCTGGTCCTTACAACAGTTGTTATTTATAGATTCAGCAACTCGTTGTTTGGTCTCGCCCTTAATGCTATGCGGGAGGATCAGTTAGCTGCTCAGTGTTATGGTTTGAATTTAACAAATTATAAATTATTGGCTTTCGCCATAGGCGCTTTTTTTGGCGGCATAGCAGGCGGAGTTTATGCCGCAATGATTAATTTTATCGCTCCTGAGAATTTTGGTTATTCCTTGTCGATAATAGTCATAAGCATGATCATATTGGGCGGACTTGACTCTATTCCCGGCGCCTTAGTGGGTGCGTTTTTCCTGACTGTTTTTCCTGAAAAGTTCAGAGCATTTGAAGATTACAGGGTAATGTTTTATGGTATCATTATCGTTCTTTGTCTTCTCTTTATGAGAGAAGGTTTGCTCCCATTCAAGCATCGTATTTTCAAACCAAAAACTGCTGCCCGCGGAGAGGAGAATTGATATGGAACTGCTGAATGTAGAAAACTTAACAATTCGTTTCGGCGGAGTGGTTGCTGTTAATGAAGTATCGTTTTCTCTTAAATCAGGTGAAACACTAGGTGTTATAGGACCTAACGGATCTGGTAAAACAACCCTATTTAATTTGCTGTCTGGTATTTATCAGCCTACAAGTGGTGAAATAGTACTTGCTGGAAAAGCAACCAAGGGGATGCGATCAGACGAAGTATTTCATCTTGGAATTTCGCGTACTTTTCAAAACGGTCGCCTTTTTTGGAATCTGAACGTTCTTGAAAACATAATGATGGGTATGGAAGAAGTAAGAAACAGCAAGCTTTTTGGCTCTCTTTTTGGCACAAAGAAAGAAAAGATAATACAAGAGAAAGCTATTGACAGGGCTTTCGAAATAATGAAGATATTCGGAACATTATTGACTTCACAGGCGCATAAGGCTTCAAAGGATCTTCCATATGCTGATCGTCGGCGTCTGGAAATTTGCAGAGCAATAGCTTCAAAACCTAAGGTAATTTTATTAGATGAGCCTTCTGCCGGCATGGATGGCGTAGAAACAGAAACCTTGATGAATGATTTGATCAAAGTGAAAAAGGCTATGCCTGATTTATCAATTATTGTTGTAGAACATGACATGGCATTTATAAAAGGCCTGGTCGATAAAGTTATGGTTCTGGATTATGGCAAACGTTTGGCATATGGTTCTTTTGATGCAGTTGCCAAGGACGAAAATGTTATAAAAGCTTACTTAGGACAGGGGGATGGCGCATGTTAGAGCTGATTAATGTGTTTACTGCTTATGGCTCTGTTCCTGTTCTCAAAAATGTTTCCATAGAAGTGCCGGAAGGCAGTATAACATGTCTTTTGGGTAGTAATGGAGCTGGGAAGTCGACTACAATAAATACAATACTTGGTTTTGTTAAACCGAAATCAGGCAGTGTAATTTTTTGCGGTGAAGATATTACAGGAAAAGCGACAGAAACAATAGTCCATAAAGGTATTGGTGTTGTGCCTGAAGGACGACGTGTTTTTCCTAAAATGACAGTAGAAGAAAATCTTTTAGTCGGTGCCTGCGCGTGCAAAGATAAAGGAAAAATTGCTCAAAATATTGAAAGAGCCTATACTTTGTTTCCCAGGCTTGCAGAACGCCGTACGCAAAATGCTGGAACAATGAGCGGTGGTGAACAGCAAATGCTTGCTATCAGTCGTGCTTTGATGAGCGATCCTAAAATACTTTTGTTGGATGAACCTTCTCTTGGATTGGCACCATTAGTTGTCAATGATATTTTTGATACTATTGCCAAGTTAAACAAAGATGGCACTACAGTTCTTTTAATCGAACAAAACGGATTCAAGGCCCTCGAGATGGCTCACAGGGGATACTTGATGCAAAAGGGAGAAATCATTGCCTGCTGTACAGAGAATACTGGTGAAGCTAAAGAACAGCTAAAGGCAGCATATCTAAGACACCATAGTGGGGAGGCTAAATAAATGTTATCGTGTGCTGAAGAAAAAGAAGCAACGGATCTTCTCCAAAATATCTTGCGTTGTAATACGACAAATCCTCCAGGTAACGAAGCAGTATTGGCTGAAAAAATCAGAAAATGGCTTGCGGGAGAGGAAATTATTTGTCAAATAGATGAAATTGAGCTTAATCGAGCAAATATTATTTTTGAAATAAAAGGCGCTACTGAGGGGCCTAAGCTTCTTGTTACCGGGCATCTTGATACTGTGCCGCCCGGTAATTGCCCATGGCAGCATGATCCATTTGGAGCTGAGATTGAAGATGGCCTGATTTACGGAAGGGGCGCATCTGATATGAAAGGTTCAGTTGCTGCGATGCTTTATGCTATAGCCAGAATGAAGCGCAAAGGAATTATACCTAAGCAAAATATAGTATTTCTGGGAACTGCCGGCGAAGAAATGTTCTGCCAAGGCGCTTTGCATTTTGTTGATAAAAACGGCATGGAAAAAATCGGGGCTGTTTTAGTAGGAGAACCTAGTAATGGTGATTTATTGTTAGCGCACAAAGGAGCTGCCTGGCTTGAGGTTAATACTTATGGAAAAACAGCACATGGCTCGATGCCAGATCTTGGCGTGAATGCAGTTATGAGCATGAACGCATTTCTTAATGCACTTGTCGGGCAAAGTTTTCAGGTTGAACCACATCCTTTGCTAGGGTTACCAACTATAAGTGTTAATAAGATTGATGGCGGTGTAGCTATTAATGTTGTACCGGATTCTTGCACCTGCAAGATTGACATACGTACTATACCTGGTCAGACAGAAGAAGATGTCAGAAAACTTATCGATAAAGCAATGGCTGAAGCCGCAAAAAGCTGCCCAGAACTTAAAGCCGATTATAAATTTCTGTGTTCATTGCCATCAGTGGGCTGTATACCTAATGATAAAATTATTGATTGTGCTTTGGAATGCGCCGACAGAGAGCTTGTACAAAGGGGTGTAAACTATTTCACTGATGCTTCTGCACTGATTGGTAAAAGGCAAATGCCGTTAATCATATATGGACCGGGTGATGACAAACAAGCGCATCAGCCCGATGAAAACCTATCTATGGCAAAATACTTTGAGGCAATTGAATTTTATGAGAAATTTTTAACTGAATATAGCATTAAATAAAAAGAACGGAGTTCATATGAACTCCGTTCTTTTTATTTAATGCTATTCTGCTTGTTCAGCAATTTTTTTGTTAATATCTGCAATCAATGCATCTACATCAAGACCGTGTGCGCCTGCACCTTGGCCGATTGTTTCATAATGTGCAGCCATGCAGCCGATACAGCCAAGACCATAGTTTTGGAAAACCTCGATAATTTCTGGGTGTTGCTGTACAGCATCAATAATGCCAGTATCTTTAGTAATTTTTGCCATGATAAATCCTCCCTAATTGATGTTTTCGAAGCGGTTTATAATTGAAACCGGCCGCGAACGTATGCTAAAATAGCATATAAGTTATCATTTGAACATCTGGTGATAATTATATCACAAGTATCTGTAATTATTGTGAAAAATTTATGAAAGTAAGGCGATAATATGTCACAGGATTTTTTGGAAAGTTATAACAGGGTTAAAGAAAGTCTGAGAACCTATGATAATTTAGAAATCAAGCTTTTGCCGGATGACACCAGTACCGCAGAATTGGCTGCACAGGCATTGGGAACAGCACCTGGACAAATTGCAAAAACCTTATGTTTTCTCGCAGATGGTGAACCTGTTTTAATAGTTGCGTGTGGTGATAAAAAAATTGATACTAAGAAATTTGGTAAACAGCTGGGAGTCAAAAAGATGAGGATGGCTGACGCAGAGCTTGTGCAGGAGGTCACGGGTTTTGCTCCTGGAGGCGTTTGTCCTTTTGCTTTATTGAAACAGGTGCCTGTCTATCTTGACCGCAGCCTTTTTGATTATGATGTTACTTATATTGCGGCTGGAACACCGCATTCAGCTTTGCCTATTGCTGCGGATCAACTTGCTGAAATTACCAGTGGTACCTGGGTTGAAGTTTCAAAATAATTATTTTGACAAAATTGATAATATGGATTATAATTCAATAAAGACCACCCCTGGGGTGGGGGTGTAAGGAGGAATGAATAATGAGTCTGTTACATATCGATAATAAAGCGGTTTTTCAAAAAGAAGTTCTCGAGTCAGATAAAGTAGCTCTGGTCGATTTTTGGGCACCTTGGTGCGGCCCTTGTAGAATGGTTGGACCAATAATTGAAGAATTGGCTGGTGAATATGCAGGGAAGGCTGTCATTGCCAAAATCAATGTTGACGATGCCGGTGATTTAGCAACCGAATATGGCGTCATGAGTATACCGACCTTGATTTATTTCAAAGGTGGTAAAGAAGTTAAACGTTTAGTTGGTTCAAGACCAAAAGCTGACCTTGTAAGAGAATTAGAAACTTTAAAATAGTATAATTTTTACCCACAGCTATTTAATAACACTCCAGACTGATTTCATTATAATTTCAGCCTGGAGTGTTATATTGTTATTATAGCTTTATTTGCTTTGTTAAATGATGTATTATTTAATAGATAGTGATAGTGAGGTATTTATTCTATGCGAAAAAAGATATCAATAGTAACACCAGTTTTCAATGAAGAGGAAAATCTTCGTGAATTTTATACAAGACTGACAAAAGTTATGTCTGGCTTGTCGTACGATTATGACATTATTTTTGTTGATGATGGTTCACGTGATACTTCTGCAGCCATTCTATATGATTTGTCACAAAATGATGAACACGTGCAGGCGTATTTGTTGTCAAGAAATTTTGGCCATCAGATGGCCTTGACCTGTGGCCTTGACCATGCTGAGGGTGATGCCGTGATAACGATGGATGGCGATTTACAACATCCGCCTGAACTGCTGCCTGAACTGCTCAGCTTGTGGGAAGCCGGTTATGAGATTATACAGACAGTAAGAAAAGACACAGCAGATGCATCCTTTTTTAAAAAATTAACATCTTCAACATATTATAAGCTGATCAATAAAATGTCCAAAGTTCATATTACACCAGGTGGTTCGGATTTCCGACTGATGGATAGGGTCGCTGTTGATGCTCTTAAACTTTATAGCGAAAGAGCGCGTTTTATCAGGGGTATAGTAAACAATCTTGGCTTTAAATTAACTACTATTGAATTTATTGCGCCGCCTCGTTTTGCCGGGCAATCCAAATTTAATTTGCATAAGATGCTCCATTTTGCGTTAGATGGTATTACTGCTTTTTCTAACGTTCCGCTGCGTTGGGCATTTTATGCTGGTTTGTTTTTGGGATTTGGCAGCATGCTAGTCGTAGGACATGTACTTTATATAAAATTTTTTACTGAAGAAGCTGTTCCGGGCTGGGCAACCATCACGGCAAGTGTCCTGTTTCTAGGTGGAATACAGCTTGTTGGCATAGGAATATTGGGCGAATATATAGGGAGGATTTTTGAAGAAGTCAAACAAAGACCACTATATTTAATTGGTCGGCATCTGAAAAAAGAGTAGACAGCAACTCCAAAATTTTGTTATAATGACCATGTAATTTTGTATGGCCGAGTCTTTTTTTAAGAGCGGAGGAACCGTTTCTGGGGTGAAGCTTATTTTTATAAGCGGGGCAATCCTCTGTCCTAACCCGTCAGCTAACTTCGTAGGCTATCGAGAGGAAGTGGACGATAATTGAGAAAACAGTTTTGGCGTTTTGTACTGACGTTGGTGTTTTGCTTTATCGTAATGCCAACAGCAAGCGTATTTGCAAATTTTCAATCAGGTGATGAAGGACCGGAAGTTGTAGAGTTGCAAGAACGTTTGATTCAACTTGGTTATAATATTTCTGTTGCTGACGGTGTTTTTGGTTCTGAAACTACTGCTGCCGTCAAAAAATATCAGCAAGACATCGGTGCTGAAGTTGATGGCGTCGTTGGTGATGCAACCTATTATTCTCTTTTTAAAAGAGATATGCCGCCTTCACGTGCAGGCAGATCTTCAGCAGCGCGCAGTATAATCAGTAATGCTATGCGGTATATTGGTGTACCTTATGTTTTTGGTGGTACAAGTCCGTATGGTTTTGATTGTTCAGGTTTTACCAAATATGTTTTTGCAAGTTCTGGCATTAGCCTGCCGCGCACAGCAGATAGTCAGTTTAATGCTGGTACACGGGTTTCTATGAATAATTTGCGTGCAGGGGATTTAGTGTTTTTTGAAACAT
>JAAYVM010000199.1 GCA_012517145.1 Acholeplasmataceae bacterium
AATAATTTCAATATGATTTTTATGTTCCCCCATACTTCGGTTTGGTGGATTTTTGCTTGGTATGGGTGTAAAAGAAATAGAGGATTTTACGAAACGGTATGGATCATCTTAGGAAAATGGTAATAAATATTTTCGAAAAAATCCAATTTCACGAATTAGCATAAAATTTTCCAGACGTTCTGCTGAATTTTGATTTGGTAATAAGGGTTTGCTTGCAGGCATTTTGAGAAAATTCTGTATAAAAATGTTATAATCGTAATATAGGCAACAACGGGGATGATACTATGAATTTATCAGTTTATATAGGTTACAGGGCTCTGCGCGCCAACTATAAGACCACCCTCGTTTTGACTGCCAGCGTTACTATGACGGTGGCAGTCATCTTAGTGATGTCTTCGTTGCTGGTTGGCTTTCGGAATGAATTTATCAGCAAGACGGTGAATGCCACCGCGCATGTCCGTATTACTTCCGAAGAATTAGACAAATATGCCCAACCGGCTTTTTTAATTTCCGATTCGGGAGATGGAGTTAAGAACGTTCAGCACATCAAACCAACGCAGCAATATAACAAAATCCGCAATAGCTACCTGATAATGAAGGAGCTGGGAATTACCACCGGCGTTATGGCTGTTTCACCGACATTGACCACCAACGTCTTGATTAAATACGGCTCGATTATCTACCCTGCCTCAGTATACGGCATGCTGCCTGATTCCGAGGACAAAATGACCGACCTTTATTCCAAGGCGATAGCCGGGCGCGTGCAGGATTTAAAAACGCAGGACAAGGGCATCGTCGTTGGTAAAATTATAGCGACAAAATTAGGCCTTGAGCTGGGCAATTTGGTGAAGCTGGTAGTGAGAGACGGTTCCAGTTTTGATTTTCACGTTGTAGCGATCATCGATACGGGTATTTCGTCCCAGAACGATTCCAAATTATGGGTAATACTAAAGGATGCGCAAATTCTTGCGAATCAATATAATGAAATTACTGATATCGGTGTTAAGTTGACCGATTATGAAACTGCAGAAGCATACGCTGAAAGCTTCGGGAAAAAATTCGGCTACAAAACGGAAAGTTGGCAAGGTGCTGGAAAAATTGGTCGATGCAGGCACGACCGTAGCGAATATTGATGGAATCCTTGTTTTGGCCAAGCAAGTGAATTTGCAGGTCGAAGGCAAGGTGGACGAGTTAGATGCCGCAAAAATTGTAATCGGTCAAAAAGTGCTCCTCAGCTTCGATAGCTTAGGCGGTCAGGTATACCAGGGAAAAGTTGCAACGATTGCCCCGCGCATCGACAACGCGACCAAATCTTTTAAGATCAAAGTCGACGTCACAGATGATGTCAGACTGCAACCGGGAATGTCCGCGGAATTGAATATTTTGCAGTCGGAAAGAACCAACGTCCTGCTTATTCCCGTGTCCGCAATAGTCGGCAACCATGTTTTTATTGTGCAGAACGAGCGAGTCACTTTGCGAACGATTAAGACAGGCATTCGTAACAATAACAAAGCTGAAATAATGGAAGGTCTTGAAAAAGGCGATTTGGTTATTTTAAATCCTGCCAATATCCAGGACGGTGATTCTGTAAGTTTGATAAAAAAATGAGCAACCTATATAATAAGTTGCTCATTTTTGGTAAATATGGTAAAGCGGGGACGTTCTTTTTTGTCAAAAGTTCGCGAAAATTCCTTTCGATACGACAGTTATTCTTTCAATTTCCCTAATGGCAAGCCTCGCTTGTCTCAAACCAGCTCGTATCGCATTTTTTAGGAGGGTTAATATGGGAATGGAACGGTTTACCCATCTAGGACGTCCGGTGGATCCGGCCTACCCGACAAATGCAGCGATTGCGGCATTGTCGGTGGCAACGCTGATAGCGGTTAGTCTGTGGCAATTACTTTATCGGGATAGCGGGTTTATGTCAGCGTTAATACAAGGCGGCCAATTAGCCGGGGTTGTGTTTTTAACGTGGGCGCTAGGTCGGGAAGTTGATCCTGATGCCAACAGTGTAGCGTTTTTAGCAATTGCACCCGCGGTTGTTTTATCAGTCTTAGTAGGAGTACCGGATTTTTCATTATTGTTTTTAGCGCTGCTTTTACTTCGGGTTGTCAATCGTAGTATTGGGCTCCCTGCAAAGCGAAGCGATTCGTTGCTGGTACTGGCTTTGGCAAGCTGGCTTGGGTTGAATGGAGCCTGGTATGGATTGTTGTGTACCGCGGTTGCTTTTCTATTGGATTCAGTTTTGGTTAATCCATTGCCGCGTCATCGCTGGTTTGGTTTAGCAGCCTCTGTTGCCGCGTTGGCGAGTCAACCGCGCTTCTTGGAGGTTAGCCAAGCATGGCCTGGCTTGGTGACAGGGATGGTGGCTGCGGGAGGAATCGGTTTAGTATTATTGCTGCTCTTTACGCCGGCTCCGCGTTCAGTAGGTGATTTGCTGGCGGTACCGGTCAATTGGAAACGCTTGCAAGCCGCTCGTATTATTGGCTTCTTTTTAGCCATTTTTGCTGTGCTGAGCCTAGGCATGCAGGGATTAGCTCAACTTTCGCCGGTTTTGGCAGTAATAGGCGTTGCCGGCTGTTACCGATTGATTGTTTGGCTAAAAAGTTGACGAGCAATAAAAGCTTAAAAAGTTTATAAGAGATTGATTACTTTTCAAGTTGATTTACCCTTTCAATATATCGGTTCATATTAAATTTGACAGCCAGGCGGGAGCCGGACATGTAGCGGATTTTTCCAAAGATGGAGCGCTCACCCCACGCACGGTCGTGTACGCCGCCGATGCTCCAGGCAATGCCGGTATAGCCGTTAGGATCACGTCCATCAAGGAGGTAACGGTCGTTGAGATGAATGGCTGTCTCCAAGGCTACTTTAGGGGACGGTGTCCATTCAAGTATTTTTTTAGCCCAATACATTCGGAGATAGCCGTGCATTTTGCCACGCCCGACCATTTCTAGTTGGGCGGCATTCCAGTAGGAGTCGTGGGTTTGGGCCTTGTCTAGCTGCTCCTCGGCATAGAGATAAGGACGCTCATCATGGCAATGACGTTCCAGGGTTTGACGAGCCCAGGTTGGAAATCCGTCTACTGTTTGATAGTTTGGATTATAATAGCAAAAATTATCAGCTAATTCACGGCGAATTATCAGCTCTTCTAAGAAGGCTTCTTGGCTGGGGCCAGGTTTTCCGTACTGGAGAATGGCTAAAGCTACCCTCTGTGGAGCAAGTTGCCCAAAGTGCAGATATGGCGAGAGATTCGACTGACGGTCCTCGGCAGGATCATTGCTGCGTGTTCCGTAGTCGTTTAGGTGATAATCGAGAAAATATACTACTTGCTGCCAAGCGGCCTGGCTGCCAGGTTGAAGCCATTGTATGGGAGCTACTTGTCTGTCAAGGGGCAGTGAGGAAAGGGTGCTTTCCCAGTCGAAGACAGGAACCGAATGGGGCCAATTGACGGGATGATACTGTAGCGGTATGAAAGAGTCAAGGTAAGAATGCAGCACCCGCTGCAGCTTGGGCCGCAGAGTATAGGCTCCATACTCTTGTTTCGGCGAGGCCAGCCAGCAAGGGACAATGTTGTGGGTATCTACTTCGTATACAGGAATAGCAAGTTCTTGCAGGGCATTTCGTTTCCATTGCTGTTTGATTGTTAATGGATCAAAGTCAGTGATGACTGTTTGCACTTGGTATTGGTTGACGAAGCGGATCAATTCTGTTACGGGATCGCCGACGAGCAGAAAAAAGGCGATGTTTTTTGTTCGAAGATATGCGCTGGTTTCTGCCAATCCTTTTAACATGAAATGGTATTGCCGCAAGGTGGCGCCCGCAAAGTTGGGGGTGAGACAAAAGACTACACCGAGAGGCTCACTTTGTTCTAAAGCGAGTTTCTGGGCGAAGGTCAGGGCCCAATTGTCCTCAGCGCGCTGATCGCGGCTCATCCAGTAGACAATTGGACCGGGGCGTGAAATACCATTTTTGAGTTTCCGGATTCGCTCAGCTTTCATAGTAACCTCCTATGGAAATTCGTTAAGTATGTATTTCTTCGGACTGGGGGGCAGTTCCTGCTAACGCAGGAGTGTTTCTTATAATTTGCAAGAGAATTCATGATTGGCGAAAGTAGCGATGCCAAAGGCGATGCAAATCATATACTTATGTAAACATAGAATTTTTGCAAAAATCCGACATTTACATTGAACCTCCCTCTTGAGGGAATTATAATAAGAATTATAAAAGGCTTTTAGAAGAGAATTAGCGAATTAACTTGCTATAAAAATATAATTAAAGTAAATGGAGAACACGATGCAACTGATGGCAGACGTTTTAAATTTATTCTTTGAAAGAAGATTTTTTTTCATTGAACTACTTTTTCAGCATATTTATTTATCAGCTATAGCGATAGTGATTACTACAATTATTGGCGTTACAGCTGGCATAATTATGACAAGACATAATAAATTGGCGTCTTTTCTTATGCTGACAACTAATTTTATTTATACTATACCTTCCATAGCCTTATTCGGTTTTTTGGTAGCCATTACAGGGATTGGCTCGAGCAGCGCACTAATTGCTCTTGTTATTTATGGTTTGTTACCTATTATAAGAAATACTTATGCTGGTATCAGATCAGTTGATTCAGAGGTTATAGAATCGGCCGTGGCTATGGGCAGTACAGATTATCAGCTTCTTATTAAAGTTCAGTTGCCTATGGCAATGCCGATTGTGATGGCAGGCTTTAGAACAATGGTTGTTATGACCATAGCTCTCGGGGGCATTGCTTCTTTCATTGGCGCGGGCGGTTTGGGGGTTGCTATTTGGCGGGGAATAACAACAAATTTCCCTCAAATGACAGTAGCTGGTAGTTTGCTTGTGGCACTGCTTGCCTTGGCAGCTGATTTAACTATAGGAGGCTTGGAAAAGCTGGTAAACAAAAAAATGTAGAGAAGGTGGGAAGAAAATGAAAAGGAAAAGCATTGCATTCATGTTGCTCATTATGTTAATGGTAACTGCTGGCTGCACAAAAACGGAAAAGAAGATTACAGTAGCCTCCAAGCCTCATACGGAGCAGTATATTTTGGCGGAAATTATTTCCCAACTTATTGAAAATAAAACTGATATAAAAGTAGAAAGAAAGCTAGGCATTGGCGGCGGAACCAGCAATATTCATCCTGCTATGTTAAAAGGTGATATCGATATATATCCTGAATATACAGGTACGGCTTGGTTATTTGTCTTAAAGGAAGAACCTGGGAAGACAAAGGAGCCGATGTATGATGCTTTGAAAAAAGCATATTCGGAAAAATTTCATATTAAATGGCTGGGGCGTTACGGATTCAACAATACTTACACTCTCGCACTACCGGAAAAAACTGCTGTGGATAATAACATAAACACATTTTCTGAGTTGGCTGGTGTTAGCAACCGGTATATTTTTGGTGCCGAATATGATTTTTTTGAAAGAGATGATGGTTATAACGGTTTAGCAAAGACGTATGGCTTTAATTTTAAAGATACCAAGGAAATGGATATCGGCCTAAAATATGTGGCTATAGCTTCTAAAAAGGTTGATGTCATCAATGCTTTTTCAACTGATGTATTATTGCTCAAAGAAAAATTAAAAGTGCTTAAAGATGACCGTAATTATTTTCCTGCCTATGAGGCAGCGACTTTAATCAGGGAAGAAACGCTCAAAAAATATCCGGAACTAGATAAACTGTTGGGAAAATTAACAGGAAAAATTTCTGATGAAAAAATGATAAAGATGAATTATGCTGTGGAGATTGAAAAGAAAGATCCATCTCTGGTAGCTAAGGAATTTCTGCGAGAAGAGGGCATGATTTGATGAATATGGTATCTTTTCAGAATGTTTATAAATCATATGATGCGCAGAATTACGTTATCGGTGATCTGACGCTTAACATTCGGAAAGGGGAGATGGTTGCTTTGCTTGGCTCCTCTGGTTGTGGGAAGACAACCTTGCTGAAAATGATTAACCGTCTTCATCAACAAGACAAGGGACAAATTTATATAAAGAACAGACCTATTGAGGATTGGGATGTTATCGAGTTGAGGCGCGGCATTGGATATGTCATTCAAAGTACAGGGCTTTTTCCTCATCTGAGTATTGAAAAGAATATCTCCTATGTATTAGAAATTATGGGAATAGCTGAGATAAGCA
Organism: Acholeplasmataceae bacterium; assembly: GCA_012517145.1. GTDB lineage: Bacteria > Bacillota > Negativicutes > Acidaminococcales > Acidaminococcaceae > RZYP01. The sequence continues at coordinate 6,173 of JAAYVM010000199.1, forward strand.
GGAAAAAACGTGCCGCAGAATTGATAGAGCTGGTTGGACTTGACAGTACCTTTTTATCAAAGTTACCAAAGGAACTTAGCGGCGGACAAAAACAGAGAGTAGGAGTGGCTAGGGCATTGGCTGCCGATCCAGAACTTATTTTAATGGATGAGCCGTTTGGAGCTGTTGATGCCTTGGTTAGAAAAAATCTTCAGGAGGAGGTTAAACGACTATTTAAAACTTTAAATAAAACTATTGTTTTTGTAACCCACGATATAGAAGAAGCTTTTCATATGGCGACACGCATTGTTTTATTAAACAAGGGCACGGTAGAACAGGAAGGTACGAAAGAAGACCTTATATTCAGACCGAAAAACGACTATGTAGCCTCATTCTTTGGCACGAAGCAGTATGGAGCTTATCTGAATGCAACAAAAATAAAAGATGTGACGATTTTTGAAAACGGGGAACAATTTGATAATGCTTTGCCGATTATTGCGGATGAAAATACCTTAATGGATGGTATTCGCTTAATGACAGAGTTTGGCGCTGAGAAGCTTAACGTGTTTAATTCCAGCAATGTTTTTTGCGGCGTATTCACGTTATCTTGCATACATAGGCACAACATTACCTATAAAAGTTAAATTACATAATTAGAGCAAGATATTGAAATTTAGGGAAAAGCAAACTCGGTTTTTATATTTTTTTATCTTGCAAAGCTTTGTTTCGAGGCAGCCTTTTATATACCAAGGTCATCTGCTGCTAAACGATGAAATTGCAGACTTTTTTGTCTGATGATTATAATGAAAATGATTAATCGAACGATTAATTTGGACTTAGGTCAATATTCTAGACAAAATTGGAATTATCATAAATGTAGTGACAAATTGCTTCTTTCTTTAGACATGAGTCCAAGTGTTGCCATATGCCGCAGAGCTTCTTTCAAACTGGTATGGCCCCCAAGAGATTTAAAACCCTATAATTGTATTGTTGTCCAAAGTTTTAAACCTTCATTAGAAAACGCAGCCCATTGCTTTTAGAGGGGGGCGAGAATTCGCGCAAAACTTCAATTTCGCGTATCAGTATCACGATTTTATCAAATGGCACGTCGAGTGCGTGGCGCTGATAGAAAGAAAATAGTTTAAAATTAAAAAGTTTTACAGTTTTTGTGCATAAAAATAAGGATAAAAAATGTTTCCTCAGAAAATCTACCTGAGGAAACATTTTTTTGTACGAGGTTGAAGCTTGAAACAAAAATATACTATTGCACATAAATAGGAAACATATTGTTTTATGTACATGTGTTTATTGATAATGTTCTGAATTGCTAATTATGAAATATGACTTATTCTAAATTCTCAACCAAATAAATGATATTGCGAATTTATTCTTAAATCTTAAACAAATATCGATGTTCTTGCCTGAAGTTGATATAATAATGGTTAATAATCAGGTTGAGTCAAATGTTAATCTCTTTGAATGCTAATCCCCTACAAAAATTCTGGCGATTATCTGAAGAGATGAAAAAAATGTTTATTAGTTATGAGTTGTAGCCTAGCAGCATCAGTATTATTTGCTTAGATGAGACTGACTATTGGACAATTTTTAAAAGAAGACAGTACTTTGTTCCTCGTAAAGAACGGATTACGTTTACTCTAAACGCAATTTTGTGAAGGCAGAATTGAACATACTTGTTGAAGGAGGAGATTATCAATGTCCGATCAAAAAGAAACAATTAAACTTGTCCATAGCGAATTGGATGAAGTCCGGCAAACAAAGAAATGCTCTAGCTGCGAATGTCTTTTAGATGTCTTGGAGGCAGTCACGAGCGATCTTAAAAATATTAATGACCCTGAGATTATGGCAATTCGGGCAGAGATGGAGAGTTGGCATGAAGAGGGAAATAAAAAACGCCACAGTTGTCTAGGCTGCGAAGTTTGTCTTCCTATTAAGCCGTATAACCGTGCTAGCTTAATCTTAAGCGGAGATAATAATGAGCTTCAAACCGCAATTTCAGTAAGCCATTGCAGTTGCTCTTGCGATAGCTGCGGAATAACGGCTGTGTATAAATCAGCTGTGCCTGAAAAATGGCCGATAGTAGAAGGTAATTATCTGGTTGGTAATCCTTCTGCAAGTGTAGCGGTTTGTACGCTGGCCGATACTGACCTTCCGGTTGAATTAAAGAAGGCAGGCATGTTGGCAAATATCGCTATTGTCGGTTCTCTCGCTACTGAAAACTTAGGCATTGAGCGAATGATTCGTAATGTAGTATCTAATCCTAATATACGCTTTTTAATACTTTGTGGGCGCGATTCCAGAGGACACCATGCCGGCCAGGCAATTCTATCCCTTAAAGAGCATGGGATTGAGACAAACATGCGAATTGTAGGCGCTAAAGGTCCCCGGCCAGTATTGAAGAACATAGCTATGGAGGAAATTGAAGGATTTTTGAAAAATATTACTGTTATTGACGAAATTAGCACACAAGATGTTTCACGGCTAGGCGAAATTATCCATGAGTGTTTAATCCGGCCTCTTAATGAAGCACTGGTTTTGCCACCTAAATTTGTGCAACCAAAGACTGTAGAGGCCAAGTCAGCTGGTAGCAGGAACTGGATCTGCGACCCTGAAGGGTTTTTCCTAATAATGCTTGACAAGGAATCTAGTATAATCGTCTGCGAACACTATAACGAAGAAGGAATTCTCAATGAAGTGATACGCGGGAATACTGCAGAGGACATAGTCTTAACTGCTATTAAGCGCGGGCTGGTTTCACGTTTAGATCATGCGGCATACTTGGGCAGTGAACTTGCAAAAGCAGAAACTGCGCTTGGGTTAGAACTTTCCTATATACAGGATAATCCGCTATCAACAAATAGATGTTAAAAATCTTTGCCGGTTTCCGTAGAAGAGGTCGGCCAAAGTTCATTTCACCTATTACTGTATAATGGCAGCTACGTCTGATCAATCGTTGGATATAAGCGTGATGATTATTCGGTAAGGTATGACGATGATGAAATAAAAGTAGTTAGCATAGCCTGCAAGCCTTTTCGCAAAACTCTAATTGCGCGTATTAATATCGTCATATTATGGTATGGCATGTCGAGTGTGTGGCGCTGATAGAAAGAAAATAAAAGAAACAAAAACAAAACCTGGTACAGGGAGGAATAATTTTGACAGCTAAATATGTAGTTATCATTCAATGCGATATTGCTCAAAGACGTTGCAGTGGTTTTGCCTGCACCAACGCTTTTTATAATAAGGATGGGGTTTTTAAGGATTATCCTGAAGCGACAAGATATATTTCCTTTACTTGTGGTGGCTGCTGTGGCAAGAATGTTGCTTCTAAATTGGAACATTTGTCTAAAAAACTGATAACAAAGAACAACATAACGAAAGACAAGGTTACGGTACACTTATCTTCCTGCATGGTAACTGACAACCATCACTATGATAGATGTCCTCATTTAGAATATATTAGAAATATTGTTATCAAGAAGGGGTATAAGAATATCGTCAACGGTTCTTATATAAGTGCTAATGCTACGAAAAAGAGAGCTGACGGAATTTACCACGAGTATGAGAAATCAGATGCTGACTGCGTAGAGTAAATATAATAAAATAGCCTTAAACTTTACTGTTTAAGGCTATTTGCAAAAATGAATATATGTATTTTATGCTCGCCTAGACTTATAGTTTAGGCGAATTTTCTTTTAAAAAATATTTATAGTGGAAAAAATTAATGGTTAGTACCAAACAATTATGCTGCACTATAAAATTTCACATTTGGATATTACAACTATTCCCATTATTAGTTTTGCTGGCGTTTTGCAATTGTACTCTTTGCAAGAAATCGGCGCTGTGATATGATGGTACCATAGTTTGTATAGGAGGCGACAACATTATGTACCGCCGTAATATTGATGTTGTAATTGCCAGCCGCAGCGAGAATTTAGCTCAACTAATTGTAGCCGCACCGATGCACAAAGAAATTAGTATATCGGTAACCAATATCGATGCCGCAATGCTAGAAAACCATCCGAATTGTGACATTCTTATTTGCGATTTTGACCAGCTTGAATTAGACAGCATTGAAAAAATATGCGCCGGCAGTTCGGTTGTTCTTTGTCTGTACACGAATCAGTTGGAACATGTGCCGACTTCACTTTCGGATAACATAGCTGATATCTGGCTCGACTCTTTTTCACCTGAATTAGTTTCCTTTCGTTACCAAAAAATCATTCAGCAAGTGCTTCTTGAGCGCAAATTTGCCCTGAACCAAACTTATCTTGATACACTAATCAATAGTGTGCCTGATCTAATCTGGTTCAAACGTCTAGATGGCATACATGTCAAGGTTAACGATAGTTTTTGTTCAGCCGTACAAAAAGAGCGTCAAGATGTTGAAGGCTATGATCATTATCACATCTGGAGTATTCCTAAGGAAATATATGAAAATAGTGACTATGTCTGCTTGGATACGGATTCTATCGTAATCCAAGCAAAAAAGCCAGGAGTTTTTGATGAAACAGTAGCCGAACCGCAAGGAATGCGTCAATTAAAAACTTATAAATCACCAATATTTGGCGATTGCGGCGAACTGATTGGCACTGTTGGCGTGGCGCAGGATGTTACTGAGTTGAAGAATATTGACGCTAAACTGGATCTGATCCTTCGTACGATGCCGTTTGCCGTTATGATTACTGACACAGCAAATAATGTGCTGATGGTTAATCAAAAATTCGAAGAGTATTTTCAAGTCTCTTCTGAAGACTTAGTTTGCAAATCATATCCTATTAGAGAAGCATCAGCTGAGTTCTCCGCCAATCCTCCACATCTGCTTTATTTTGACGGCGAAAGTGGGATTGTTATGCTATGTAAGGGCAAGGAGCGGATTCTGGATGTTCATGCTGAACCAATTAATGACTTTTTCGGTAATTTTGTTGGAACGCTGAATGTTTTTCGCGATGTTACCGTGGAGCGTGGATTACAGGCTCAACTCAAACAAATTGCTTATAGAGACCAGTTGACCGGTTTGTTCACCCGACGCTATTTGTTTGAAGATATAAGAGAAAAGATGATAGATGCAGACATTAGCATGCTTTATATTGATTTGGATAATTTTAAGCTGATTAATGATACTCTAGGACATCATTACGGTGACATGGTTCTGAAAAAGTCGGGACGAATAATGAAGGAACTTTTTCCGAACGATGCATGCATACGTATGGGGGGCGACGAGTTCGTAATCGTCATTTTAGGCAAACGCCGAATCGATGAGTTGCAAGAGAGAGCAGAACAACTCATCTGGAAATTCAAATGCCATTTTTCGGGAACTTCGGAGTTGCAGGCTCTTTCTGTCAGCATAGGCATTGCAAAAATGAAAGTCACTACTCCTGTTCAATTCGATGAACTTTTGCGCAAAAGCGACAGCGCTCTCTACAAAGCTAAAATCAGAGGGAAAGCGCATTGCGTGGTTCATACGCTGGATCTCGAAAGCGCTATCAACAACACCATGTGATTAAGGACAGTTTTGCTAGTAACCGGTTACTATTTCAATAATGATATTTCGCTCATCAGGCGATTTTTAATGCCCGGTTAATCTGCTTAACGGCTATAGTCGGAGCATCCTGTCCTTGGTAAAAGACACGACCTTTTCGAGAAAATCTAATTTCGCCAATCGGTATCAAAGTTCTACCAAATGGCAATTCAATTCAATCGCATGGTAGGTTGCTGTTGAAATTCAAAATTTCTTAATTTACATATTCTTCCGAAAATTTATCGCTAACAAAAATTCCTGTAAAAAACAAACAAAAAAGGCATCATATAATGGAGTGCACTCTCTTTTTAGTAGCCGATGATTTTCTTCAAAGTACTAACCATATTATTTTTCACAACTGACGTATTTTTGGCTTAATAATCAAGCGTAGTTGCAATATTAGAAGGACTAAATTATTCGTTATTTCTTTTTTACTCTTTGTTTTGTTTTACAGCAGATGTGTATTCTTATATACAATGTTTGCAGTATTTCAGGTAGCTTTTAAGCAGCAATCTTCTTTGCTCTGCTAATATATATACAAGTCTGTCATGTATATTTGTCAATAATTCCGAAAACAATTGCATTTCGAACTTACAGTTGTATTGTTAACTAATAGACAAAAGCCAGATTGTGATAAGGATCGTGAAGGCAAAAAATTACGGGAATATTAATGTGTACCATCAGGACTTAATTTATATTTTTCTGACAGGTATTGCAAAAAAATGGAATAGGTTCTATAATACGGAACAGGAGGCAATGTGTGGTTGCTTAAAAATATTTAAGGTTTTTAATTGAGAGTTTATAAAATTAAGTTAGCCACTCTGTAGACCCATTATTTTCGCCGCTTTTTAATAGAATTATAACACTCAAAGTGAGCAGTAACTTGAATGTCTGCTTAGATGTTATCAGTTCGTTAAAAAAGTGGTGCTGTTTTTTGGCTGATATCCTAAAGACTCCAGCATTAAGAAATCATGGCGAAAATTGAAGATAGACGAGGATATCATACTATACTTAATGGAACGCATTTTATATTGCGAAACACAGGGTTTGTTTTTGCCTCCATCAACCGGTGATCTAGACTATATTTCACCACTTATTTTGCCAAAATAAAGTATAGCGGAGGTGTTAAGGTAATTTTTGTCTTGGTTATCAAATAAAAAGGAATATTTTCGATTGAGTAAAGTTTGTACATTTTTATGTGTCGTATCTAAGTAAGTAAAAAATGGAAACCGTATTGTTATTGTTTGTGTATATTGATTATCATGAACTTATACCTGGGTTAGGAAAAACTAATAAAGGAAAAGGGGAAAATAAGAATGGGTAATTCGTTTGAAGCATGGGGAAAGAAGTATGGCTTTATTCTTTCAATTCTGGTAGGATTATTAATTTGGAGTCTGCCTACCCCAGCAACAATGTCCATTACGCAACATAAACTATTGGCTATATTCGGCGGTGCTGTTGTTTCTTGGATTACTATCGGTATAAATTTTGCGGTCAGCACCTTTGCTGTGGTTGTATTACTCTATTTCTGGGTTGGTAATGAGACAGGAGCGGTTAAACCGGACGGAACTCTCATAAGGAGTGCTGCTTTTGCTGTGAGTGGGTTTGCCACTTCTTCTTTGTGGCTGCTTTTAACAGGGTTTGTTATTTCGATTGCTATGACAAAAACAGGTGTCGCAAAGCGCATAGCTTTGTTAATCATGAAACTGCTCGGAAAAACTCCTTCTGGCGCTATCGCTGCATCTATGCTGGCGAATTTCGTTGTGGCGCCTTTGACGCCTTCCAATACGGCCAGGACTGCGGCTATGCTGCCGATTATGGAAGGAATTGCTACGGCTTATAATGCCAAACCTGGTCAGTCCAATTTTGGTAAGGCACTGGCTTTGGCAGTTACATTTACCTCCAATATTACCGGTTCAGCGTTTCTAACAGGTACAATCCCCAATCCGGTTTCTATCGGTCTTATTGCTGCA
>JAAYVM010000200.1 GCA_012517145.1 Acholeplasmataceae bacterium
CCTAATTTGCCGATGGGCGCAGCTATTACAGAATTCTGCGGCCTGCGTGCCGTTTCCGACAATGGTGATTTCATCATCAGAAATTCTGAGGTGAGAGGCCTTATTCATGCGGCTGGTATGCAGTCTCCTGGTCTGACCGCAGCACCGGCAGTTGCGGAAGAGGTCCTTGATCTGATGCGTGAAGATAATCATAGCCTGGTGTTGAAAGCCGGGTTTAAAGGCGTACTGCCGCGAAAAATTATTTTTCACCGTCTGCCAAGAGAAAAACAGGCGGAAGTTATTAAAGAAAACAAACTATTTGGCCGCGTTATCTGCCGCTGTGAAACAATTACCGAAGCAGAAATCGTTGCAGCCATCCATGCGCCTTGCGGTGCTAAAACTGTTGATGGTGTTAAGAGAAGGACCCGCGCCGGCATGGGACGCTGCCAAGGCGGTTTCTGTGGACCGCGCGTAACCCAGATTTTGGCGAGAGAATTGGGTATTCCGGTAACGGAAGTATTGAAAGAGCATGCTGATTCCCAGATGTTTTACGAAAAGGACCAAGTAAAAGGGGAGGAAGCATAAAATGAACCAGATTTATGATGTAATTATTATCGGCGGTGGCCCTGCTGGTCTTTCTGCCGCTTACAGCGCCTGGGAAAACGGCGCCAAAAAAATACTGATTATTGAACGTGACCGTGAACTGGGTGGTATTCTGCAGCAGTGCATTCATAATGGTTTCGGTCTCCACCACTTTAAAGAAGAACTGACCGGACCTGGCTATGCCTACCGCTGTATAGAGCTGATTAAAGATAAGCCGGAAATTGAGGCTTTGACTGATACCATGGTTTTGGAAATTCTTGAGGATAAAACCGTTATCGCTGTCAGCCCGGAAAAGGGTCTTTTACAAGTGCAAGGCAAGACAATCATCCTGACCATGGGATGCAGGGAACGCACTCGCGGCGCTATCCGTATTCCTGGTGAACGCCCGGCAGGCGTCTTTACAGCCGGCGCGGCACAACGTATGGTCAACATGGAAGGTTATCTGCCAGGCAAAAAGATTGTTATTCTCGGCAGCGGCGACATTGGTTTGATTATGGCCCGCCGCATGAGTCTCGAAGGCTGTAAAGTTGAAGCTGTCCTGGAAATTTGTCCTTTCTCCAATGGCTTGACCAGAAATATCGTGCAATGTCTGGAAGATTATAATATTCCGTTGTATTTATCACATACTATTGTTAAAATCCACGGTCATGAGCGCGTGACAGGTGTGACTGTCGCAAAAGTTGATGAAAAAATGCAGCCGATTGCCGGTACTGAATTTGATATTGATTGCGATACACTGCTGCTTTCTGTCGGTTTGATTCCAGAAAATGAATTGTCCAGGGGACTGCATCTGGAAATGCATCCTCTGACCAGCGGACCGATCGTTGACCAACGTCGTCAAACCAGTATGCCTGGCATTTTTGCCGCAGGTAATGTAGTTCATGTACATGACTTAGTTGATTTTGTGTCAGAAGAGGCAGAAATTGCGGGCAAATTTGCTGCTTTGACTGCTTTGGGCAAGCTTGATGAAAACTTAACAGTGGTCAATGTCGAAGCTGGTAATGGCATCCGTACTTGTGTGCCGCAAAAACTTTCCTTGCCGGAGAGCGGCGAAGCTGCACGTCTTTTTATGCGTGTTGCCAATCCGGAACATAAGGTGAAACTGGAAGTAAAAAGCGGTGATACTTTGATTATGAGTAAAATGCTGCCGGTGGCTAAGCCGAGTGAGATGATTGCCCTTGACTTGCCGGCTGATAAAACTAAATTAATCAAAGGCTCATTAACTGTTGCTTTGAATCGGGAGGCGTAAGTATGTCTGTAGATAAACGTGTTTTGACTTGCATTGTCTGTCCGCGTGGCTGCGAAATGACGGCTACTATTACTGACGGCGTTGTCACCGAAGTTGTAGGCAATACATGCCCAAGGGGCAAAAAATATGCCGAAGAAGAAATATTGGCTCCGAAAAGGATGCTGACCTCGACCGTGCGCGTGAAAAACGGCGCGCTTGCTTTGGTGCCTGTTGTTTCTAAAACAAGTCTGCCAAAAGAAAAGATCCTTGCCTGTGCTGAAGCTCTGCGTAAAGTTACGGTCGAAGCGCCGATTACTGAAGGTCAGGTTATTTGTCCGAATATCCTCGGTTTAGGTGTTGATATTGTCGCCAGCCGCTCCATGCCGGCAGCAACCGACAAAGATTAGTACTATATTAAAGATTTTTTCAGAAGACAGGGTCTTTCAGGCCTTGTCTTTTTTTGTGTCCTCATGTTTTGTCCGCGAGTTAACTCGTTGCATTTATAGGAACTATCGTTTATGATAGAGTGAAAACTTAAGAATAGAGGAATGGTATGAAAGAAAACGGCAGTTTCAGTCAGGGAGTGATTTTTAGTCTTAGTTCATATGTAATATGGGGTGTACTGCCTATTTACTGGAAAAGTATCCAAGGCGTTGCCTCGTTTGAAATATTGGCCAACAGAATTCTCTGGTCAGTTGTCTTTGTTGGCATTTTGCTGAAGTTAACAGGCAGATGGACGTCGTTTATCGAAGAAACAAAGAAAATTATCACTGACAGGAAAAAGACAGCCGCACTTGCGGCAGCAGGTCTGACCATCCTGGTCAACTGGGGTATCTTTATTTGGGCAGTTGCTTCAGATCATATCATAGAAACCAGTATGGGCTATTATATTAACCCATTGGTCAGTGTTTTAATGGGCGTTTTTTATCTGCATGAAAAACTGGATAACTCCATCAAGGCGGCAGTTATATTAGCAGCAATCGGGGTTGGCAGTATGGTTTGGAATGTTGGTGTCTTCCCTTGGATTTCCATTAGCCTTGCTTTGAGTTTTGCTCTTTACGGCTTGATTAAGAAGACGCTGGTTGTTGAAACCATGACCAGTATTATTCTGGAGACTTTTGTAGTTTCCCCTATCGCTCTTGCTTATCTCTATTACCTTGCGGATATGGGCAATGCGGCCTGGCAGCACAGTGATACCTTGACTTTATTGCTTTTGGCTGGTGCCGGCGCTGTGACTGCTACACCGCTTATTCTTTTTACGGCAGGTGCAAAACTCTTGCCTTTAAGCATCGTTGGCTTTTTACAGTACGTTTCTCCTACGATAACTTTATTGCTTGGAATTTTTGTTTATGGCGAGGAATTTACGTTCAGTCATCTGCTTTCCTTTGGTTGGATCTGGCTTGGATTATTGGTCTTTTCCATTGCTCAGTTTCGCAAGCGCTGACACAATATCTTGTGTTCAGTGGAAAAAGTGGATAATATCAACAAAGTTATCCACAGGGTGTTGATAAAGTTGGGAAAAACGGTGTATAAAAACAGAAGTATTAAAGATTTTGACGAAAAATCTGGGAAATAATGTGGAAATATCAAAAGATATCCACAAAAAACGGTTGATAAGTTGTTAATAACGGTTGATAAGTTGTTAATAACGGTTGATAACTCATGTATGAATTATTAGCCAGCTACAATATATAGTGAAAATCAAGCAAATTAAGCAACTGTAAAATGATTTTATAGGACTTGCATCAACGGTCACATATGTAGATAATATTTAAGAGAGCATTTTATACGAAAAGTTACATAAATGGAGGATAAGTTTTATGGCAATTAAACAGGTTGGGGCAATAAAAGCAATGGAAGCTGCCAGCGCAGGCAAAGTAATGGAGGCTTCACTCAGCGAAATCAGCGGCGGCTGGCTAGCTTTGGTTGAAACGGCGCAAGGCAGAAAACTAGTTTGTGCGGCTACCAAGGAATGCCAGGTACTTGCCATGTTTAAAGCAGAAGACGAAAGCATAGAGAATGGCATAATCATAAAAATAATGGGATTAAATTCCAATAATGCCGCTGCTTTACGTCGTCTCGTAAAATGGACAGGGCCAACGGCCTGCGGAACCAAAGGCCTGAGCGTAGGATTCAGCGACTGGCTCGGTAATGCCGAAGAATACCTGACACCTTTTTTCAGCAAAAAACAAGTAAAACCTGTTTTGGTGGAGTATACACCTGCTGATTGCGCTCTGCTGCAGCGTAATTTTCTTGAAGCGATTGACGCAGCTACCTGGGCAGTTTTTGCAACTGGTTACAAAGATGGTTATGCTGCCAGTGCAACACGGTTAACTTCTGAAGAGGATCTTGTCAAAGTTTTGCTTTATGGTTACAGCATGCTCGGCCTGGATTTCTCTGATAAAATTAATCTGGAGATTGAGGGATTAACGGATCTTGCGGTAGAAGAACGCTATCTGGAATTGCCGCAGGAATTCAGAGATGCTGTGGAAGGCTCTTATCTAGCAGGGCCGGTGAAAGCAGGCAACGAGACACTGCATTACACACCTGAAATTTTGAGACGCATTGTTTTGGAATATGGTGAAGTCATCATGCATGCACAGTCTATGTATAATTCTTATTTGAAAAATACGCCTTGGGATATCGATTTCGAACTTTATTTATCAAAAGCGGGCAAAGCTATCACACCGGAAGAACACTATCTGGTTGGTTATGAACTGACACGCAACAAAGTGAAACTGACTGCCATTGGACTGGATGCTGCTGTTGAAAACAAAGCTTTGCAGGAAGATATCGTTATTCATGCCGCTATTGCGGAAGCCTGCAATTACCGTTTAAGCGTTGCCAATGCCGATTTATTTGCCGGAGATTTCAGTGCAATTGCCAAAGTATTGAAAAGCAGGGTTTATTTTAAATTCGAAAATGTTTTGTGGCTCAGCGCTTTGCAGTGCGTTGCGGAAAAGGACATGGCACTCCTGGCAGCAATGGCAGCTTTTGCCGGCATTGCTACAGCTGAAGCTGCTGAACTCGTGCCTGCCTCTGAAACCGGAAAACTATATGCCGGTCTTTACGGAAAGTTCTTGTCGCCAGCTGATGGAAATTTTGCTGCAAAAATCAAGGCCGTTTTGGCCGCAAACACAGACACATATCGTGAAAAAATTACAATTATGGTAGAAAAATATTTAAAAAGTTGCTGATTTTTGCTAAAAGTGTTACTTGCTTAACAAATATTTTTGTTGCATAATGATTGACAAAAAAGCAGCAAAATAGGATAATATTTCTAACTTCATAGATTTATTTAAAGGTTATGATTGGGAAGAAAGTCAGGATGCAAAGTCACAGAGAGCCGATGGTTGGTGGAAATCGGTACGGAGCCCTGGTCGAGTAAATCACCCATGAACTCGTCAGCGAAAGGGATACCAAGTAGCATGATGCGTAACAAGCACGTTAGGCTTGAGCCGGTTGATGGACTGGTGCAAAAGAGTAATAAATTAGGGTGGTACCGCGTATTTTACGCCCCTGCTTAGGCAGGGGCGTTTTTATTTTTCCAACTGTCCATCACAAAACAAAATTCGAGGAGGTATTACAATGTCAGATACTTTAGTAGTAAAAGCAAAAAACGAAGAGACTTTGTTGCCGAGGGTTCTGCGCGTGTTGGCACAGCAAGGATTAGGTGTGAAAGACCTGCGCATGAGCACTTCCAAGGATGCGAAGGAATTAGAGCTGCGCATTACGCTGTTTACGGCTTGCGCTGAGCAGGCAGTCAAGATTTTAGCTAAGCAGGTTGCCATCATGGCAGTTTCTATGGGTTATTCGGTACAAAAGAAAGCGATTTAATTAAAGCGGAGAAGGGAAAGCAAGAATATGAAGCTATCAGGAGCGCAAGCAATCGTTAAAGTTTTGTTGGAACAAGGTGTTGATACTGTCTTCGGTTATCCGGGCGGCCAGGTCATCCCCTTATATAACGCCTTATACGATGCCACTTTGCATAATGTTTTGACAGTGCACGAACAGGGTGCGATCCACGCTGCTGACGGTTATGCTCGTGCCAGCGGCCGGACAGGTGTCTGCATTGCTACTTCAGGTCCGGGAGCCACTAATATCGTGACAGGACTGGCGACTGCCTATCTTGATTCTGTACCTTTGGTAGCCATAACAGGCCAGGTGCAGGTTCAGCATCTGGGTCGCGATTCCTTTCAGGAAATTGACATCGTCGGCGTGACGATTCCTATCACCAAATACAATGTGCTGGTACGCAGACCGGAAGATTTGCTGCCCACTCTGAGACAAGCATTTCGCCTGGCACAGGAAGGCCGTCCCGGCCCCGTACTGGTTGATATACCAAGCAGCATTCAGAGCGGTGAAGTAGAATGGACGGAGCCGGAAGCAGAACAAATGGGAGAACCAACGTCAGAAAATATTGAAGACGTGCTGAAAGCAGCAGCGGTAACCATCAACAATGCAGAGCGTCCAGTGATGCTGGTCGGCGGCGGTGCCATTCACAGCGCTGCAGAAAAAGAAGTTCTGGCTTTTGCCAGAAAAACCGGGATGCCTGTAGTCAGCACCCTTATGGGCCTTGGCGTTTTTCCGGGCAGTGATGAACAAGCGCTTGGTTTAACAGGCATGCATGGTCATATAGCCTCTAACATGGCTGTAGCCAATGCCGATGTGCTCGTGGTAGCGGGCAGTCGTTTCAGCGAACGAGTTACCGGTGACCGTAATCGTTATGTCTCAAAAAAGACAATCATTCAGCTTGACATAGATCCATCCGAAGTTGATAAAAACGTGATGACAGCCCTGCCGCTAGTTGGCAATCTTAAAGATACGCTTAATTTATTAACGGCAAGAGTAAATAAGCTCTCGATAAAACCTTGGTGGGAATCAATTCGCGCCTGGGCAGAGACGGAAGACCAGTCAGCCAAGAAGGGTGATAAATTAACGGCCCCTTGGCTGATGACGGAACTTAACCGCTGCTATCAAGGCACTGATACCATCTTTGTAACTGATGTCGGTCAAAATCAGATGTGGGCTGCCCAGCATTTACTCATCGATGAACCAAGGCATCACTTGACTTCAGGTGGCTGTGGGACGATGGGTTATGGCCTGCCGGCTGCCCTCGGAGCTAAGCTTGCGAGAAAAGAAGCACAAGTAGTGCATATTGCCGGCGATGGCGGTTTCAAGATGACGGGCATGGAGCTTTATACAGCCGTCAATGAAGGGCTGCCTCTGGTTAGCATTGTGATCAACAACTGCTGTCTGGGTATGGTCAGACAATGGCAGCAAATCTTCTATGACAAACGCTACTCCTCGACAATTCTGACGCCATTTGATTTTGTTGCTTTTGCGCGTTCCTGCGGTGCCGATGGCATGACAGCTAAAACCTGCGAAGAATTCAAAGCTGCTCTAGCGCAGGCTAAAGAGGCCAAAAAGCCTTTTGTGATTGAAGCAGTAATTGACCAGGGCGATTTGGTTATTCCGATGGTGGCGCCTGGTGCTGTTTTGCAGGATTTTGTCGATCCTACACAAAAATAAATTGCTAAAAAACGGTTATGTCGGTATTCAGGAAGAAATTTCCTGCGGTCAAGTATCGTCATAGCCGCTTTTTTATGTGGTGACTAAGTAGGGCAAGGGTTAGAAAAGAGTTTCTCTGGCCGCTTCCACACGCAAAAAAATCGCTGCTCATTCTATCGGCAATGGTTGAAGAGTTCCTCTGGCTGCTTCCACACGCGACAATTCGCCTGCAAGCAGTCGGTCGCTGATGTGCAGCAAGCCCGTCACTTCTTTAACCATCACCTCTTTGAAGGTTCTTTGCACTTCATTTAACACACGCGACTTTTCGTCAGTAAACTGCCGGTCGCTGACGTGCAGCAGGCCCGTCGTATCTTTAGCCATCGCCATATAAAATAGTTTTTCAGAGATATGCATAGCCACTTTTTTATCTATTGCTTGCAATAAGATGAAACTAATGATACAATTACTAGGCTGTATATATTAATTTATATACTTCTTCTGCTCCCATGAGGAGCCAAAGTCCAAAGGAGGAGGTGATTTCGTGAAAGCATACGAAGTCATGTACATCGTTAAACCAGTTGAAGAAGAGACTTTTGAAGCACTTGTGACAAAATTCGACACTTTGATTGCTGCAAACGGTGGAACTGTAGAAAAAACTGACCGGTGGGGTAAAAAACGTCTGGCCTATGAAATCAAAGATTTTGTAGAAGGCATTTATGTCCTCGTAACGTTCAACGCAGAACCAAAAGCTGTCAAAGAACTTGACCGTGTCATGAAGATTACCGATGATATTCTACGCCACATGATTATTAGAAAAGGCGAATAAGCCAAGGAGGTAACTATATTATGAATAAAGTTATACTCATGGGCCGTCTAACTCGTGACCCGGAAGTACGTTATACGCAGAGCGGTAAGGTAGTTTGCCAGTTCACTTTAGCGGTAGATCGTTTTACTACTAATCAAGAAGGACAAAGAGAAGCTGATTTCGTTCCTATCGTAGTATGGGGAAAAGTCGGCGAATTATGCGGGAATAGTCTGACAAAGGGACAAAGAGCACTTGTAGATGGCAGGCTCCAGATTCGCAGCTATGAGGCGAAAGATGGAAGTGGTAAACGCTGGGTAACGGAAGTTATCGCGAACAGCGTACAATTCCTTGATCGCAAAGCAGGCGGTGCTGGAACTCATGAACAAGGAGCTTCCAAAGGTGAGATGGAGTCTTTCGGCTCACCGGTAGCTTTTGACGAAGAAATCCCATTCTAAAAAATGGAGGTTATGCGAATGAAACGCGAAAGAGGCAGAAAACCCAGAAGAAAAGTTTGTAGCTTCTGTGTTGATAAAGTTGAAGATATCGATTATAAGGATGTTGCAAAATTACGCCGTTATGTTACTGAACGCGGCAAGATTTTACCACGTCGTATTTCCGGTAACTGTGCAAAACATCAAAGACAACTTACCACTGCAATTAAACGTGCGCGCAATGTAGCATTGTTGCCGTTTACTTGTGAATAAGGATATTGTTTGAACATGCAATTGAGGCACCTCGGCATTTGCTGAGGTGCCTTTTATTTTGCTTTTCTGGTTCTTTTCATTTAAAGGAAATGAGTGTACAATAGATTTGTGTATCCTTTTAATTTTGTTGGTAAAATGCCTTTTGAGGAGGAAATTTAGTGGCGCATAAAACTTCAGCAATGGTTGAAGCAGGTATTATGGCAGCAATAGCAATCGTCTTTGCTCTCATCAATATGTATGTTCCCTTTGTGGGTATGTTTTTAAATTTTATCTGGCCTTTGCCGATTATTATTTGCGGTATGCGGCATGGCATGCGTTGGAGCATTATGACGCTTTTGGTAGCAGGAGCTATCATTGCCATTTTGATCAGCCCACTGCATTCTTTTACTTTGGTGGCTGTTTTTGGCTTATTGGGAGTAGTGCTTGGCGAATGCATGAGAAGAAGATTACCGCCGCTTAAGCTTTTAGCAGTTGGTTCCGTAGCAGCCTTTTTGTCTTTGATGATCAGTTTGTTAATCAGTATACTTATTATGGGCATTAACCCATTAAGTATGTTCTTTGAGACTTTTGACAAGTCATTAGTCGATGCGGTTGAGTTCTATCAAAAACAGGGAATGTCCCAAGAAGAGATTGAGAAAGCCACTAAATCAGCCAAAGACATGTTTGCCATGGTACGTATCATTATGCCTGGAGCTTTCCTTCTCTGCGCGCCTCTGATTACTTTTGCAAACTATCTTGCCGCTAAAGCGATTTTGAATAAACTTGGTGAACGTTTCGAAAGTTTCCCGCCTTTTACCAACTGGGATGTTCCTCGCTGGACTTTAATCCCGTATGGCATATCGTTGCTGATGATTACATATTATCTGTCTCAACCGACCAGCGGCTGGTATTTGCTGGGTGTTAATATTCAGATGATTTGCAGTGTCATTTATGTGTTGCAGGGGTTAGCAGTGGCTTTTTCGTATATTGATACGAAGGGCAAGCCCAAATGGTGGAAAACTGTTTTGGTATCACTTATCTTCCTCAGTCAATTTATTTCGCAAACTGTTGTTTTGTTAGGTGCTTTTGATTTGATTTTCGATTTTCGTAAAAGACGGTCTGTTTCATCAAGATAAGCAGACTGAGATGGGGCGTTGTGAACTATGTTTAATAGAAAATGGAGTTTTTGGGGTGACAATAAGGTATTCATACTGATTATCAGTATACTGATAATCATTGTCGGCATCTACGAGCATCTTTTTCTACCAGTGGGACTAATTATTCTTTTAGGGGTATATCTTTTCAGTAAAAAGCTTTATCAGTCCAAGGAAGTTTGGTTTAACCACTACCTTGATACGGTTGTACGCAATATCGAGAGAGCCAACAATTATGCCATTCAGCAATTACCGATCGGCATTGCTGTTTTCGAATCTGATGGCAAATTGCAATGGAAAAATGAAAGCTTTCAGACATGGGTTGCCGGTAAGGCTGTCGAAGGTGCCTACCTAAAAGATATTTTGCCGCCGCCGGACAATAATTTTGAAACTTTGAGCTTACGTGATTCTGAAAAGCAAATTAAAATAAGTGATCGTTTCTTCAAGATGACGGTCAAACGCATTTTAACGCAGGAAAACGGCAACGATATTACTGGGTTGGTATTGTATTTGACGGATATCACTGACAAAGAACGCCAAAGGAAAAAAATCGATGATGAGCGTGTTTGTGTCGCACGCCTGCAGTTTGACAATTACAGTGACGTTATGAAAGGCTTGAGCGAAAGCACCAGGGCAAATGTCATTGTTGAAGTTAACAAAGTTATCAGCAATTGGGCGGAAGAAATGAATGGACTCTTCATCAGATATGATGAAGATTTATACTCAGTTGGCTTCAACAAAGCTTCTTTGCAGGAATGCATTAAGCACAAATTTGATATCCTTGATAAAATCAGGGAAATTAAAGTAGGCAATAAAATTCCACCGACAATTAGTGTCAGTGTAGCTTGTGAAGAAAAAAACTTGTTATTGTTGGGACAGAAGGCACAGAGCGGACTTGACCTGGCTTTGGGCCGCGGTGGTGACCAGGCAGTAGTATCTATTGCAGGTGAAATACAGTTTTTTGGCGGTAAAAGTATTGTGCAGGCCAAGAGCACGCGTGTACGTGCCCGTATAGTTGCCCAAGCTGTGCATGAATTAATGCTTAGTGCAGATAAAATTTTCGTGATGGGACACGTCAATGAAGACTATGATTCCCTTGGCGCTGCCATCGGCGTTGCTAAAATGGCGTTTTCACTTTCCAAAGAAGCCTATATTGTGACCAGCGGTCAAGGCTATTCTCTGTCAAAAATCAAGGAAATGGCCGAAGAAAAAGATGCGGTTTACAGTTCTATCATAATTGACAGTGCTAATGCCTTAACGCAAGCAACACCGAGGAGCCTGTTGGTTCTGGTTGATCATCATAAGGCGATGCTGTCTGCGTCGCAGGAAGTATTGAATGCAATTCCCAAAAAGGTTATTATAGATCACCATCGCCGGGCAGAAGATTTGATTAAAAATGTGATTTTGCTCTACCTTGAGCCACTGTCTTCTTCTACCAGCGAATTAGTCACGGAATTAATTACTTATTTTGATGATCGTTTGGAATTGAATGAATCCGAGGCTTCGGCTCTGTATGCAGGGATTGTTGTTGATACGAAAAACTTTGCAGTTCAGACAGGTGAACGTACTTTTGAGGCGGCGGCTTATTTGCGTCGTCATGGTGCTGACCCCGGTCTCGTTCATAAACTTTTCCGCGATGAGATGGCAACAGTAGTGCAGAGAGCAAAGCTGGTTGCTGATGCCAGAATCCCAATACCGGGACTGGCTGTTTCAGTCTACAAAAACGCACCTAGTGGTGATAATACTTCTGTTATTTTGGCCCAGGCTGCTGATGAGCTTGTTACGATGAGCGAGGTCAAGGTCAGTGTCGTTATGGCGGAAACCGAAAATGAGCTTTTGGTCAGTGCCCGTAGTGATGGTTCCGTCAATGTGCAGACTATTATGGAGGAACTGGGCGGCGGCGGTCATCAGACAGTTGCCGGCGTGCAGCTGAAGGGTGTGCAAGCGGAGGAAGTTGAGCCGCAGATTATTGAATTGACCAGAAAACAGATGGAGGAGAGAGAAACCAATGAAAGTAATATTACTGCAAGATATTAAGTCTGTTGGCAAAAAAGGCGATATTGTTGAAGCTTCTGATGGTTACGCCCGTAATTTCCTGCTGCCGAAAAAAATGGCGAAAGAAGCTAGTGCCGCTAATGTAAATCAGGCAAAAAAGGATCAGGAAACAGCTGCCCATCGCGCAGCGCAGAAAAAAGACGAGGCCACGGTTTTGGCAGCTCAGATTGAAAAAGTCACAGTCAAGCTTAAAGTACGTGTTGGTGAAAACGGTAAAATGTTTGGTTCCGTTGCTTCCAAGGATGTTGCCGAGGCTTTGATCAAGCAGACACAGCTTGAAGGCGTTGATCGCCGCAAGATCGAGCTGAAAACTCCAGTCAAGGGCTTGGGCGTTTATACCGCAGTAGCTAAATTACATCCCGAAATCGCTGCGGAATTTAAGGTAGAAATTGAGGCTGAGTAAAGATGATTGACCGCGTGCCACCACAAAACATCGAAGCTGAACAGGCAGTTTTGGGCGCAATGATGATTGACAAAGAAGCAATTTCCAAAGCTACAGAGATTTTGCGGGAAAATGATTTTTACCGCCAAGACCACCGTGCTGTATATCAGGTAATTGTCGATTTGTTCAGTAAGAACCAGGCTGTCGATATGGTTACTGTTACCGAAGCTTTGAAACGCGAGGGCAAACTCGAAGATGTCGGTGGTATTCAGTTCATTACTTATCTGGCTAATGCCGTACCTACTGCTGCCAATATAAGTTATCATGCCAAAATTGTGGAAGAAAAATCCCTCTTAAGACAGCTAATAAGTGTATCAACACAGATTGCCGGGGCTGGTTATGAAGGAACTGAAGATGTTAATTCTTTGCTTGATAATGCCGAACGCATGATTCTCGGCGTTTCCGAAAGGAAAATCAGCCGCGACTTTGCACCAATCAAAGAAGTAGTAATGAGTGCGGTCGACCGTATCGACGAATTATATAACAAAAAAGGCGGTATTACCGGCATTGCGACAGGTTTCATTGATTTTGACCATTTGACGAGCGGTTTGCAGCCTTCCGACTTAATTTTGATTGCGGCCCGTCCGAGTATGGGTAAAACAGCCTTGGTGCTGAATATGGCTCAGCATGTTGCGATTCGCGAAAAGAAAGCAGTGGCCTTTTTCTCCTTGGAAATGAGCAAGGAACAATTAGTACAGCGTATGCTTTGTTCCGAAGCGAGTATTGATTCTTCGCGTTTACGCATTGGTGAACTGGAAGATAATGATTGGGAAAAACTGATCTGGGCGGCTGATAGTTTGAGCAGAGCCGAGATTTTTATTGATGATACTCCGGGCATAACTGTCATGGAGATGCGTGCCAAAGCACGCAGATTAAAAGTTGAACATAATTTACAGTTAATCGTCATCGACTATTTGCAGTTAATGCAGGGGTCAGGTAAAAAAAGCGGTGAAAACCGCCAGCAGGAATTATCCGATATTTCACGTTCCTTAAAAGCTTTGGCCAGAGAACTGAATGTGCCGGTTATTGCCTTGTCGCAGCTCAGCCGTAGTGTTGAAAGCCGTCAGGTAAAGCGGCCGATGCTCAGTGATTTGCGTGAATCAGGCGCCTTGGAGCAGGATGCCGATTTGGTTGCTTTCTTGTATCGTGAAGATTACTACGATAAGGAAACGGAAAATAAAAACATCACCGAATTGATTATTGCCAAGCATCGTAATGGTCCGGTTGATACCGTTAAATTATTCTTCCATAAACAATTTACTCGTTTTGCTAACCTTGCTAAAGGTGTTGACTAAACAGAACCCGCTTGAGAATGCATTCTCAAGCGGGTTTTCTCTATATCGTGAAAAGGAAATTTGCCGAATATTTTTAAAAACATCAGTATAATTGTTCGAAACTCTTGCGTCATGAGGGGTAAAATGCTAAAATATCTGTGGTGCAGTCTGTAATTTTGCCTATTTTTTTGTTTGCGGACACCAAAATAGCTAGCTTAAATGCATAAAAACACTAATAGGGGGAACTATTGTGATTAAACGTTATACCAGCCCGGAGATGGGCGCTATCTGGACGGAAGAAAATGAATTCCGAACAATGCTGAAAGTGGAAATCCTGGCTTGCGAGGCAATGAACAAACTGGGTTTCGTTCCTGATGATGCTTTGAAGGATATTCAGACAAAATCAGACTTCCGTTTGGAAAGAATCCATGAAATTGAGGCAGTCACAAATCACGACATCATTTCTTTTGTTACTACTGTTGGTGAATATGTAGGCGATGCTTCCAAATACATTCATAAAGGTCTTACTTCCAGCGACGTCAAAGATACCGCATTGGGCGTTATGATGAAACAAGCAGCCGATATTCTGCTTGAGTTATTGAAGAAATTCCATGTTGTATTGCGCCGTCGTGCAGCTGAACATAAATATACCGTTATGATCGGTCGTACGCATGGTATTCATGCCGAACCGATGACCCTTGGCCTGAAATTCGCACTGTGGATGGATGAGACCGAACGCAATATCAGAAGACTGGAAGAGGCACGCGAAACCGTGGCGGTGGGTAAACTTTCCGGTGCTGTCGGTACTTATTCCAATATTGATCCTTTTGTTGAACAATATGTCTGCGAAAAATTAGAAATTAAACCGGTGAAATTAGCTACACAAGTTGTACAACGTGACAGACACGCTTATTTCCTGTCTACATTGGCAATCATCGGCTGCTCTTTGGATAAAATGGCGACCGAGATACGTAACCTTCAACGTACAGATATCCGCGAAGTAGAAGAATATTTCGCTCCTGGCCAAAAAGGTTCTTCCGCTATGCCGCACAAACGTAATCCGATTACCTGTGAAAAAGTTTCTGGCTTGGCACGTTTATTACGCGGTAATGCCGTAGCTGCCATGGAAAATGTTGCTCTCTGGCATGAACGCGACATTTCCCATTCTTCCGTAGAACGTGTAATCCTGCCGGATAGCACGATTGCACTCGACCATATGCTCCGCAAGTTTACCAATATTATTGATAAGCTCCTTGTTTATCCTGATGCCATGATTGCTAACATGAATAAAACCGGCGGCCTGATTTTCAGTCAAAACCTTTTGACTGCGCTTGTAGGCAAAGGTGTGCTGCGCGAAGATGCCTACAAATGGGTACAGCGTAATGCGATGGCACGCTGGCTGCAAGGTGCAGATTTCAAAACCAACGTTGAAATGGATGAAGACATTAAGAAATATCTTGCTGTCGAAGAAATAGAAGCCTGCTTTGATCCTCAACCTATGCTTAAAAATATTGATTTGATAATGGCCAGATTTGGTCTCTAAGGAGGAACTCTTATGCCATCAGTTGTAGTAATCGGCTCCCAGTGGGGCGATGAAGGTAAAGGCAAGATTGTAGATTATCTGGCAGAAAAAGCCGAGGTCGTTGTACGTTATTCCGGTGGTTCCAATGCCGGACATACTGTTGTTGTAGATAATGTTGCCTATAAACTGCGTTTATTGCCTTCCGGTATCCTTTACCATGGCAAAACCTGCTTTTTGGGTAACGGTGTAGTAATTAACCCAGGCGTTGTTCTGAAAGAAATTCATGACATCAAAGCCCAGGGAGTAGACATCAGCCGTATCCTTATTTCTGACAGGGCACATGTCGTGCTTCCTTATCATGCACGTTTGGATGAACTGCAGGAAGCTGCTCTTGGCACTAACAAGATCGGCACTACTAAAGGTGGCATCGGTCCTTGCTATATGGATAAAGTAGCCCGTACCGGTATCCGTATGTGCGATTTAATTGACCCTGAAGTTTTTGCGGAAAAATTAAAAATCCAATTGGATGCTAAAAACGCTATTATCACAAAAATTTATGGCGGAGAACCGTTTGACTTTGATCAAATGCTGCAAGAATTCACAGCTTACGCTGATGAATTGCGTCCGTATGTAACCGATACCGGCGCTGCACTTGACGAAGTTTTCCAAAGCGGTAAATCTGTCTTGTTTGAAGGGGCACAAGCTACTTTCCTTGATATAGATCATGGTACTTACCCATTTGTAACAAGCTCTAATCCTACTGCCGGTAATGCTACAACAGGCAGCGGCGTTGGTCCTCGTGACATTGATCATGTTGTCGGTGTTGTAAAAGCTTACACGACCCGCGTTGGTGAAGGTCCTTTTGTTACAGAGTTGGTTGATACTGATGGCCCGGGCAACAAATTGCGTGAAACCGGCCACGAATATGGTACTGTTACCGGTCGTCCGCGTCGCTGCGGCTGGCTTGACGCTGTTATGGTCAGAACGGCAGCAAGGTTGAACAGCTTGGATTACCTTGCGATTACACGTCTCGATATTCTTGATAATATGCCGAAAATAAAAATGTGTGTCGCCTATAAATATGAAGGCAAAGAAATTAAGCACATTCCTGCCAGCTTGAAGGTACTCGCCCAAGTCGAACCTGTTTACGAGGAATTTGATGGTTGGATGACAGATATTACGGGCATTCGCAATTACGATGAGCTGCCTTTAAACGCACGCAAATATCTGGAGCGTCTCAGCGAGATTGTAGGTGTTGAGCTCGGTATTGTTTCTGTAGGTGCCGGACGTCAGCAAACAATCGTATTGAAAGAGTTGCTGTAACCCCATTCTTTCGTCTGCAAAGAGTGGTAAATTTTCTAAAATTTGCAGTTGTTCGAGGGTTTGATAAAAAAATCTTGACAAACCCTCTGAATTTCTGTAAACTAATAATGTTGTTTCACTAGGAACAACTGATGTGATCCACTAGCTCAGTCGGTAGAGCACCTGACTTTTAATCAGGGTGTCCCGCGTTCGAGTCGCGGGTGGATCACCATTTTTTTTGCCTATTTGCTTTTATTGAGTAAGCACATAAGCAGAAAAGTTTCTTGACAAAGAGTAACTAAAACAATATAATTACGGCAAGATATATAAATAAACATTCAGCAAAGGTGCTGCAGGAAAATTTTCCTGCAGCTATTTTTATTTTGGCAGGTTTTTTCGTATATTTATTATTGAAGTTTGTTCGCAAAATGAGGGGTTGTTTTTGATCAAGAGATAGGAACAGACTATTTAGCGGAGTATCAGAGAGGAGGATAGCTTGTGGATTTAGGACATTTACGTTGTTTCAAAGTTGTGGCTGAATGCCAGAACATGGTAAAAGCAGGGGAAATCCTGCATATTGGACAGCCTGCCATCAGTAAGATAATCAAAAACCTGGAAACAGAATTTACACTGCAGCTGTTTGACCGCCGCGGCAAAAACATTGTTTTGAACCAAAATGGCAAGATTTTGCTGAGCTACGCAAATACTGCTTTAATAGCAATGGATAATGCCAAGCTCGAACTATCTGATATTAAAAACAGCACAGAAACGGGCAAAGTAAGGATTTTGATGAAAGTACTGGCATTTTATCTGCCAGATATAGTAGCTAAGTTTAAGCAAAGGCATCCGGGAATAAATCTCGAAATTTTGCAGCATGGCGATGCCAATGACTGGGATATCTGCATTGATGCTTCGCTGGAGAAATTATCAGCTCAGGACTATTACAATCTGCTGGAGGAAGAGGTTTACCTCGTTCTGCCTAAAGACCACCGCCTGGCGGCTAAAGAGCAGGTGCAGCTCAAGGAATTTGCTGACGATAAATTTATTGGTATGTTTGATGACAGCAGCGTTAACAACATTACCAAATTTTATTGCAATAAAGCCGGGTTTGAGCCCGAAATGGCGATTAAGAGTGAAACGAACACCATGTTTCGGGAGATTTCATCTTTAGGGCTCGGAGTTGCCTTTGTTCCGCAATTTGTCTATGATGCTATCCATTCTGAGTGTATAGTAAAGAAATCAATTGGCAATCCTCCCTGCGTAAGATATGTAAACGTTTTTTTGAAAAAGAATAAATATCCCTCTAATGCAGTTATCTTGCTCAAAAAATTTTTGATTGATTACTTTCAGGATGACGAAAGGTTTAATAATAAAAAGTAAATAATTTCTCGCCGGAAGCTGCCCGAATACTATTTTTCATTCGGGCAGCTTAAATTTTTGCCAAACTGCTTAAAAACAAGGCAGGAATATTGCCTCCAGCAGAGAATTGATAATTCTGAATAGTACATCTTTTTAAGTTGAATAGCAAAAGTTAACTGATGTATAGGTGAAGGGATGTGGTTGCAGTGAAATTGAAAAATTTTGTTGTTTTATGGGTTGGGGTGATTTTTTCTCTATTTATTATCTTTTCACCATTGGCATCTGCTGAACTGGTGAAGTTCAAAGAAGGTGGCTGCAGCTTTAGCCTACCTGTTTATGACGCTTATGAAAAATTTGAGGCAAGCTGGGATGGCCCACGCGTTAACGGCCTGGCCGAGGGCGAGGGTGTTGTCAAATATACTATTGAATACGAAGATAAAACGAAATATGAAGCCGAAGGCAAGATGACAATGAAACAAGGTATTCTACAAGGCAAGGGTACTTTGAAATTTACGAATGGTGATCGTCTCGATATCAATTTTGTTGATGGCGAACCGCAGAGCGGCATAGTAATGCGGGCTGATGGCAGGAAGTATGAAGGTGAATTCTATCATAATCTGGCCAATGGTAAGGGTGTTTTTACGGGAGCTGACGGTTCAAGTTACGATGGTTATTTTAAGATGGACAAACCGCATGGTTTTGGTATTGAAAGAGACAAGAATGGCACTATCATTTATCAGGGTGAATGGCTTAACGGTTTTCGCGCTGATGATCCTGCCGCCAACCGTTCTTTGACAGGATTTTTGGCTATGCCTTGGAAATCTGAACGTAAGGTCGTAGAAGAAACCCTTAATAAGAGGCCGGGCACCGAATTTGTTTCTGTTCCGCTTTTAGGAAAATTCTATGGCTATGGCGCGCCATTGCCAAGTCCGCAAAAAGGACGTTACTATTCTGTGCATGGTAAATTTAACAATGAGACAGCAGAACTGATCGTTTGGTTCTATGATGATAAACTTAGCGGTGGACGCGCCAGCTTCTTCAACTCCGAACAGGAGATCATGAGCAAATTTGAAGAAACAAAGAAGAATCTAATCAGTAAATACGGGCAGCCGAACAGTGAGAAGGGCACCGGTACAGCCACGGTGGTCAGCTGGTCATTTATCGACAACGACCGCATAGATCTCTATGTTCGGAAACTTGGCTATGAGAATAACGCTGCCATGGCACCGGAAAAGAAAAAACCATTTAACTTGACGATTGATTACGTCAACAGTGAGCTTATGAATAAGATCAATCCGCAGCAAGCTGCTCCGACTACGAAAGATTTTTAAGATCTGTGCCAAAATGAAAACAGCCCTTCCTTGAAGGCAGGGCTGTTTTACTGCATTTGTTCTTTATTATCAGTCATTATTCTGGCAGCTGGCATCGCGTGGACCTTGCATCATATGTTTGTGCATGCCGTCTTTCGGTCCGAAGTGCTTGCCTTCTTTAATGTTTTGCAGAATTTTATCTGCCTGATCCTGAGACATTCTGCCGTCAGCTACCGCTTTATCGAGATTTCCTTTGGCTAATTCAAGGTGTTTGGCCATGAATTGGTCATAAACACCTGCATCTTTAGCAATTTCACGGATAGGTTTATGGTTGGTACGAGCTTCTTCTTTAATGCTTTCTACATCACGGCCTGTTAAGTCTGCCAGTATTTTAGCATTTTCTTCACGCATCACGCCAGGGCCCTTGTGCATACCAGGTGCGCCCATTGGTCCGAAGTGCTTGCCTTCTTTAATATTTTGCAGAATTTTATCTGCCTGATCCTGAGACATTCTGCCATCAGCTACTGCTTTATCAAGATTTCCTTTGGCTAATTCAAGGTGTTTGGCCATGAATTGGTCATAAACACCTGCATCTTTAGCAATTTCACGGATAGGTTTATGGTTGGTACGAGCTTCTTCTTTAATGCTTTCTACATCACGGCCTGTTAAATCTGCCAGTATTTTAGCATTTTCTTCACGCATTATGCCAGGACCCTTGTGCATACCGCCAGGTCCCATATGCTGACCGCCAAAGCCCTTGTGCATTTGGCCTTTTCCATAACAATCGCCCATACCTGGTCCTTGTTTTTGCCCAGGATATTGAATTTTGCCTACGCTGTCATTGCCGGCATTTCTTTCCTGGATTGACTGCTGAACTAAATTGCGCATTTTGTGTGGGTTTTGATCATAGTCGCTTGTGCTTGCTGAAGTTGCTGCAAAAACGGTAGAAGCACCAAGAGCAGCAATAAGGGTACCAATAACCAGAGCTGATTTCATTTTTTTCATATAAATCTCTCCTTTATTTTTGACTTATTAGATTTTGAATTAGCTATTTGTTTAGCTTTGAGTTTAGTATAAAGTTGATTTATGGCAAAATAATGTTTTTTTTCGACAAAATTTTTGCTATTTTTTTGTGAAATAGCCATAAAAAAGACATAAAACTCAGTATAATAAAAGAAGAGAAAGGCGGTGGCCAGAGTGGGAAAAATACTGATTGCTGACGATAACGAACAAATTACCTCTATCTTGTCGAATTATGCTCAAAAAGAAGGTTTTGAGCCCATTGTATCGCTAGACGGTGAGGATGCTATAGCAAAATTTAATAAATATGGTGCGGAAATACAAATCATATTACTGGATGTTATGATGCCGAAAAAAGATGGCTTCGAAGTCTGCAGGGAGATACGTCAAAAATCCATGGTGCCTATTATCATGGTTACAGCACGCGGCGAAGATTTTGAAAAAATAATGGGACTCGACATCGGCGCAGATGACTACATAGTAAAACCTTTTTCCGCCGGTGAAGTGATGGCGAGGATAAGGGCTACTTTGAGGCGCATGCAGATGGAAAAGCAGACCAAGAATAGCTTTACCATTGATAATCTTGTTATTGATTTAGATGAATATAACGTTACTATAGATGGGCAGAAAATGAATCTGACCAAAAAGGAAGTAGAACTTCTCTGGACTTTGGCCAAAAATAAGAATAAAGTATTTACAAGGGAAAATTTACTCGACAGTATCTGGGGTTATGACTATTTTGGTGATAGCCGCACAGTGGATTCCCATATCAAAAGACTGCGTGCAAAATTGGAAGCAGTTCCGCACGAAAAATGGGAAATCAAGACTATCTGGGGCGTAGGTTACCGCTTTGAGGAGAATTGAAATGAAGAACAAGATTGCATTAAAGCTGACCCTTTATTTTGCGGCAGCCCTTCTGATCTTTGCGCTTGTTGTCGGCAGCAGCTTTCGTTTTCTTTTTTGGCAGCATACAGAGGCCTTAAAGAGAGCGGAGCTTGAGCAGCGTGCCGTAAAAATTGCCCAGGCCATGGTGGATACGCGCGAGCAAGTAACTGCCTGGCAGGAGCGGATGGCACAAAAACAGGCTGATGAGGGAGGGAAAGAAGGCAAAAGACAGGAACAACGACCGGGTGGTGGTGGTGGTCAATTCGGCGGTTGGGGATATGCTTCCATGCTGCGTTTTTTAAGCAGTTCAGCTGCCGATGATGTCTGGATAGTCGATCTTGAAAACAATTTGGAAGTCAGTGATCATAAAGGTGGTCCGTCACGTATAATAACATATAAAGATTTGCCACCGGATGCGGACAAGGTCGTTAAAGAGGCTTTCAGAGGAAAAACTGTTTTTGGTCAAGGCTTCAGCCCGCTCTTGCAGGTGCCGACTCTGACGGTTGCGACACCGATACAGGATAAAAATGGAGCAATCATCGGCGTTGTCCTGCTGCATTCACCTTTGTCCGGCATGGAAGAAGCGGCTGGCCAGGGTATGAAAATTTTGTGGGTCAGTGCGGGCATTGCCCTGCTCTTGGCCTCTGTTTTCAGTTTACTGTTCTCCTTGAAATTTACCAAACCTTTGAATATGATGAAACGAACAGCTGAAGAAATGGCCGAAGGAGACTATGCTGTCCGAAGCGGCGTGCAGCAGAATGATGAAATCGGCGAACTTGGCAAAGCCTTGGATATTCTGGGTGAGCGCTTGGAGCTGGCCAGTCAGGAAAGCGCTAAGCTAGACCAGTTGCGGAAGGACTTTATTGCGAACATTTCCCATGAATTGCGTACACCGGTTACTGTTATTCGCGGTTCCCTGGAAGCTATCTGCGACAAGGTGGTAGATACACCGGAACAGATTGAAGAATATCATCGTCAGATGCTTTCCGAAAGTATCTTCCTGCAGCGTTTGATCAATGATTTACTGGATCTTTCCCGGTTGCAGAATCATAATTTCCAGATAGAAAAAACACAGCTTAACCTTTGCGACGTTGTACAGGATGTAGTGCGCAGCAGCCAGCATATCGGCAAGAGAAAGGCCATTAACGTTGAGATAAAAAGCGATGTTGACATTTATCCTTTTAATGGTGACTACGGCAGACTGCGTCAGATGCTGATGATCTTTCTTGATAATGCAATCAAGTTTTCGCCGCTGGGCAGCACGGTAGAAGTATTGCTCACCGGTAATGTTTTAAAAGTTGTGGACCATGGCTGCGGCATACCAGCCAAAGATCTGCCGCATGTCTTTGAACGTTTTTATAAGACCAGGGTTGAAACCAACAAGAGCGGTACGGGGCTTGGACTTGCTATTGCCAAAGAAATAGCTGAGCGGCACGATATCAAGGTCAGTATGACGAGTGAACCAGATGTGGCGACTGTCGTTATTATGACATTGCCGGTAACGGATAAAACAATTGCATAAAATCAAAGGAGCAGCTTCGTATAATGAAGCTGCTCCTTTTGCCTATGGCAGGATAAACAGACATTTTAGCGAATTTAGTAAGCAAACAGAGGTGAAAAAAGTGATAAGGCTGATGAAAAAAGAGGAAATTAAAGAATTGGCTGCTTTATGGCTTAATTCTTCATTAACTGCCCATGATTTTGTTCCTGCAGAATTTTGGCAGGAGAAACTGCCATTGGTGCAAAAAGAATATCTGCCGGGAAGCATTACCTATGTATATGAAAAAGAAGGCAAGGCATTAGGCTTTTTAAGTTTAGTCAAAGAAAACAAGATTGGCGGTTTGTTTGTAGATAGTACAGCTCAGAATAAGGGTGTTGGGTATGCATTAATAGAACAGGCTAAGCGTTTATTTAATTTTTTGGAATTAGACGTATATGCCCGCAACGAAAAAGCGGTACATTTTTACTTGCGTCAGGGTTTTCAAGCGGTAATGGTTTTTAAAGGTGAAGATACAGGCGAAGAAAGTATAAAAATGAGGTGGATTCAATGAACTATGGCTTGAAAGACAAAGTTGTTGTTATAAGCGGAGGAACTTCAGGGATCGGTCTCGCAACAGCCCGCCTTGCTGTAGCCGATGGCGCCCGGGTTTTCCTTATAGGACGCAGTGAGGAAAATGGGTTGTCAGCTTTGGGAATTTTGGACGCTGATCCTGAAATGGTTAAGTTTATCCAAGCAGATGTAAGCACTATCGATGGCTGTCAGTCAGCTGCAGAAGCAGTCAACAAAGCAGCAGGGAGAGTGGATATCCTGGTTAATTCTGCCGGGGTATACCGTGAACAGTGGCGGGAACTGGTAACAGAAGATGAGTATCAGGAAATCATGGATATTAATGTTAAAGGTACTTTATTCCTGTGTCAGGTCATGCTGCCTTTAATGACAGAACATGGTTCTACAATTATCAATATCGCCTCCGATGCCGGGTTGGAAGGCAATTACGGCTGTCCTGTTTATTGCGCTTCCAAAGGTGCTGTGGTTGCGCTGACAAGGGCGCTGGCACTCGACTATGCTCCGCGTATTCGCGTAAACTGCGTTTGTCCGGGCGACGTGGCAACACCGCTTGTCGAAAAGCAGTTAGCGGCTGGCGATTATACGCTGGAAGAAATGGCTGAACCTTATCCTATTGGCAGAATTGGGCAGCCGGAAGAAATTGCCCATGTTATTTGTTCATTAGCTTCGCCGTTCAATAGTTATATGACAGGTTCCATAGTCCCTGTTGACGGTGGTTTAACGGCTAAATAAATTATTTTGAAGTATTGAAAAGGAGCTTATGCACTATAAAATAGTGCATAAGCTCCTTTTGTTATAACGATGGATATTTCTCGTCTGAGTGTAGTAATCTTGCTTAGTTGAACCATGCTTTTTTGAGGAGCAATAACGCGGGCCGGATATGATCCTCATTGATGCCGGCAAAGGAAAGCAAAATCTCCGGCTCAGCTTTGGGAGCGCTGGCTTGTACAGGTAAGATGCGTACACCGTTAGCCAGAGCCAGGGAGGCTAATTCTTCTGAAGTATTTTGGCTGCGAACGGCAAGACGGATGTGCAGACCGGAGGCGTAGGAACGTACTGTGATGAGCTTACCGAAAATTTCTGTCAAAGCGGTTCGCAGTAAAGTATTCTTTAAAGCATAAAGCTTGCGTAAACGACGAACATGGCGGCGCATGTGGCCGCCGGCAATAAATTCTGCCAACGCCAGCTGCTCAATGGTCGATGAGGTCTGATTGTATAATTGGGCGCTGGCGTTATAACGTGCCAGCAGCCTGGGTGGCAGGACCATATAGCTGATACGCAGCGAGGGCATCAGGAGACGGGAAAAGGAGCCGAAATAAATAACGTTGTCGCCGCCGGACAAGCCTTGCAAAGCGCCGATAGGACGCGCAAAATAGCGAAATTCACCATTGTAATCATCTTCAATAATCAAGCCGTTGGTATGCTGTGCCCAATGCAGCAGAGCAAGGCGTTCTTCAGCGGAAAGGGTGCTGCCTTTATATGGATTGGAAGGGCTTACGAGGAGCAGCGAGGGCAGCTTTTCATCTATTTTTCCGGCGGCAAAGGTCTCTACCTGCCAATAATGGTCTTTGAAAATACGTTCTGCCTGCGGAAAGCCGGGCGCTTCTAATGCTACACTCTGATGCTCGGGCTGCAGGATTCCTATCAGTATTTCCAGCAAACTCTGGACGCCGGCACCGATGACGATCTGCTCAGGGGCCGCAATTACACCGCGTGCTTCATAGCTATATTTGGCAAGAATTTCACGCAGCTTGATTTCACCCTGAGCCTGACCGTAAGCAGCGATATTTTCCGGTTCTTTAAGCGCGTTATTGATGCAGCGGCGCCAAAGGGCAGCATTAAATGTCCTTATATCAATATAGTTATTAGCAAAGTTATAAAGAACAGCAGGTTTCTGCGGTTGTTTTTGCTGCGGTTTATTTGCAGTCGGCGGTAGCTCGGCCAAATTGATTGCTATATAGCCGCGTTTAGGCTGGCTCATGATATAACCTTCTGCCAAAAGCAGGCTGTAAGCTGTCTCCACTGTTGTACGGCTGAGATTCAACGCTGTAGCAAGCTTACGGATGGAAGGCAGTTTAGCACTGTCTGCCATATGATTTAATCGGATTTCTTTTTTAAAGTGTTCGGCCAACTGCCGATATAATGGCAAATGGCTTTTCTTATCTTCTGTGAAATTCATGGTCAGCATAAACTGTACTCCTTAAATATATAAAAATATAATAATTTAATATGACAGGTACATTATATAATTTTCTTAGTCATTTTTAAAACAATTTTCCCACAAAATTGCATAAATTACTCGTTTACATTTTCGCTGGCGAAGGATAAATAAGAATAATTATTATTCTTGACAAAGCTAAAAACAAAAATGTAAGATTGTCATAAATCATATAGTATAAAAATTGCTTGTTTAAAGAAAGGGAATTGTATGCAAAAAGAATATTTGATTGAAGCAGTTACGGATTTTGTAAGACAATCACCGGAAAACTATATCCAAAAGGAATATGCAATTTCAGAAGAGCTTATTGGTATCAAGATTTACGAGGATCCTCTTTTTGCTTTTGGGTCTGCTGATGATGAATACTTTGCTTTATTCAAAAGTCCTGAGGGAATTGGTAATCACTTTTTGAAGCCGCAAGAATGGCTTCCTTCAGCAAAAACTGTTATTTCTTTCTTTTTGCCTTTTAGCGAGCAGGTCAAAACCAGTAATTGTGCTGATAAGATGTGGCCTTCCAATGAGTGGCTGCATGCACGTATCGAAGGACAAAATTT
The DNA here is from genome assembly GCA_012517145.1 of Acholeplasmataceae bacterium. Lineage (GTDB taxonomy): Bacteria > Bacillota > Negativicutes > Acidaminococcales > Acidaminococcaceae > RZYP01. Next base: position 25,973 of record JAAYVM010000200.1, read on the forward strand.
TTTGTGCAAGATTGCCTATTATTTGCAGGACGAATTAAAAAAAGCCGGATATGACAGTGTAATTCCGGTTTTGGATCAGCGGTTTTGGTCTAAAACCGCACCTGATGGCGAATCAGCACTATCTTTTACGAGCAATTGGTCAGAACGGCATGTAGGTTTTGCTTGTGGTTTGGGTACTTTCAGCCTTTCCAAAGGCCTGATCACAGAGAAAGGTATGGCAGGGCGTATAGGCAGTCTAGTTACGGATTTGCAGTTGTCTGCGACTGAAAGAAAATATAAGGATATATATGAACACTGTATAAAATGCGGGGCCTGCATCAGGCAGTGTCCTGTTAATGCCATTAGTAAAGAGAGCGGTAAAAATCATTTAATATGTTCTTCTTTTTTGGATAAATTAAGAGAAAAATATCAACCACGATATGGCTGTGGAAAATGTCAGGTCAATGTTCCCTGCAGCAGCCGGATACCTAAACCTGGCCGTTAATCAATGAGCAATGCTGCTTGAGCAACATTTACGAAAATTATATTGTTTGTGTTAGTAATGGGCGTATGTACTGATTAAGTACATACGCCCACTTGTTTTTTATAAGGGAAGCATTTGTTGTGGGCTTAGCGGCTAAAAACTCTAAGCTCTGTGCGAGAATCAAGAAGAGCAAGCTTTAATAATGCATTCCTGCCCTGTTTAAATTTACACGTCAGAGGTGAACATACTTGTTTGAAATTAGTAAGAAAAGGAATTACTTTTGTAGATTCCTACATATAAAACGAATACGACGTTCAATATAATAAAGCTGTCAAAGAAAAAAGAGGAGGTGGTTGTTGTGGCCAAAATATTGAGTCCGGAGGAAGCAGTTAAATTAATAAGTTCCGATAGTTCAATTATGATCGGCGGCTTTGGCAATATAGGCAATCCTAAAAAAATGATTGACTTGATTGCGGATACAGAACTTAAGAATTTGACAATTATTGCCAATGATTTAGGCACACCAAATGTCGGCCTGGGCAGATTGGTCAGGAATAGGCAAATCAAGCAAGCAATTGGCTCATATTTTACGTACAACACCGAAGCAGCAGAACTTTATTTTGAGGGAAAACTTAATTTGAAAATGATGCCTCAGGGAACATTTGCTGAGAGTATCAGGGCCGGTGGCTGCGGCATAGGCGGTTTTTATACGCGTGTTGGTGTCGGCAGTGACGTTACGGAAGGTGCGGAAACCAAAGAGATCAATGGCCGGAAATATGTTTTTGTCGAACCGCTCAAGGCAGATTTCGCAATTTTGCGTGCCAGGAAAGCGGACCGCCTGGGTAATCTGGTTTACGAAAGGACGGCCAGGAATTTCAACCCGATTATGGCGACAGCTGCTAAATTTACTATTGTAGAAGTAGACGAAATTGTGGAACCGGGCACTTTGTCGCCGGAAGAAATCGTAACACCGTTTATTTATGTGGATGTTATTGTTCCCGTAGGAAGGGGCGAATAAAATTGAGACAGCTGACAGATACTGAAATAAGAACACGGATTGCTAAAAAGGTTGCCGAATTATTGCCGGATGGCGGCTTTGTCAATTTGGGCGTCGGCATTCCTACACAAGCTGTGAATTATCTTTCGCCTGCTAAAAAGCTCTACATACAGACAGAAAATGGCATGCTCGGAGTAGGTCCGGCACCCAAAACAGAGGCTGATATAGTTCCTAATCTGATTAATGCCAGCAGACAGCCCATTACTGAAACACCTGGCTGCTGCTATTTTGACAGCGCAACTTCTTTTGCGATGATCAGGAGCGGAAGAATGGATGCGACAGTCATTGGTGCCATACAGGTCAGTGAACGTGGTGATCTGGCTAACTGGGCGTTGCCTGGTAAGGGTGTCTTAGGACCAGGCGGAGCAATGGATCTGGTTGTGGGCGTCAAAGACGTAATTGTTGCTACACAGCATGTTGCCAACAACGGCAAGCACAAGCTGGTGGAAAATTGTACCGTTCCCATTACCGGGTTGGAAGTCGTCAATACGTTGGTAACTGAATTCGCGGTATTCAAATTCATAAACAAGGAAATGATTTTGGTTGAACATTCATCCGATGTAACATTAGATGATATTAAAGCTATGACTTCCGCCAAATACACGGTTGCGAACGATGTCAAAGCCTGGGAGGTTGATTAGATGAAACAAGTTGTAATTATAGACGCCATCAGGACACCAATCGGCAAACTCAACGGTGCCATGAAAGACATTCAACCAGAGAATATGGCAGCCCTTCTCATTGCTGAAATGGTGCAGAGAAATAATATCAATACCCAGGAATTAAACTCAATTGTGCTGGGTCATGCGAAACAAAGCTCAGACCAACCGAATATCGCAAGGCTTGCTTCTCTGATAGCAAACCTGCCGATAGAAGTTCCGGCTTACACTGTTCACAGGCAATGCGGTTCTGGTATGCAGGCGGTACATAACATAGCACAGGAAATGATGTGCGGTTATGCTGAACTGGGGCTTGCCGGCGGCGTGGAAAGTATGAGCAATGCTCAATACTATTTAAGAAACGCACGCAGAGGCTATTCTGTTGGCAATGGCGTGTTGCTTGATCCGAATACCGAAAGCCAGCCACGGTCACAGCCCATAGATCAATATGGTTCTCTGACTATGGGGATGACGGCAGAAAATATAGCAGAAAAATACAATATTTCCAGACAGGAACAGGACGAGTTTGCCTGCGAAAGCCAGGTAAAGACAAATAGTGCAATCTTAAACGGAACTTTTAAAGACGAAATTATGCCGGTTCCTATTGTGAGCAGGAAACAAACAGCGTTGTTCGAAGTTGATGAACACCCGCGCCTTACCTCCATGGAGGAACTGGCAAAATTGAAAGCGGTTTTCAAGAAGGATGGCACAGTTACCGCAGGCAACGCCTCAGGCCGCAATGACGGAGCGGCACTATTGCTTCTGGCTGAGGAAGAAAAAGCCAAGCAGCTTGGGCTGAAGCCTATGGCCAGGATTATTTCACAGGCGGCGGCCGGGGTATCACCTGCCTATATGGGTTTGGGCCCTATTCCAGCAACACAGATAGCTTTGAAAAGAGCAGGACTGACAATAGACGACATTGGTCTCGTAGAGTTGAATGAAGCTTTTGCCGCACAATCATTAGGTGTCATTCAAGAATTAGGACTTAACAGGGAAATAGTCAATGTTAACGGCGGAGCCATTGCTTTAGGTCATCCGATTTGTTGTTCCGGTGCGCGCATTCTGGTAACATTAGTACATGAAATGAAGCGGAGAAATGTGCGTTATGGTTTGGCTACCTTGTGTATAGCCGGCGGCTTGGGCACAAGCACGGTTGTTGAGTTAATCTAAGGTTAAAAAACAGGAGGCGAAAATAATGGAAGCAATTACCAGGTTTTGTTTAAAGATGGTTCAGAAATACCTTCCGGGAGCATTTCTCCTAGCAATTTTTCTTACCTTTGTTACCTTTATTGCAGGCATAGTCATTACAGGCAAGTCCGTAAGCGCAATGGTCAATTATTGGGGTAACGGTTATTCCTCTCTCTTTACTTTTGGCATGCAGATGGTTTTGGTACTGTTAACCGGTTATGTACTTGCTTTAACACCGGTGGCAAAAAAAATCTTGGATAAAGTTACCGACATTCCTAAGAGTCCGAAACAGGCTTTGGGTCTGACTGCACTCGTTTCTCTGATTTCCTGCTATCTTAACTGGGGCTTCGGCCTTGTTATCGGTGCCATACTGGCCAAGGAAATGGGCAAAAAAGTCAAAGGCCTGCATTTCCCACTGCTCGTTGCCGCAGCTTATGGCGGTGAAATCGTTCGCGGTCCATCTTCATCAATTCCACTTGTTGCTGCTACCCCTGGCAACTTCATGGTTAAGCTCGGTGTGCCTCTGATTCCTGTAACAGAAACCCTTTATTCTTCCTGGAATATTCTTCTGTCATTGGCAATTGCCGCAGCATTGTTCCTCGTGTATTTCCACATGAAGGCTCCGGATGGCGTAATGGTTGAATATGTCGACAAGGAAGTGCCTAAAGCAGCTCCGAAAGAAAAGAAAGACATGACACCGGCCGAAAAACTAGAGCATTCTTATTTAATTAATCTCCTCTTCGGTCTTCTCCCTCTTTCTTATCTCGTCCTTAATTTCGCGAAAATCGGTTTTAACCTCAACCTTAACTTAGTTGTTCTTATTTTCCTGACTGCAGGATTACTTCTTCATAAGAGCCCAAGTGCCTATCTGGATGCCGTAGGTCAGGCTATCGGCGCTTGCCGTGGCATCATTCTCCAATTCCCGCTTTATGCAGGAATTTCAGGCATGATTATCGGCTCCGGCATGGTTGCTGTTTTGTCTAACGCTTTTGTCAGTATTTCAACTCCCCATACTTTCCCACTCTTTACTTTCTTGTCCGCAGGTCTTGTAAATATCTTCATCCCTTCCGGTGGTGGTCAATGGGCAATCCAAGGTCCAATCATGATGGAAGCAGCGCAAAAACTTGGTGCAGACATACCGCAGACCATCATGGCTTTTGCCTGGGGTGATGGTTGGACCAACCAGATTCAGCCGTTCTGGGCACTGCCGCTCTTGGGTGTTGCCGGTCTTGGCGCCAGAGATATCATGGGCTACTGCGTAATCTGGACGGTAGTTTCCGGACTAATTATCAGCGGAACATTCTTGATCCTAAGTTTCTTGTAAAAAATAAAATAAATAATGTTAAAAAGGAAGTACTGTGTTAAATATCATAGGATAATTACTTTTAGAAACTAAAGGTAAATGGGCCCGCTTAGCAAACGGGCCCATTTTTTATCTGTATTTTGTTTGTTGGTGCAAAAACAGAGTTAGTTATTTTGTAGATTTATACATATGAAAGATAATAGCTAATTTATATAATTTAAGAGGTATACAGGGGGGCGGCAGTTGCAAGTTTAGCGAAAAGGGGTGGCCTGAGTGAAGATATTTGTTTTGAATTGCGGTAGTTCATCAATTAAATACCAGCTGGTTGAAAATGACAGCAAAAAAGTCTTGGCTAAAGGTGTTTTAGAAAGGATTGGCATGGCAGGAAGCTTTCTTAAGCATTATTCTGTTTATGATTATGCTGTAGAACTTAAAAAGCCCGCTCATAATCATACGGAAGGTATTCAGCTAATCTTGAAAGCGCTGGTTGATAATAAGATTGGTGTTATTAAAAATTTGTCGGAAATCAGTGCTTTTGGACATAGGGTAGTGCATGGCGGCGAGGCTTTTCGAGAAGCAATTATAATAACAAAAAATGTTATAGACGATATTAAAAAGTGCATTCCGATGGCACCACTCCATAACCCTGCCAATCTCGCAGGCATCGAGGCTTGCATGGGTTTGATGCCAAATGTTCCTCATATTGCGGTTTTTGATACTGCTTTTCATCAAACGATGCCGGCTAAAGCATACTTATATGGATTGCCTTATGAACTGTACATCAAATATGGATTGCGAAAATATGGGTTTCATGGTATTTCTCACCAATATGTCGCAGACATGGCTGCAAAATATTTAGGCCGCAATTTATCAGATTTGCGGCTCGTAACCTGTCATTTGGGCAACGGAGCGAGTGTAGCCGCAGTCAAAGGCGGCGAATCAATAGATACAAGCATGGGTTTCACTCCTCTGGAGGGCCTTGTGATGGGTACGAGGTGCGGAGAAGTAGATCCGGCTATTATACCGTTTATCATGGACAGAGAGGATATGACTGGCAAGCAGGTATATCAATATCTGAATAATAAAGCCGGTGTACTGGGAATATCCGGCCTTTCCAGCGATTTCCGCGATCTGGAAAAAGCTGCTGAGTGCGGGGATGAGCGGGCACAGCTCGCAATGGATATCTTCTCATACCGCGTCAAAAAATACATCGGTGCTTATGCAGTGGCAATGGGTGGAGTAGACGCAGTAATCTTCACAGCCGGTCTCGGAGAAAATTCGCCAGTTATAAGAAAGAATATCTGCAGCGGTTTGGAGTTTTTGGGCGCACATTTGGACACGGAAAAAAACAATTTACGCGGTGAGATAAGAGAAATAGGCTCATACGGTGACGCAGTCAAATTGCTGGTCATTCCAACCAATGAGGAAATGGTTATTGCAGAGGAAACTGCCAGACTTTGCGCAAATGTTGTAACGTTATGATTAACTAATAAAAGCCGCTGTGTGATATAATTTTAAAGAAGTATTAATTTGTACGGAGGCTTCACATGGCACAAGACAGGGTAACTCTTAACGCATTAATGGAGATTGAGAATTTTAGGAATAAACTGCGTCTTGCTAACAAAAATGCCAATCTTGATTACCAGATAACCCATGTTACAATTATGGAAGGGCCTGACCTTTATGAATGGGTCACAGGCGGAGAGTTCGTTTTAACTACTTTCTATGCTTTCAGTAAGAATCCCGAGCTTCAGGACTATGCTTTTGAAAGGCTGGCGCAAAGGGTGTCGGCTGTAGGTATTAAGACACATAGGTTTATCGAAAAGATTCCCGAAAGTATTCTTGCTATCGCAGATAAATACAGATTGCCGGTTTTTGAGGTCAAAAAAGAAGTAAAATTCCGCGAGCTGGTTGCGACAATCAATCAGGAAATCCAGAACTATCAGACTAATATGCTGATAGAAGTTGAACAGCACTACCAGAAGCTGATCAGGGCATCACTCAGTTCGGATGATGTCAACAATCTTTTGAATGTATTTGGCAAACAGATAAGAATGAACTGTTTTTGTCTCAATTACCAATTTAAGCTTAATGGCACTTACGGCTTGCCTGGGACAAAAAGACAGGATTTTATTGATTGGGTCAATATCATAAAGGATCGGCTTGCCGAAGGAATTGATACTTCTGCCGGCCACATTGTGGAAAATCTGCATATTTTTGACTGTTATGCCCGAGGCAGACTTATCGGCATGTTAGTTGTAGTTTGTGATGGCGATCTTCCGGAAAAAATCAGGTTGATGTGCCAGCAGGCTGCTTCCTTTATATCAATAAAAATGTGGGACCAATATGAAACCAATAAGAAAGCACTTGCAAAATTCTGGCAGGAAGTCAAGGACGGAACAATCACTGATGATGAAGAGATTGCTGACGGCTTAGCCCGTTTTGGGCTTAGCAATCAAAATAATTATGGTATGGTCTTGGTCTCCAAGCATGCCAACGCGAATGAAATATATCAGTATCTGAAGAGTAATTTTAATGAAAGTATTTTCATTGATGAAGGCAAGAGCATTGTTTTATTGTGCCAGCAGAAAGAGTTTGCACATTTTGAGGGTAAACTTGCGGACTATATTAAAACCTTGCCTAATAAAACTTTGATTGTCGTTAATTCCGAAGCTATAACGCCAGCCGGTTTCAGTAAACAGTTTTCTTTGGCAGAGCAGTCAATGGAGGTTTTCAGGAGACGCGGGATCCATGGTATTGCGTATGCCGAGAGTTGTACGCCTTTCAGTATTATCCTGCGGGCGCGCAATACTCCTGAGTATGAGTATTTGTGTGATAAAATCTTGTTTCCTTTGCTTAGATATGATAAAATTTATCAATCCAATTTAATGGATACTCTGAGCTGTACTCTGATGACAGACAGTTTGGAGTGTACGGCCAAAGAGTTAAATATACATATTAATACTCTGCGGTACCGCTTAAAAAAAGTCTATGAAATTACAGGGAAGGATTATTTTAAGCGCAGGGATAGATATTTTCTGCACATGGTTGCATCAATCCAGGAGTTGGAGAATTTCAAATAGCTTAATTGAAAAGGAGTGACTTGCAAATGAATTTTCCGTTAATATTAGGCGTTTCTGCCAGACATTTGCATCTGAGTGCAAGTGATATGGCAAAGTTGTTTGGTGAAGAAGCAGAACTGCATCCCAAAAAGTATATAAAACAGCCTGGGCAGTATGCCGCTGAAGAGCAAGTTACTTTGGTAACAGCTAAGGGTAAAATGAATTTGCGTGTAATTGGACCTTTGCGTAAAGCAACACAAATTGAACTTTCCATGACTGATGCCAGAGCGCTTGGGCTGACACCACCAATCAGGATTTCCGGTGATATTGATAATTCTGCTGGCGGCCGTCTTATTGGACCCAAGGGAGAAGTTGAACTTGAGAAAGGTATTATTATTGCAGCCAGACATGTTCACCTATGTCCGGCAACTGCCGCCGAATATGGCTTGAAGAATGGTGATGTGGTCAATGTCAAAACCACGGGCGAAAGAAGCCTGACTTTCCACGATGTACCAGTGAGAACAGGCGAAGAGCATGCCGATGAATATCATATTGATACGGATGAAGCAAATGCCTGCGGTTTGGTTACAGGCGCAATTATTGAAGTGAGTAAATAGATATATAAAATAATCCCCGGTTCAATCTGAACCGGGGATTGCTGTTTATTTGGCCATACGGTAAATTTCTTCGATATCAGGAATGTCGAGTGTTTTGAAAGCACCAATCGTTCGTTTGCCCATGAAACTGCATTTGTAAGCCAGCTCCTTGATTTGTTGTTCGGTTAAATCAATGTCCATATCTTTGAGCGATGTTGGCATGCCGATGCTGCGGAAGAAATCTTCCATGGCGGCAATACCATCAAGAGCTGTTCTTTCCGGGTCATCAAAATGATTAGGGACATTCAGGACGTTAACTGCAAATTGGGCGAAGCGGGCAGGATTTTCCTGATATACATAGCGTGCCCAGCTGCCCCAGACGGCTGCCAGTCCGGCACCGTGGGCAATGTCAAACATGCCGCCTAATTCGTGCTCGAGCTGATGGCAAGCCCAGTCACCGTAGCTGCGGTCACCGGTAACGCCATTATGAGATAGGCTGCTGGCCCACATGATGGTTGAGCGCGCCTCGTAGTTTTCCGGTTCCTTCAGGAGCAATTTAACATTGTACATCACTGAGCGCATCAAGCTTTCGCCTAAGACGTCTGAAATCTCCAGGGTTTTAACTCTGGCAAAATAACGCTCCATAGTGTGGAGCAGGATATCGCTGGCGCCACTGGCTGTCTGATAAGCTGGCACGGTATAGGTAAGTTCCGGATTCATGATGGCAAATTGACAATAACCGGCTTCAGAACCCAAAGACCTTTTCAGCCAGCCGTCTTCATTGGTGATGACAGAAACGTTACTCATCTCACTGCCCGCCGCCGGCATTGTCACAATTGCGCCTATGGGAAGGCAGCCATTGACTGGCAGTTGTGCGCCGGTATATAAAGCCCAGACGTCACCTTCATTAACTACGCCATAACCGATGCCTTTGGCACTGTCGATGACGCTGCCGCCGCCGACGGCGAGAATAAAGTCAACTTTTTCCTCCTGGCAGAGCTTGATTCCTTCATAAACTTTGCTGAGACGAGGGTTGGGCACGACGCCGCCTAATTCGACATAGGCGATGCCAGCCGTCGTTAAAGAGGCAATAACACGGTCCAACAGGCCGGATTTTTTGGCACTGCTGCCGCCGTAATGTATGAGCACTTTTTTACAGCCAGATTTTTTTACTAATTGGCCGACCTTATTTTCCGTATTTTTGCCAAACACTATTTTTGTTGGGGCATGATAATTGAATGCATCCATTTAAATACCACCTTTAATTAAGAAAATTTTTTTTTAACAGATAAACTTATGATTAACAACACTATTGGATGTTTCTGCTGTAAGCATTGAGTGTCAGGAACGCAGTTGATGCAGAGCCGGCTGCAGTTTTTTGTAGAGCAGCCAGGAAGAAATTGAAATGGTAGCACCTTTCAGAATGTTAAAGGGGAGCGTCACATACAGAATAAAAGTAAATTTATCGTGAATCGCCGGCATGAATTTTGCTGAAAGGGCCAGGATTTTATCAATAGGCATAAACAAAGAATAAAGGGGCAAAATGACATAATAATTAAGGGGCATGGCGACCAGAGTCATGGCAATCGTTCCGGCTAGCAGCGCTTTGAAGGCCCCAGCCTTGGTCTTGTTATGCTGATAAATAAAACCCGCAGTGCCTACCATGGTACCGCCGATGATGATATTGGCGAGTTCGCCGACGCCGCCGGTGTTGGAAACAAAAAGATGCAGGGCATTGCGCACAACCTGAATCAAAATACCGGTCACTGGCCCGAAGGTAAAAGCCGCTATCAAGGCAGGTAAATCAGCAAAATCAAGTTTGATAAATGGTGGGAAAAATGGCAGGCTAAAATCAAAAAGATAAATAATCGCAGCAAGTGCTGAAAAAACAGCAACTATGGCTAACCTTCTCGTAGAAAAATTTTTCACTATGAATACCTCGTTTTTTTCGAACTTGTTACTGTTATTCTATTATAAATCCTCACCTTTCAGGAAAACAAATAAAATCTGGAGAGGGGAAAATGACATAAATTTCAGAAATTTCATTGCGCTTTATGATAAAATTAAGTAAACGGCAATAATTTTCAAAGGAGGTCATAGTATGAAAGCCAAGATTCTGCAAAAATCAGTGGGGATTTTTCTTGCTATTTGTTTTTCTCTGGGGCTAGTTGCCGCACCTGTTTTAGCGAAACCGCAGAGTTCGCCAAAGCAAGTGGCAGAACAAAATCATAATAATCATGAAAAAAATAAAAAATTTGAACAGGACCAGCACAGGAAAGAAATAGTCAGGAAAGTACAGAATTGCACAAGCTATAGTTTTGAGCGTGCCCGCGATGCGCACATGACTCTGGAAGATTTCATTATTACTCTTTATATAGCGGACCAGCTGACAGATCATGATTTCATGGATATTTACTGGATGCAGAAAAACGGCAGCCCCTATAAAGAAATCTGTAAGGCAAACGGCATCAAATGGGGCTGGGTCAGAAGACATGTGAAAAACCAGCATATGGTGATGTCCGAGGAAGCACGCGAAGCCGGTCTGATCATGTGGGCGTTAGACGAAATCCTTCATTGATAAGTTGCGATTACATACAAAAAATCCCCCTTAGTTTATAACTAAGGGGGATTTTGATATTAAGTTATAAATGTTTATTAATAGAAAAGATTAACCAGCATGTATCCTGCGAAGCAGGCAGAGCCTACACCAATAAGACCAGGGAACAGGAAACTGTGGTTGATGATGAACTTGCCGATGTGTGTGGTACCGGAACGGTCAAAGCCGATGCA
>JAAYVM010000201.1 GCA_012517145.1 Acholeplasmataceae bacterium
AAGCCGCATGGCTTTTTTGCTGCCGTGAGTATCGCCCGTTATACCGATTTTCACTTTATTTTCTCCCACATATCACATAATTTTTTAATAGCCTTTGCTCTATGGCTCACCTGATTTTTTTCTTCCATTGTTGCTTCGCCCAAGCCTTTATGAAGCTCTGTTGACCAGAACAAAGGATCATAACCAAAGCCTTCCTCGCCCAATTTGTCGTGCAGCAGCATGCCTTCGCAAATTCCTTCCGTTTCAGCCAATACTTTGCCCGCAGGGCTGGCTACAGCAAGAGCGCAGCGAAAACGGCAAGTACGTTTCATATGAAATTTCATTGTCTGCAACAAAAGTTTATTATTAGCCTCAGCATCCGCTTCTTCGCCTGCATAACGTGCGGAACGAACACCCGGTTCGCCCTTAAGTGTCTGAACTTCAAGCCCAGAATCATCAGCAATGCATATTTTGCCTGTCATTTTTGCATAATACAGAGCTTTCTGCCTGGCATTAGCAGCAAAAGTTTTTCCTGTTTCTTCCGGTGCGGGAACATCAGCCCATTCTTTCAGAGACGTGAGTTCAACATCCATATCCTTCATTAGCTCTTTAAATTCCTTCAGCTTGCCTTCGTTCGTTGTTGCGATTACCAATTCCTGCATCCTATTTACCTACCCGCTCTGCAATTTTTCCTAAAACCTCTTTTTGCTCTGCAATCAGATCATTGCAGCCTTTTTCACCCAATTCCAGCATTTTCTTCAATTGTTTCTTATCAAAGGTATGTTCCTCACCCGTTCCCTGCAGCTCAACAAAGTTGCCGCTGCCTGTCATAACTATATTCATATCAACCTCTGCATTACTGTCCTCCTCATAGCACAAATCAAGGATTTCTTCGCCATTCACAACACCGACACTAATCGCTGCCAAAAAGTCTTTAATCGGAAATTTTTGACCTTCCGGGCATACTTTGTTCAAGGCAATTACCAAAGCGACAAAAGCGCCTGTAATAGAAGCCGTTCTTGTGCCTCCATCAGCCTGCAAAACATCGCAGTCAATAGTAATTGATTTTTCACCCAAGGCCTCCAAATCGACAACACTGCGCAGAGAACGACCTATCAAACGCTGGATTTCCTGCGTACGCCCGCTTTGCTTGCCTTTGGCTGCCTCACGTGAGTTTCTTTGTTGCGTCGAGCGTGGCAATAGCGAGTATTCAGCTGTTACCCAGCCTTTACCGGTTCCTGCTAAAAATCTTGGTACTTTTTCCTCAACAGACGCATTGCATAGAACACGGGTATTACCCATTTCAATAAAAACAGAACCTTCCGGGTAAATAACAAAGTCTTTGGTCATTTTTACGGATCTTAATTGTTTGCTTGATCTTCCATCTGTTCTTTTCATTTCTTCCCCCTAGATATTTTCAATGTTTCCTTTTGTTTTGTCTTGTACAAAAACATATTGCCATTTTGCTGTCTTTTTTGCCTTAAGTGCTTCATCATAAGCTTCTTGCCTGCAAACTGGACATGTAGACTCTTCAACAATCGCTATAAAAGCGCTCTGGCTGCCAAAACGGGTATTTTTTGCTGCAGTCTGAATGGTAAGATAACCATTGCATTGCTTGCAATAATGGACAGTCTCGACTTGTTCCTCACTAATGCCTTCTTCATCGTAATAAATATTTTTCCGTCGGCTCCAGGTGTCACCGCATTTTGCCAAAGCTTCTCTGCTTAGTTTTTGACGATTCGTCCATAAATCGCCAATTTGTCTGATAAGTTCATCAACTCTGGCATTACATCTATCATCCTGTCTTCTGAGGCCAGTCTGGTCTGGCTCAATAACATTGCTATAATCCATTTCTGCCATTGCCAGTATTATCCCGGTATTAACATAAGGCAAAGCGGCTTCAACAGAATAACCACCTTCCAGAACAGCTATATCTGCCTTTAATTTATCCGCAAGTCTGGCATACCCTTGAGCCGTTACAGACATTGAAGCCAAAGGGTCGCTGAAGTGATTGTCCTGCCCTGCAGAATTAATGATAATTTCAGGTTCAAAATCATCAAGTATCGGTCTTATTATACCATCAAAAAGTCTATGAACGCCTTCATCACCGGTACCAGGCAATAGTGGCAGATTTATATTAGTTCCCAAAGCAGCAGGGCTGCCCGCCTCATTTGGGAAACCGCTGCCGGGATATAAAGTACGCCCATCCTGATGGAAAGATATATAAAGAGTATCAGGATCATGATAAAAAATATCTTGTGTACCATCACCATGATGAACATCGGTATCAACGATAGCAATCTTCCTCACGCCATATTTTTGCCGCAAATAAGCCGCCATTATAGCTTCAATATTTATGACGCAAAAACCCCTGATGCCGTGCACCACACGCATTGCATGATGTCCGGGAGGACGTACCAAAGCAAAAGAACGCTTCACTTCGCCGCTCATTACCGAATCAGCAGCAGTTATACAGCCACCCGCTGAAACAAGATGAGCAGGTGTTATTAAACGGGAAATTGCAGGTATACCAATATGTACACGCTGCAAATCACTGATCTCTGCCAGTTGCGGTTTGTATTCCCTGATTTGCTCCAGGTCAAATAATCCTTCTTCAAGAAGTTGATCCCTTGTATATAGCAGACGTTCCTGCCTTTCAGGGTGCGTAGGACTGATCATCCAGTCAAAAGCAGGAAAGAATACAAGTCCCAGATTAGATTTCAAAATACCACCTCCCGACCTGTTACGGTATGGAGAATACCTGGTTTTAACTGCATTTTTAAATAAATAATTTTACCGGTAGTATAGTAATTATGAATTGTCGGAAATTCTTCATAAGCCATTACTTCAACATTTTTGGCTTTCATCTGCCACTTGTCAGCTTGTTCAATCAGCCAAGCTGATAGAATCTCTTCAGCTGTACTACGCGAAAAATCACGTTGGATTTTTTCACGAATTCCCGCTTCCGGGATTATATAGTAGCCATCTGTAGTATCTACGCGCAAAGTAGCCGTTAAAGTAGGGCGCGATACAGCAGCACCAATAGCATTAGCAACCATCGCTCCGGCAGGAATCTCTACAGGAAGTCCCATTTTCATGCCTAAGACAGGAATAAGCCCTGGAGCACCGCCGCCTACTCCAATTAATTTTTCAGGTACGAACTCGGTACCTTCAATTACGTCATTAACGGTATAAACTGGCTGCAGGTTCCATTCCCTTATCATTTCCGCAATAGTACCCTCAATTTTAGTGACAGAAGCCAAAACAATTTTTTCGGCGATTTCTTCGACGGTATCATCAGTCTCTGCCAAAAAACTCATAGCTTCACGAGCCTTTTTCACATCACCGAAAGAAACACATCCCAGCGCAATCAAAGCATCAGATAACGTTGGTTCTTTACCACCTATAGCCATTGCCGGGCCTACACGATCCGGACCAATTTCAAAACCTTGAGCTGTCTTTCTTATATGACTGTCACCGCCGAGACCTATAGAACGCATATGAAAGGCTCTGACAGCAGTCGGGTAACCAGCTATTTTTGCTCCTTTGTTTGCTAAAAGCGGAAAACCGCCGCTCCAGAAAGCAATGTCTGTCGTAGTCCCGCCAACATCTAAAGAAATAGCATTAACAGCAGGTGCATCTAAGGCTTCTATGCCCAAAACGCTTGCTGCCGGGCCGGTAAAAACCGTTTCAACAGGTTGTTCCAATGCTGCTGCCAAAGGAATTGTCCCACCATCGGCTTTTAGTATCTGAACTTGTGCAGTGATGCCTCTTCTGCGGATACCATCTTCAACCTGACCTATGAACTCTTTGAACTTATTATAGACGGCGGCAGAAAAATAAGCAGAATTTGTTCTCCGTACAAAATTAAGTTCACCTGATATTTCAGAACCTACAAATATTCTTTCGAAACCTGCTTCTTTTAATTTTATGCGCAACTCTTGCTCGTTCTTTTGATTACGCACAGCAAATTTTCCCGACACCGCTGCAACTTTTTTACCTACCGACATCGCTGCAAATACTTTTTCATTGACGGAAACGCTCTTAATTATTTTACCTCTGTGGTCAACGTACCCATCAGCTAAATATGGTTCAGTCGGAAAACGTTCTTTTGTTGACATTCCCGGGCCTGCCATTACTGCCAAAAAAACAGGTTCTGTTTTACCCTCCGTCAATGCATTGGTAACTATAGTACTGGAAACAACGACACGAGAAACAACGGATGGTTCACTGCCAGCAAGTACAATGTCCAAAGCCTGCAGAATGCCCTGCAGAACTTCCTCCTGCGTCGTCTTGACCTTTGCTTGTTTTATTATCATTCCACTGTTAACAAGCACTGCATCCGTAAATGTTCCGCCAACATCAACGCCTAAAAGCATATACAACACCTCAGAGTCGTTCTTGTTTAACCGTACCTTAATTAATTCAATGTCTGTTTTAAAAAACCTGCCATAAAATTTTCCAAAAACGCAACATTTCAACATTCTTGCTAAAAATCAATAAACAAAAACCGACACCTTTGATTACAAAGCCCATAATGCGCTGCAATGCAATCTTAAGTATCGGTTAATAATTTTATTATTTATTTCTGTAGTTTTTAATAATTACGATTGGCGTCTTTTGGCTGGCATTACCAAATGGGTTATCTATCAGTATTTTTGCAACTTCATCGCTATCAACACCTTGCGATACGCCAAGTACACATGATCGTTTCAAATCGTTTACATCAGCAATAGCTGCACCGTATGCTCCGGTCGCCTTCGCAATGGCCTCCGCAACCTGTGCCGGTCTATCCGGCCCATAGACAATGTGTTTGTCGTAAGGCGGCATCGTTCCGGTTACATCGTCAATCAATTTTGCCTGCTCGCCTCCCATGCGGTAGAACACGCCTGCAATGCCGAAACATTTTGCAATAGCGCCAATAATAACAGCAAACAAAATTCTGAACTGGCCTTCTACCTCAATTAAAGATTGCATGCTGTGCCAACCAGCTATACTACCTTGCGAGGGAAATAGCTGCGACAATACTTTTGCAAGAAAGCACGGCCTAAAAGATTCAGGGCGTCTGGCTCTTCCTTGTGTAATGGCAACAACACTTTCCGCGACACATACCACATCGCCAGGGCCAATCTTGCCAGCCCCATACTCTTTTATTGCTTCAATGATATCATCATGAATAGTGAGAATCCTGGTAGGAACCGGAACTATCTCATACTTATCTGCCATTTTCGGCACCTCCTACCAAATTTCTGATTGTGTCGCCATTGATAGTTAAAAAAACTTTGCGTATATAAATATCCTTGCGTGCCAGTCCATTGTAGTAAACAGCGACATCCATATCAACCATCTGTTGCAGCGCTTCTCTGATATTCATTCCATTATTGGCAACAAAGCGCAGCGTCAGTATCAGCTGGCACTGCGAATTAGCTCTTAAAATCATTGCCTCAAAATAATTATCATTACGACGGCGATTACTGGTTTCAATATGTCCAAAAACTGTTGCTGCATTGAACTGCTCCTGCGGAAGATAAGGGCGGGCAAACACATCAAGAATTGCTGCATCTTCTTTGCCACGATTTATCATCGGGAACTCAGTGGAGAAAACAGCTTCTGAATCAGAAATTCTTTCTAATTTGAGCGCTGTCTTTTTTTCTACCATAATGGTAGTATCATCCGTTGCCTTAAAGAAGGCATAAATGCAAACTAAAACAATGACTAATAACAAAAACAAAATTATTCCACCTAAAATATAAAGAAACATTCTTATTGGTTCCTACCTTTCATTTCCTGCTCGTATAAAGCTGCTATCCTATCATAATAATCCTGATTCAAACGAGTTATTTTTCCTTCCAGATTCGTAAAAACATTGGTAGTCTTGCCGACCGCAAGGAGAACTTCATCAGCCTGTCTAATCACCTGATAGGAAAAAGTCATCTTGGCTTTTGTAAATTCCGCCATGGTAGCTCTTATTATAATCTCGTCATCAAATCTGGCTGAAGTTTTATATTTACAGGTCACCTCGGTAATGGGGAAAAGATAATTATTGCTGATTAGATCCAACAGCTCCACGCCTGCCGCACGCAAATAAGCAACCCTTCCCATCTCGAACCAGCGCAGGTAATTAGAGTGATGTACAACACCCATCATATCAGTTTCAACAAAACGAACACGTTCTCTGACTTCTATCACGTCCATCTTTCCCACTTTCTTCTAGAATTGTTACCACAACAGTATAGCACTTTAGTTTGCCATGCTCAACTACCATGATGTGAAAAAGGCGTTCATCTATTCTGAACGCCTTCTATGATTATTCTGCTGCGTAATTATCAAAATAACCTTGCACCAAAACTACCGGCGTTCCCTTATCACCACTGCCGCTAGTCAGATCACAAAGGCTGCCTAACAAATCTGTCAATTGCCGTGGCGTAGTTCCGAGAGATTCTTCCTTGCCATAAAGCTGTGATGCTTTGCCGTTAATTTTTTCTTTAACTGCTGCGTCAGTCTCTTCTCTTGACATGTGATTTAGCTCACTATCGACAATATATTTAATTTTTATCTCGTTTGTAACGCCTTGCAGTCCGGCAGTAAAACCAGGCGAAATTACAGGATCTGCCAATTCCCAGATTTTTCCTGTAGGATCCTTGAAACCACCGTCGCCAAAAACCATGACTTCGATGTTTTTGCCCGTGATTTTTTTAAGCTTATCCTGGATTGCATCTACAAACTTCTGACAATCTCTGGGAAAGAGTTTTATGACATCCTTACCTGCCATATTAGACCCAAGCAAGCCATAAAGCTCGTTAAAGCCGCTGCCATTTATTGGTTCTGCCAAAATTTCATCTAAGCAAAAAACTTTTTCTGCCCCTGCTTTCAGCAAAATTCTTTTAACGCGTGCTCTTTCGTGAACACTGGCTACGAGTATGTCTTTGGAATATTCTAAGGCAACTTTGGGATCATTAGTAAAAATAAACTCGACATTATTGCCAACAATTTCTCTATAATAGTTTACATAATCAATACCGGTAAATTGGTGTAAAACCTCTTTACCGAACATTGCTCTGTATTGTTTTTCTGTCAAGACATCAGTATAGGGGTTCAAGCCAAGGTCATCCATCTTACTGACATCCATGAGATGATTGCCAAGTTCATCAGCTGGATAATTAAGAATTACATAGACCTTCTTACCACAAGCAGCAATGCCTTTCAATAGGAGTGAAAATCGGTTGCGGCTCAACACAGGAAAAACCACGGCAAAATCGCCAGTAAATTTTTCAGCAATATCACTGCTGATGTCATTAACATTCGCATAATTTCCCTGCGCTCTGGCTACAATTGATTCCTTTATTCCTATAACGTCTCTGTCTTTAAGAGTAAAGCCTTCAGTAGAAGCTGCAGTCAGAACCGCGTCGACGGTAATCGCAATTATATTGTCACCTTCTCTGATCATAGGAGTACGAATACCCCTGATTACTGTTCCGACCATCCTCACCATCAACGTTTTCCCTCCACGCAATCAATAAGTAATGTACTTTTATATTAACTGTTCATCACACAATTTGGTAATGCGTTCTATGGCATCTTTAATCAGCATTGCCATAGAACTGTTTGCCAAACCGATAATCTCCACGTGGTTCTGATTTACTGGCAGCAGAATTTTTTTGCCACGAGCTGAAGCAACAGCCTCAGCAATTTTGGGGCTTATTTCTCCCATCATAGTATTCGGGATGATAATACCGATAGGCCCAACTATGATATCTGCCTCACCGACAGAGAAACAAATGGCATTCTCGCCAGTGGCTCCTCTTTTTACTCCGGCTTTCAGCATAGTAGCTGTTGCCAATGAATTTGTACCCAGACCAATAATATCTGTTTGTTCAAATATTCTCTTTGGTAAATGGCTTATCAGCTGTGCTGCCAATCCGCCACCCATGCCATCAATAAAAAGTATTTTCACAACCTACACCTCATCCTCAGTAACCCAAAGCCTCACCTACTATAATTACATGGAAATCCGAAGCCGAAGGCGCTTTGTGCATAATGGAAGTTACGGAACAAATGCGCTCAGGGCTATTACAGTTTGCACATACTCCAGTTATAACACAAGGTGTTTTCCTGTTTAGCCTATCAGCATTCATAGGTGCTGCTGTCATTGCAATACGACGCCTTGCATCGGCTTCATCTTTAACAATTTTATTTGCTCCCACGACCACAATAACTCTTTTTGGCCCAAATGTGAGCGCTGCTACTCTATTTCCGCTGCCATCCATATTTATAATTTCACCATCAATAGTAACAGCATTAGAGCTTGCAATGAATACATCGGATGTCAGCTGTTTACGGCGCACATTGTAGGCTTCTGCCGGTGGCAGTCCCTGATGATTAAATATTGTATTACAAAGTTCCTGTAAAAGCTTGCCAATGGACAACTCATCCAAAGTAATCGATCCACCCATGCCAACAGTATCCTGAGGATTAATTAGTTTAAGGATAGCCTCTACAGCCTCTGCTTTTGTATCTGCATATTCAGCTTTAAAACGGTTTTTATTGAGAGCCTCTACCACTTTTTTACCAGTAAGTTCATAGTGATGTTTTAACATGCTATTCATGAAAACTCCCTCCAATAAAATAGAATCCCTGCAATTTAATTATAGCAGATAACAAACGCCTTCACACTATATTTATGTCCCATGCAGTCCCCAAATTCCTTGCGAAACCAAGAAAAAATTGCTAATGAGTGCGGTTTATGCTATAATTACACCCGCAACAAACACAAATACGCCTGTAGCTCAGTGGATAGAGCAGTGGCCTCCGGAGCCACGTGCGGTGGTTCGATTCCACTCAGGCGTACCAAAAAATAGAATTTCTATATCAATCAAAAACTTTATTTTAATATGCAAAACGGTACAGTCTTTGACTGTACCGTTTTGTTATTCTAGAATAAATTCCCTAATATCTCTTTTTCTGCAAACAATGCTGTAGCCCCGCCAGTATGCCAGAAAATAACATCGCTTCCTTGTTGTACTCTGCCACTATGAACGTAATCCAGCAGACAGGCAAATGCTTTACCACTATAAACAGGGTCCAAAAGGATACCCTCTTCACGTGCCAATAACTTTATTGCCTCCGACCCTTGCTCACTTGGCATCTCATACCCAGGCGCAAAATGTTCCTCATCCATCTCGAAATCTTCTTTTGTCATAATTTTATCAGAACCAAGCCTTACTAAGACATTATTGCCAAGTTCTACCATCGATGTAACGAAATTAGCATCATGCTTGGCTGCGCCAACAGCAATCAGCTTTTCTGAAGAACCAAATAACTTTCTTCCAACTGCCAGTCCTGTCATTGTTCCACCAGAACCATTGGCATGAAAAATATAATCAGCTTTAATTCCAAGCAAATTCATTTGTTGCTGTATTTCTAAATAACCACTTACAAAGCCGATTGTACCAATAGAGTTTGATCCTCCCAGTGGAATGCTGTAGCATCTATGACCACCTGCTTCCAATTGCTTCATATGCTTTTTGGCAGCAACCATATAACGTTCTGTGCTCTCAAACAAACTCTCATTTGGCAATGTATTTATAATATGCACTTCTGCGCCAAAAATTTTGTCTAAAAGCAAATTGCCTTTTAAATCATTTTCATCTGTCTCAACGAAAGCCAACAAATATAAAACCGGTTTCAGTCCCAGCTTTCTGCAGGCTGCTACTGTCTGCATTGCGTGGTTGGACTGAGTGGCGCCATAAGTAAAAACATATTCAGCCCCATTTTCCACTGCTTGTCCCAATAAATACTCCAATTTTCTTATTTTATTACCGCCGAAAAGATTTTGACCGGTAAAATCATCTCTTTTAATATAAAGGTTTACACCTAACTGACTGGAAAGCCTTTCCAACTTATAAAACGGTGTCGGGAAAAAGCCGAGCGTTATTCTTTTTTGTTTTTCCAATAAACATTTGATTTCCGCAATGTTCAATTTATTGCCTCCTTATAGTTGCAAAAACTCTTGTTATTTAAATGCATAGTAACTTTTTATTTCAAAAGTATATTGAAAATGTCCGGTACAAAGGCCGATACCAATAATAGCACCGTCAATGCAATCAAGACCATTGTAAATATCAAGGCTACAATGTTATACAACTTAGAATTCGCATATTCACCCATCAAATTTATGTCATTGGCAATGAGCATCATAAAAATAAGTATTGGCGGAAGCAATACCCCGTTAATAACTTGTGATGTAAGCATTATCCTGTAGAGCGATATGCCCGGCAACAATACAATCCCCGCACCAACAACCACCAGCATTGTGTAAAGGCCAAAGAACACAGGTGCTTCCCTATAGGAATCACTTACCGCGTGTTCAAAACCCAACGCCTCACAAACTGCGTAAGCTGTGCTCAACGGCAATATAAATGCCGCTAGCATAGATGCGCCCAAGAGTCCAAAGGCAAATAGCAAACTTGCATACTTACCGGCAACCGGTTCAAGCGCAATGGCCGCATCCCCTGCTGTCTCAATGCCTATCCCATTTGTGTAAAGAGTCGCGTTCGTAGCAACAATTATAAAAAAGGCTACCAGCCAGGTAAAAAAGGCTCCAACCAATACATCCCAACGCGTATATTGATAATCCGAGGCATTGATTCCCTTGTCAACAACTGCCGCTTGTACATAAAATTGTCCCCACGGTGTGACAGTTGTTCCTATTACACCAATTGCCATCAGCAGAAATTCTGCATCCCAGATAAATGTCGGTTTTACCGACGCAATCAATACCTCTTTCCAGGATGGACCCACTATGATTCCTGAAATAGCATAGCTTGCAAAAGTTAAGCACAACATTAAAAAAATCTTTTCAATTTTGTTGTAACTACCTTTTAGTACCAGAATCCAAACCGCAAAGGCAACCAACGGAACAGAAATATATCGGCTAACGCCAAAAATTTCAAAACTCGTTGCAATACCAGAAAACTCAGAAGCCGTAGTTCCGATATTGGCAATAATCAATATAGACATAGCAAACAAAGTCCATTTGACACCATAACGTTCGCGTATAAGATCTGATAAGCCCTTACCTGTTACCGCACCCGTTCTGGCAGACATCTCTTGCGCTATGGCCAAGCACACAGTGCTAAGCAACATGGTAAATAAAAGCGCAAGGCCATACTTTGCCCCTGCTGCTGCATAAGTAGCTATGCCGCCGGCATCATTGTCAGCAAAAGCTGTAACAATGCCAGGACCCATTATAGATAAAAAAACAATAATCTTATCGCGAAAAACTCTAAACGTCTTCATTATGTCACTTCCGCCTCAGGCCACGCTTGTTCAAATATCTGGACATAGATGCCTTTAGAGTTCTATCAACCATAAATAAATCAAGCACATCATCAACCGTAACTACGCCGTGCAAAAATCCTTCGGCATCTATAACCGGTACGGCAAGTAAGCCATATTTATGAATAATTTCAGCAACCTTTTTGCGGCTGTCATTAACTTGAACGGTTATTACTTTGGAATGCAGCAAAGCACCAAGGGTAATCTCCTGATCAGCCAAAATAAGTTCCCGCAGAGAAAATACTCCCAAAAGTTTTTCATCAACGTCAGTAACATATAGATAGTAAATCATTTCTGCATCTTGGGCAAATCTACGCAAATGCTCGATTGCTTGTCCAGCAGTAAATGTTACCGGTAAACTGATAAACTCCGTTGTCATTAAACTGCCTGCCGTATCACTTTTATAATGCAGAAGCCATTTCAATTCTTTGGCCTTGTCCTTCTTAACTAATTGAAGTAATTCAGCTGCTTTTTCTTTAGGCATCTCCCTCAATAGATTTGCAGCTTCATCAGCATGCAAATCTTCCAATAACTCTGCTGCTTGTTTCTTATCCATTCGCGTAACAATTTCAACCTGAGTATTTTCTTTAAGTTTACCTATCGCCTCGGCTGCTTGTTCACTCCCGAGAGCCTTAAAAAAGACATTGCGGCTATCATAATCCATATCTTCGAGCAAATCTGCAATTTCTACTGGATGCAGCTTTTTAAAGCGATCTTTGTCAAGTTTTAATTTAAGGCTTCCCGTTTTTTTTTCGAGAGGAGTTATATGCTGCCAGGAAATATATTTCTTATCCAGGCGGCTGGCTAAAAACTCTAACCCTATACGCCGCAAAAGCCCTCTTATCCCAATATCAGCAGCTATAATTGACAAACGCTGTTTCCCGTCTTGTTCATCACAAGATAGCAGAATATCATTCACACGGACAATTTTATAACCTTTTAAATCTATAACCTGATTATCCAAAAGCCATTTTCCAACAAAAAGTTGCTGGTGAGTTATTTGGGTGATATTAATTTTCTCTGATGATTCAGCAAGAATCACCTGCTTGCCATCCCAATTTTGTACTATGTCAGCCGGTATTAATTTGTCAGGCTCTTCGCTATAAAGAATACCTGTAATCATAGGAAGGCCGCCAGTCCATAAAGTGACAATGTCTTTTACTTTTCCGACGGTACGTCCTTTGTTATCACATATGTCTTTTCCTCTGAGCTGACTGAAATAAATTTCAGCTATATGCTTTTGCATGCTTGCCTCCTTGATTAATCAAAGTCACAAAATACTAACCTTATAAAAAAAGACCTTCCTAATAAACGGAAGGCCTCTTTTTCTTGGCCCACTCCCGGACCTTATTAATATTGTTTCCCAAATATTTTTTATAAAAATCTATATAGAAACATCAGTCCAGATTAGTGGAAATAATTTTATTATTTTTTCATTCTTAATTGTATCTTATCACCTGACATGTGACTTAATCAATAGAATTCATTGATGCTGATAAAACAATAGCCACTTTATATTTAATCAGCTATAATTGTTCCGCCGCCAACCACCAGGTTTTCATCATAAAAAACAGCCGCTTGTCCAGATGTAATAGCACGCTGCGCGTTCCTAAATGTCACCTTTACTTTACCAGCAGCAACAGGTTCAATTATTGCCGGCTCATCTTGCATGCGATAGCGCACCTTGCAAGTTACATTCATAGGAGCTGTAAGTTCTTCTATTAAGATAAAATTACAATCACCGACAAGGAATTCTTTTTTATATAAATCTTTCTCAGATCCAAGAACAACAGTGTTAGAATCTGCATCTTTTGCCAAGACGTAAAGGGGTTCCTTGTAAGCTATACCCAACCCTTTGCGCTGACCTAAAGTATAATGAATCAGTCCCTTATGCCGACCTATTACTTCACCGCTTTGCAGAATAAACTTACCAGGTTGCTGCTTTTTACCGCTATAACGTTCTATAAACTCAGCATAATTTCCGTCAGGCACGAAACAAATGTCCTGACTGTCGGGTTTAGAAGCATTAATGAGGCCTGCTTCACCCGCTCTTAGCCGCACCTCAGTTTTTTTGAAATTTCCGAGCGGCAACAGTAAATGACTGAGTTCGTGCTGGGTCAGACCATAAAGCATATATGTCTGATCTTTGCTTTCATCTTCTGCCCTTGCGAGCAGCCAGCGATTTCTTGCTTGATCAAAAAATACTTTGGCATAATGTCCTGTTGCCAAATAATCAATACCAAGCATAAGTGCTCTTTCAAGCAGCTGCGGAAATTTCACATACTTATTGCAATTTACACAGGGATTAGGAGTATTACCTGTCAAATAAGCATCAACAAATGGTTGTATAACAGTCTTTTTAAAGGAGTCACCCATGTTATAAACATAATGGGGTGCTCCTATTTTATGTGCGGCCAGGCGGGCATCTTCAACATCGGCAAGCGAGCAACAACGGCTTTCTTCAACCAGCCCGATATCTTCATTGACAAACATCCGGCCTGTGACACCGATGACTTCATAACCTTGCTCACGCAAAATCAAAGCGACGGTGGAACTGTCCACACCGCCGCTCATGGCAACCATCGCCTTTTTATTTGAATGTTTCTGGTCTCTTATCTCCGTTTCATGATTAACTAAATCCGTCACTTCGACCAACCTTTCCAAAATATGATCAGCTACAGCTGCAACAACTGTGATGACAACATTCCTTATCGAGGTTGATATCATCTGTGGGCAATCCGTTCTTTAGCTTATAATCAACAATTGCCGCTTTTAGACCATCAGCCGCAAGATTAGAGCAATGCATCTTAATTGGCGGGAGTCCGTCTAAGGCTTCAGCAACTGCCAGATTGGTAAGTTTAAGAGCGTCGTCAATAGTTTTGCCTTTAGCCAATTCAGTAACCATACTGCTAGTAGCGATGGCAGCACCGCAGCCAAAGGTCTGGAATTTAATATCTGTAATTATATTATCTTCAACTTTAATAAATATTTTCATTATATCTCCGCATACAGGGTTGCCAACTGTACCAACACCAGAGTAATCTTCCATGACACCTACATTACGCGGATTAGAAAAATGATCCATAACTTTTGCACTATACATATCACACCAACTTTCTTATACTCTATTATACTTTTCGCTATAAAGCGGTGACATCTGACGAAGTCGATCTACAATCGGTGGTAATTTTTCCAAAAGATAATCGATATCCTCTTCCGTTGTAAATTCCGATAAAGTCAGACGCAATGAACCATGGGCTATTTCATGCGGCAAACCAATGGCAAGCAGCACGTGAGAAGGATCAAGCGAACCTGATGTACAGGCTGAACCACTGGAAGCTGCTATTCCTGCCATATCAAGCAACAGCAAAAGCCCTTCGCCTTCAATATAGCGGATACTAAAATTCACATTATTCGGCAGTCGGTCAGTCGGATGGCCATTCAAACGGACTTCGCTTATTTTTTCGTTAATTCCAGCTATAAGTTTGTCACGAAGACGAGTTACACGTTTACTGTTTTCTTTCATATTTTCTTTGGCATGTACGGCCGCCAAGCCTAAGCCTAAAATACCTGCTGTATTTTCAGTACCGGCACGCAATCCCTTTTCCTGACCGCCACCATAAACCAAACTACCTGTTTTTACGCCTTGCTTAATATAGACAGCACCAGTACCTTTTGGTCCATGAAATTTGTGGGCAGTAAGCGTCAAAAGATCTATATTATCTGCTTTTACATCGATGGGAATATGTCCGGCTGCCTGCACTGCGTCAGTGTGGAAAAGGACGCCGTGTTTTCTGGCAACAGCACCAATTTCTCTGATTGGCATAATTGTACCTATCTCATTATTAGCATACATAACAGAAATCAGAATGGTTTCCGGTGTAATAGCTGCTTCGACAGTTGCGGGATCAACCTTGCCAAACTCATCAACAGGAAGATAAGTTACTGTATAGCCTTCCTTTTCCAAAGCACTACAAGTATGCAGAATGGCATGATGCTCAATCGCTGTCGTAATTATATGCTTGCCCTTTTTAGCATAGGCATGTGCAACACCCATCAGCAGCATAGTATCGCCTTCGCTGCCGCCTCCCGTAAAAATTATTTCCTTTGGTGAAGCGTTTATCAATTCGCCTACTTGTTCTCTTGCTGTATCGAGAATGCTTTTAGCTTGTTGGCCTAATTTATAAATACTGGATGGATTTCCATAGTTGTCAGTCATTGTCTTGCACATAGCCTCAGCAATACTCGGTAGAACTTTTGTCGTTGCTGCATTGTCCAAATAAACTTGTTGCATTGCAATGCTCCTCTCATTTTCCTTTTTCATAGTATGTTGCTATGATTTATTTTGATTTTAGCAATTCCTAGCAAACTTGTCAACTATTATTTCTATAATCTCATTTTTTTCTTGCATAAAATATTTGACGGGTTCCTTGGCTTATAATATAATGTGCTCAAGACAAATTATTAACACGGTATGGGACTGGCGGATCAGTGGAGTAACCACGTGGACCATATTGTAGAAACGGCCGACCGCCTGGGCAACAGTATGCTGCTCAGGCGGTTTTTTGCTTGTTTGTAAGCTTACTGCAACTTAGAAGAGAGGTGCAAAGCAATGCAAGAATGGAAAGGTTTTAACGAAGGAATATGGCAACAAGAAATCAATGTCAGGGAGTTTATTCAAAAGAACTATCTTCCCTACGAGGGTAATGATAGTTTCTTAGAAGGTCCCACTGTCAAGACGAAAGGTCTTTGGCAGGAATGTTCTGAACTTTTGGCCAAAGAAATAGCTAACAACGGTGTACTCAGTGTTGATCCTGAATGCGTTTCCACTATTACATCTCATAAGCCTGGTTACATTGACCGTTTTAAAGAAACAATTGTCGGCTTGCAAACTGACGAGCCTCTTAAGAGAAGCGTTATCGTCAACAGTGGTGTGCGCATGGCAGAACAGGCTTGTGAAGCTTATGGCTACAAACTAAATTCCTCAATCAGCGATATTTATAACAATCATAGAACAACACACAACAGTGCTGTCTTCAATGTCTATACCGAAGAGATGCTATTGGCCAGAAAAATAGGCATAATCACCGGTCTTCCTGACGCGTATGGCCGTGGACGTATTATAGGTGATTATCGTCGCGTTGCCCTCTATGGCATAGATAAACTTATTGAAGCTAAAGAAAACGATTTAAAAACTCTTAGTGAAATGGCCATGACAGAAGATGTTATTCGTACGCGTGAAGAAATTGCCATGCAGATATCTTCTCTGCGCGGCATTACAGAAATGGCGGCAAGCTACGGTTTTGATGTTTCTAAACCTGCCAGCAACGCCAAAGAAGCTGTCCAATGGCTCTATTTTGGATACTTGGCTGCAATAAAGGAACAAAACGGAGCTGCCATGTCTCTTGGCCGCACTTCCACTTTCCTCGATATCTATCTCGAGCGCGATTTGGCCGCTGGTCTGATTACTGAATCCGAAGCGCAAGAACTTATGGACCATTTAGTAATTAAACTGCGTTTCGCACGCCACCTGAGAACGCCAGAGTACAATGAACTATTTGCCGGTGATCCGCTTTGGGTTACCGAAGTAATCGGCGGCATGGGGGAAGATGGCCGCACCCTCGTTACTAAAAATTCCTACAGAATTCTTAATAGTCTCTATAATCTTGGTCCTGCTCCTGAGCCAAACTTGACTGTTCTTTGGTCTGAGAGCCTGCCACAATCTTTCAAAAATTTCTGTGCCAAAGTCTCAATTGACACCAGCGCTATTCAATATGAGAACGATGATGTAATGCGTCCGGTTTATGGTGACGACTACGGCATTGCCTGCTGCGTATCAGCTATGAAACTCGGCAAACAAATGCAATTCTTTGGTGCACGTGTTAATTTAGCCAAAGCCCTACTGATGTCCATAAATGGTGGTCGCGATGAAAAAACCGGTGTTCAGATGGCTCCAGAATTAGCGCTGCCTGAAGGCGAATATCTCAACTATGATGAGGTACGCAAAAACTACAGCGCCGTTTTGGATTGGCTTGCTGATCTTTACGTAAATACTTTGAATATCATTCACCGTATGCATGATACTTATGCCTATGAAGCTGCCCAAATGGCCCTGCATGACAGCGAAGTTGAAAGACTGATGGCTTTCGGCGTAGCTGGTTTATCAGTAGCCGTCGATTCCTTGAGCGCCATCCGTTATGGCAATGTTAAACCAATACGTAATGCAGAAGGTATTACAGTTGATTTCGTTATCGAAGGAGATTTCCCTTGCTTCGGCAACAACGACGAAAGAGTCGATTCACTAGCCCACGAACTTACGCATGAATTTATCACAAACCTCCGCAAACACGCTGCTTATCGCAATGCGACACATACCTTGTCAGTATTGACCATTACTTCTAATGTAATGTATGGTAAGAAAACAGGCGCAACTCCCGATGGCAGAAAAGCTGGTGAAGCCTTCGCCCCCGGAGCTAACCCAATGCATGGGCGTGACCAGAAAGGTGCCATTGCCGCCATGGCGTCCGTAGCAAATATTTCTTATGATGACTGTCGCGATGGTATTTCCTACACCTTTTCTATCGTTCCGGGAGCTCTTGGAAAAACCGAAGATACCCGCATAAATAATCTTGTTGCTATTCTGGATAGTTACGTATTACACAAAGGTCATCATATCAACGTTAACGTCTTCAACAGAGAAGTCCTGTTGGATGCTATGGCCCACCCAGAACTGTATCCGCAGTTGACAATCCGCGTTTCCGGATATGCAGTCAACTTTATTAAACTAAGTCCTGATCACCAGAAAGAAGTTATAAGTCGTACTTTTTATGAGGCTATGTAAAAATCATGAAGGCTTACTACCATTCTATTAATACTTTCGGTACAGTTGATGGCCCTTGTATAAGATATCTCTTATTTCTCGCCGGCTGCAATTTAGGCTGCAGCTTTTGTCACAATCCTGATACCTGGGTAAGAACTGGTAAAATGATTTCCATTGAGGAAATTATTGAGGAAATTAAAAAATATCGTGTCTTTTATGATAAGTCCGGCGGTGGTATCACTGTAAGCGGCGGGGAACCTCTTCTGCAGGCAGAATTTGTCAGCGCCCTTTTCGCAAAATGCAAAGAACTAGGCATTCATACTGCGCTTGACACCGGTGGTTTTTTTGCCCAGGCAGAGCTTGATAAAGTATTGCCATATACTGGTCTTATTATGTTTTCATTGAAATCCGCAGATGAAGATGTGCATCGCCAATTAACAGGCAAAGACAATGCGTTGATTTTACAAAATTTATTGTATGCAGCTTCCAAAACACAACTTATTCTGCGCTACGTTATAATACCTGGTGTAAATGATTCAGAAACTGCGCTTTCAAAACTAGCTGAAGTAATTAAAAAATTGCCATCAAATGTGAAAATTGACCTGTTGCCTTACCACACGATGGGAAAAACAAAATGGCAGGCTCTCCAAATTCCCTATAAACTTAACACTGTTCCTGATGCTTCCAAAGCTGATATTCAAAAAGTAAAAAGCTTTTTTACCAAGGCAGGAATTAATAATGATTATGTAAGTTAAAGCAGTAATAAGCGAGCATCCGACTAGTCGGATGCTCGCTTATTTTAT
>JAAYVM010000202.1 GCA_012517145.1 Acholeplasmataceae bacterium
AGCAATGCAGGAAAGTAACATCCGGGTATTTTTTCGCTACATTGATGGTCGGATCCATGTAACCAAAGCTGGTAGTGAAAATGATTTTGTTGCCTTGAGATGCCAATTGGCTGATGACGCGTTCTGCATCAGCGCCTTCAGGTACTGCTTCCATAAAGGTGGCTTCAACGTTCGGCATGTTCTTCTCTACGTATTGGCGGCCGAGGTCATGGGCCATGGAGTAGCCGCCATCTTTGGCAGAACTGACATAGACAAAGGCAACCTTGGTTTTTTCACCAGCCTTTTTGTCCGCCCCCTTCTTATCGCTGCCACAGCCTGCCAAAGCAGATAAAGCGAGGATGGCCGCAAGAGCGAGGGCAAATAGTTTTTTCATGTAAGGACCTCCTTCTAGTATCAAACATTATCAAACTAATTGTAGCAACTGATTGTAAGGAAAGCAACATAATTGAAGGCAAAATACGTAAAAAGACTTGTAAAAATTGGCATATGAGTAGATAATTATCATGTATAATTGTGTTAACTATTGCTGCTTTGTTTGCAGCAGGACGGAGAGCTATGGAGCAAAAGACGGAAAATAAGACAAATAATCATAAATTTTTAAAAGGTACTCTGATTCTTACTATTTCCAGTATAGTGGTCAAGGTGATTGGCTCACTTAACTGGATTATTTTGTCACGTGTCATGGGCGGCGAAGGTATTGGACTTTACCAGATGGGTTTTCCAATTTATCTGATGGCAATTACGGTTTCTTCTGCCGGTATCCCTGTTGCAATTTCTATTATCACGGCGGAAAAACTTGCACAGAAGGATTTTCTTGGTGCACAAAGAGTCTTTCATATTTCGCTGCGGCTGCTTCTAGTGACCGGTTTGGTTTTCTCCGGATCTTTGTTGTTCGGAGCAGGCTGGCTGATAGATAACCACCTGATCAGGGATGGCCTCGCCTATTATTCAATCATAGCCTTGGCACCGGCTGTATTTTTTGTTACCTTTCTTTCCAGTTTTCGGGGATATCTGCAGGGCTGGCAGATTATGACACCTACAGCTGCTTCCGAAATCGTTGAACAACTTACACGTGTTGTTACAATGATTTTTTTCGCCAGTATGTTTATGCCCCGCGGCTTGGCTTATGCTGCCGGCGGTGCCAGTATGGGTGCCGGTGTGGGTGCTTTTTGCGGCCTCGTGGTATTATGTTGGTTTTATGCTCGCCTGAAGAAACAATTTCATAATGAGATAAGTAATCAGAAGGTTGAGTTCGCTAAAGAATCAGCCTGGGATGTAATCAAGCGGCTGGTCAAACTTGCTTTGCCGGTTTCTATGTCCAGCCTGATGCTGCCTGTGGTAGCAAATCTTGATTTGCTGATAGTGCCGGCAAGGCTGGAAGTAGCTGGTTTTAATGTCAGTGAGGCAACTGAGATGTTCGGCTATCTTACCGGTATGGCAGTTCCTTTGATCAATCTTTCCACTATTCTTACAGCTTCACTTGCTATCAGTCTTGTGCCTGCTATCTCTGAATCACGCGTGATGAAGGACCAGGCCGGTATTAAAGCAAAATTGAAGACGGCTTTCAGCGTTACTTCCATTATTACCATACCTTGTACAATTGGTTTATTCATACTGGCCGAGAAAATTGCCGCTATGATTTATAATGCACCAAATGCTGCACCCGCCATTCAAACGATGAGCACAGCTATCTTCATGCTGGGATTGCACCAGGTCAGCACAGGCATTCTGCAGGGACTTGGCAAAACCACTATCCCTGTTATCAATATGATTATTGCCGCTACGACTAAAGTTGTACTAAGCTGGGTGTTGACAGCAATTCCTACACTAGGCATTAAAGGCGCGGCTTGGGCAACGGTTTCAGATATCGGCGTTGCAGCCATTCTGAATTTATTCTTCATATATAAATACACTGGTTTCTCGCTTTCAATTGGCGGCGTACTGAAACCATTCCTTGCGTCCTTGGCAATGGGTGCTGCTGTTTGGGGTGTTCTTGCGATTACGCCGTCCTGGGGTGCCTGGAATATTTTGGCATCACTGATTGTGGCAGTGCCGATTTATGGCATTTGTTTGATCGCCTTGGGTGGTCTGCATCGTGAAGAAGCAGAAGAATTGCCCTTTATTGGGCATAGAATTTTGTCTTTGGGTAAAAAACTTGGCTTTTATAAATAGATTTTCAACTGCTAAAAACTTTACATAAAGGCTGATCCATCTGTGTATTTTTTGTGAGCAATTTGATTAATTTTGCAAATTGTGCGATAATGGAAAAGTGTTTAGGAGGTATTTTTGATGGAACAGCAAGAAAAAGAGTATACTCCGATTCGGGATTACATGATTGCAATCGCACGTCCGGGCAAGGGTACAAGGGTTTTTCGCATCAAGAAACCTGTAGCCATTGTTGTTTGTGCAGCTATGATTTGCGGTATTGGCAGCCTGGTAAAAGGTGCTTATGCTGTTAATAGGGCAAATCAGGAGCAGCAGGAACTGATGACCTATCGTGCACAATATGCCCGACAGGAAGAAAAATTGCAAGCTTTACTGGCAG
>JAAYVM010000017.1 GCA_012517145.1 Acholeplasmataceae bacterium
ACAATCCTTTTTTTTCGCTTAAGAATATTATTGTTTCACCGCACTCTGGAGGTCTTAGTCAAAAGGCAACAGAAAATATGAGTTTGCATGCGGCTATGTGCATTGATGATTTTCTTTCCGGACGTAAACCGAAGTGGGTTGTAAAGAGTTGATTTTTCAAAATCACAATAATCAGGTTTCAAAAAAAGTGGTTTCATTTCATTTATTGATACAACGAATTCAGATGCCATGAAAGGAAGAGATGAAGAATGGATTTAGAAAACAAATGTTGCTGTGGCGGAGAAAACAAAGAAAAGGCTCAGATTGACGAAATACTTTCAAAGTATGTAGGCAAAAAAGGTGCCTTAATTCCGGTTTTACAGGAAATACAGGCTCTTTATAATTATTTGCCGAAGGATATTCTTGAGTATGTTGCGGAAAAAATGAATATACCAATCAGCCAGATTTATGGTCTGGTTACTTTCTATTCCCAATTTCATCTTAATCCCCGCGGCAGAAATATTATACGAGTTTGCCAAGGTACCGCCTGTCATGTTCGTGGCGGCAAGGTAATTTTGCAGGCGATAGAAAAACAGCTGGGAATCAAGGCTGGTCACACGACTGAAGATTTGCGCTTCACTTTGGAAACAATTGCCTGCGTCGGTGCCTGCGGCCTGGCGCCGGTCATGCAGATCAACGAAGATACTCATGGACGTTTGACTACTGAGAAACTGTCAGCTATTCTGGACAGATATAAATAAATTATGCGAGAAATAGCACTTCACATTCTTGATTTAATCCAGAATTCTATCGCCGCTTCGGCTAAAAAAGTATTTTTAGATGTTAATGAAGATGAGGAAGGGTATTTCGTTTTTCGTATTTGCGATGACGGCAAAGGCATGAACGCTGATTTATTACAAAAAATACGAGATCCTTTCGTCACGACGAGACTTACGCGTGATGTTGGACTCGGCATACCTTTTATTGCTATGTCTACTGAACAGAGTGGCGGACATCTGACCATCAGATCTAAAGAAGGTGTAGGCACCACTATTGAAGCAGCTTTTTTGCGCGACCATCTGGACAGACCACCGCTAGGCGATTTAGCGGCCACCATAAGGGTGATTCTGGTCACAAATCCAGAGTTACAATTTATTGTGAGATACAGATATGGTAATAATTGTTTTGAGTTTGACTCTTTGGCTGTAAAGGAAATGCTTGGTGATGAAATTGATTTCAGTTTTCCGGAAGTATATCTTTGGCTGGATGCTTATCTGAAGCAGGAGATAAGTAAAGTCAGAAATGATCAGGAGGCAACCTAATGAAAACATTGGAAGATTTGAAAGCTTTGCGTGAGAAGTTAAAAGGTGATATCAAAGTAAGGCAAAAACAGGGAACAAAAATAATAATCGGTATGGGAACTTGCTGTATCGCTGCTGGTGCACGTGAAGTAATGTCCGCAGTATTGGATGAACTGGCTGTAAGAAAGCTAAATGATGTCCAGGTCCAGCAAACGGGCTGCATTGGTATGTGTGAAAAGGAAGTTTTACTGGACGTAATTCGCCCTGATGAGCCACGTATTACTTATGGTAATGTGAAGCCTGCAGATGTTAAAAGGATTATTGCCGACCATGTAGTTAATGGTCGAATCATAGAAGACCTGGTTGTTGGCAAAATTGAGCAGGAAGGCTGAAAAAAGTCAATAATGACCTATAATGGGAGGAAAACAACATGCAACATATTAGAGCACACGTCCTTGTCTGCGCTGGTACCGGCTGTAAATCAGCCGGATCCAAAGAAGTAGAACTCGCTTTTCAGAGAGAGATAAAGGCCCAAGGGCTTGCGGATGAAGTAATGGTTGTGGAAACTGGCTGCCACGGCTTCTGCGAATATGGGCCACTGGTTATAGTGTATCCTGAAGGAACCTTTTATTCTCGCGTCACTGCGGAAGATGTTCCCGAGATTGTGGAGTCTCATCTCCTGAAAGGCAGGATGGTAGAGCGCCTTTTATACCATGAACCGATGACCCATGAAATGATACCCAAATATTCCGATATAAATTTCTACAAAAAGCAGCATCGCCTGGTTTTAGCTCATTGCGGTACTATTAATCCTGAACAAATTGAAGAATACATTGCTGTTGGCGGTTATGAAGGCTTGGGCAAGGCTCTGACTTTGATGACTCCGGAAGAAGTAGTTGAAGAAGTCAAAAAGTCCGGTCTGCGCGGTCGTGGCGGCGGTGGTTTTCCCACAGGGCTGAAGTGGAGTTTTGCCAAACAATCGGTGAATGATAAAAAATATGTTATCTGCAACGCCGATGAAGGTGACCCGGGTGCCTTTATGGACCGCAGCGTTTTGGAAGGAGATCCTCATAAAATTTTAGAGGGCATGGCAATCTGCGGATATGCGATAGGTGCCGATGAGGGTTATATTTACGTACGTGCGGAGTATCCTCTTGCAATCAAGCGCTTGCGCGTAGCGATCGAGCAGGCTGAAGCAATGGGATTCCTGGGCGAAAATATCTTTAGTTCCGGTTTTAACTTCCAGATTCATATTAAAGAGGGCGCCGGTGCTTTTGTCTGCGGTGAAGAAACTGCGCTCATGGCGTCCATTGAAGGTAAAAGAGGAATGCCAAGACCGCGTCCGCCATTTCCTGCGGTTTCCGGTCTTTGGGGCAAACCAACAAATATTAATAATGTAGAAACTTTTGCTAATGTGCCACAGATTATCGTTAACGGAGCAGACTGGTATTGCCAGTTTGGCACAGAAAAGTCCAAAGGCACGAAGGTTTTTGCTCTTACCGGCAAAATCAACAATACTGGGTTGGCAGAAGTACCGATGGGTATAACGATGCGCGAAATCATTTATGATATCGGCGGCGGCATCAATAACGGCAAGAAGTTCAAGGCAGTCCAGATAGGCGGACCTTCCGGCGGCTGCTTGCCCGAAGAGCTGCTCGACCTGCCGATTGACTACGATTCTTTGACTGCTGTCGGTGCCATGATGGGTTCCGGTGGCTTGGTTGTCATGGATGAAGATACCTGTATGGTTGACGTTGCTAAATTCTTCCTGAACTTTACGCAGTCCGAGTCCTGCGGCAAGTGCACACCTTGTCGCGAAGGGACAAAAAGGATGCTGGAAATTCTGACGCGTATAACTGAAGGCCAGGGCCGTGAAGGCGATATCGAATTACTGGAAAATATGGCTAAAAATATTAAGGAAACAGCTTTATGCGGTTTAGGGCAAACAGCTCCAAACCCGGTTCTTAGTACCCTGAAATATTTCCGCAATGAATATGAAGCCCATATCAAAGAGAAACGCTGTCCAGCCGGTGTTTGTGAAAAAATGGCAGTTTATACTATCACCGACAAATGTAAGGGCTGCGGTCTTTGTGCCAAAACTTGCCCGGTCAAGGCAATCAGCGGCACTTTAAAGCAACAGCATGTGATTGATCAGGCCATCTGTATAAAATGCGGGGCATGCATGTCTGTCTGCCCATTCAAGGCGATTACGAAAGGCTAGGAGGAGACGTGGATAAAATGGATATGGTAACGCTGACTATTAACGGACAAACTGTCAAAGCAAAGAAAACTTCTACGGTTCTTGAAGCTGCTCGAGCCGCTGGTATTTATATTCCGACCCTCTGCTATCACCCAGAGCTTTCGCATGAAGGCGCCTGTCGTCTTTGCGTTGTCGAAGCTTCCGGAGCCAGAACCCTGGTAGCTTCCTGCGTATATCCTGTTGCGGAAGGAATGATCGTTGAAACCAATACACCGAAGGTGCGTGAAGCCAGAAAACTTGTAGTGGAACTTTTGCTGGCTAATCATCCAAAAGATTGTTTGTCCTGCCAGAAGAGTATGGACTGCGAGCTGCAAACCATTGCTGCCGAGCTTGGCGTGAGAAAAATCAGATTTGCCGGTGGGGAAATGAAAGCACATACTATTGATGCTGGTAACCCATCGTTGGTACGTGATCAGGAAAAATGTATTCTTTGCGGCCGCTGCATTCGTGCCTGTTCTGAAATCCAGGGCATGGACGTTTATAGTTTTGCAGGGCGCGGCTTTCATACAATTGTTTCCACTGCTTTTGAACAAGGACTGGAAAAAGTTGCCTGCACTTATTGCGGACAATGCGCCAGCGTCTGCCCGACTGCAGCAATTGTGGAGAAAGATGATACAGATAAAGCATGGGCAGCTTTGGCAGATAAAACTAAACATGTAGTAGTACAGACAGCACCTTCAGTGCGTGTTGCTTTGGGTGAGGAACTTGGTATTCCAGTGGGAGAAATTGTAACTGGTAAAATGGTTGCCGCCTTGCGTCGTTTAGGCTTTGATAAAGTTTTTGACACGAACTTCTCAGCCGACCTTACTATAATGGAAGAAGGTCATGAATTCATTGACCGTCTTACTAACGGCGGTGTCCTGCCGATGATTACTTCCTGCAGTCCTGGCTGGGTCAACATGATTGAACTCAAGTATCCGGAACTTTTGCCGCATCTGTCTACAGCGAAGTCTCCGCAGCAAATGTTCGGGGCTGTGGCCAAAACCTATTACGCTGAACGCGCCGGTATTGACGCGAAAGATATAGTATCGGTATCAATCATGCCTTGTACTGCGAAAAAGGCAGAAGCAGTAAGACCTGAGATGAATTCCTCTGGTTACCAGGATGTTGATATCGTGCTGACGACCAGAGAGCTTGGCAGGATGATTCGCGAATTTGGTCTTGATTTTGCTTCTCTGCCAGAAGAAGATTTCGATTCCCCGTTGGGTAAATCCACAGGAGCCAGCGTGATCTTCGGTACTACAGGCGGAGTAATGGAGGCGGCCCTGAGAACAGTGGCTGATGTTGTTACCGGTCAGAACCTCCAGCAAATTGAATATAAGGCAGTGCGCGGCATGGAAACAGTACGTGAGGCGACTTTGAAAATTGGTGATTCCGAGGTTAAAGTTGCTGTAGTGCATACATTGAAGGCGGCTAAGGCGATGATGGAAAGAGTAAAAAAAGGAGAAACTGAGTACAAGTTTATTGAAGTAATGGCTTGTCCCGGTGGCTGTATAGGCGGCGGCGGACAACCTGTTCCAGTTGATGCCGATGTGCGCAGAGCAAGACGAGATGCGCTGTTTACTTGTGACGAAGCGTGTTCACTGCGTAAATCGCATGAAAATCCTGAAATCATCGAATTATATTCCACTTGGCTTGGTAAACCTTTAGGTGAAAAAGCACATCACTTACTGCATACGAAGTATAATCAGCAAAAAAGAAATTAACCAATAAATACAATTTACAAAACCTCCATATCGATACTTCGATATGGAGATTTTGTGTAAAGTGTAAAGAAAACGCTTGCAAGTTTACAGTTTAACTGTTAGTATGTTAGAGTATTCTGTAGTAAAAGGCTTCTGGCGAATAAAAGGAAATTGTGGAAGCATACCGTTTTGATAAAAAATGGGGCTGAGACTTCTCTGGATGTTACCACGACAGAAGATTACCGAAAAGTTAGATTGGATTTTCTTATTTTTTGAAAAAAAGAAGGGTTTTTTTCAAAAATGTCGAATCATAATTGCTGTAAGTCAAAAAAGGTCATAGTCTGATTGTTCAACGGACGATACATATTGAAAACATTGGCATTGAGGCAAACGGACAAAAAGGGCAGGCTCTTGGTTGAAAGTTTGCATTTTCTCTGATGTGGTTCGCAATCCGGTTCTTACCGAACTGGAAGGTAGTGAACTTACACTTGGCTGTGTTTTGTTACTAATATTGATTTAATAGATGGATTGATAAAAATGGACAAAACTCCTGGGTGTCTTTTTTTATGGGTAAAATCTTATTCTTAACTAAGAAATCAAGCATTTTACAGAACTTTTTAGTTAATAGTAAGTGAATTTTTACTAGCAAGATACTTCTTGCAGGCTAAAAGCCAGATTTTCACAATTATTAAGGAGGAAGGTAAACATGATTGACATTAAATCCCGCGTGCACTGCGATGCAGCTATGGCTAAGGTTACTACTGCTGAAGCAGCTGCAGCACTCATCAAAGACGGAATGAACATTGGCGTTAGCGGATTTACACCATCCGGCTATCCAAAAGCAGTTCCTCTTGCTTTGGC
Organism: Acholeplasmataceae bacterium; assembly: GCA_012517145.1. Classification (GTDB taxonomy): domain Bacteria; phylum Bacillota; class Negativicutes; order Acidaminococcales; family Acidaminococcaceae; genus RZYP01. The sequence goes on from JAAYVM010000017.1 coordinate 6,087, forward strand.
TGAAATTGCAAAAGTAAACCCACTCAAAATTAACCTCTGGACTGGCGCTTCCGTAGGACCAGAAATTGACTCAGCTTTGACTAATGCTGGCGTTGTTGCTAGACGTCTGCCTTACCAAACAAACAATGATTTGCGTAAAGCCATCAACAACGGCAGTGTAAAATACACTGATCTTCATTTGAGCCATGTTGCTCAAATGGCTCGTTACGGTTTCATGTATGGCCGTCACGATGTGGATATCGCTATCATCGAAGCTTGTGTAATCAAAGATATCGGCGAAGGCAAGATTGGTATTGTTCCAACTACTTCTATGGGCAATAGCTCTTCTTTTGTACAAAGTGCAAAACAAGTTATTGTTGAAGTTAACACCAGCCAA
>JAAYVM010000203.1 GCA_012517145.1 Acholeplasmataceae bacterium
ACTATATTTATTTTTATAATCATGAACGTATTCAACTAAAAACTGGACTGGCGCCACTTACGCAGCGCCAGTCGGCTTAAAATTTCATAATCCTACATTAGAGGTGTTTTAGTTCTGTCCGTAAAAGATGGACCTGTGCATTGGACAGCGGGGTGTATCATTTTATTGCTCATTTGGCTTTAACTTGAGATTTTATAACTACATATCCAAGAGCAGTAATCGTCTTTTCGACGTCTTCAACAGATATCTTTTCGGCATCAAAGTCAAATTTTACTTTGCTTGAATTAAACAACACTTTGACACTTTCTTTTTCCACTCCGTTTAAAGATTTTGTTGCATTTTCAATCTTCTGGCCGCATGATGGGCAAGTTAATGTTTCTAATTGAATCGTTGCTTTTTGCATTTTCATCTCTCCTTAATCTATTATCTTAATTTGTAGCGAAGAAGGCGCATCCCATTTAAAATCACGGCTAATATGCTTCCTTCGTGTACTAACATACCAATCGACATGTTCATCCATTCACTGAAAAACAAACTTGCAAGCAGGATTAATACAACGCCAACTGCTATAATAATATTTTGACGCATGTTATTAGCCGTTGCTTTTGCTAAACCAAGTGCATGCGGTAAGCGGCTAAAATCCGAATTCATCAGCACAACATCGGAAGTTTCAATTGCGACATCCGTGCCGCTTCCCATAGCAATTCCAATCTGTGCCAAAGCCAGCGAAGGGCTATCATTTACTCCATCTCCGACGAATGCAACAATATGACCTTTAGCTTTTAACTTTTCAATATAGGCCGACTTATCTCCCGGCAACATATGTCCGTGAGCTTCCGTCAGACCCAATTCGCGCGCCACTAAATCAACTTTGCCCTGGTTGTCTCCCGAAAGAACGACTAAATTTTTAACACCCAGTTTCTTTAATTTTTGCAAGTCTTCTTTTACACCCGGACGAATCTGGTCGCGTATGCCTATCAGTGCCTTTAATTCATTGTCGACTGAGATTAACACAAGTGAGTTGCCGTTCTTTTCAAATCTGGTAATATCGTTGCGAGCCTTTTCTGCTAAATTAACATTCTCCCGCTCCATAAGCGCAACATTGCCGACCGCAACTCTATGCCCTTCTACTTGAGCGACAATTCCTCCTCCCTTGACAACCTCTGTTTTTTCAACCAGGTATAGTTTCGTGTCTCCGATGTGTTCTACAACAGCCTTGGCTAAGGGATGATCAGATTCGTGTTCAACGCTTGCAAGATAGGCTAATACCTCATTAACATCAGCTGTGTAGATTTCTTTCTCTGCTACTTGAGGATTGCCTATTGTCAGCGTGCCTGTTTTGTCAAAAACAAATGCATCAACTCTGCTAAAATCGCCTATAACTTCACTGCCTTTTAAAAGAATACCATGCCGGGCTCCGTTGCCAATCCCTGCTACGTTTGAAACAGGCACGCCTATAACCAATGCACCGGGGCATCCCAAAACTAATATTGTAATGGCCAGTTCGATATTTCGTGAAAATAACCATACAATTATGCCGAGCACCAGTACTGCTGGTGTGTAATATTTAGAAAATCTGTCAATGAAACGTTCGGCTTCAGATTTTGAATCCTGCGCTTCTTCCACTAACTCAATTATTCTGCCAAAAGTAGTATCTTCACCTACACGATCGGCAATAATTTGAAGCGTTCCATTTTCCAAAATAGTTCCGGCAAATACGCCTGAATCTTTCCTTTTACTAACCGGAACCGACTCCCCGGTAATACTTGACTCATTAATATGGCCTTCTCCTGACAAAACAGTTCCATCAACAGGAACTTTTGCTCCTGTTTTTACCAGCAAGATATCGCCTACATCAACTTCATCTACTTCTACTTCCTCAAATTTACCATTTTCCATGCGTTTCAAAGCACTTTCCGGTGCCATTTCCGTTAACTCTTTAATAGCCGAACGTGTCTTGTTCAACGTCCGTTGTTCCAGAAAAGCACCGAATAAGAACAAGAAGGTGACAATAGCAGCTTCTTCAAAGTTCTTAATAAAAAACGCCCCGACAACCGCGATGGTAACCAGAACATCAATGCTGACAACTTTAACCTTCAATGCCTGATAGGCCTGTATGGCAATAGGAGCAACTCCTAAAATTGAGGCAATAGCCAAAGACCATGTAGCCACAGCTTCATTATGAAAGCCCATTTCAACAGTGAACCCTATGACAATCAAAATGGCACTAATAACTGCTATTTGGTTTTTCTTACTTAGTATGAATCTCTGCAAATCTTCACCTTCTTTCCTTATTGCATGGTGATTTAAGCATGATATGCATTATCTATTTCGGCTAACATCCTGTAAACAGCCTCATAGCTTTCACATACATCTGCGGGCACTTTATAGTTATCTGTGAGCTCACGCAACTTGGTAAACTCTTCGTTTAATGTAGGTTTATTTGTTCCCGCTTCTTTTGTTTTCCCCATGATTGTATCAACCACTTTACGGACTTCATGAAATTCCGGATGGTGATCTCCATGAACTCGTGCAACAATCGGCACATACTGTTTCAATGTCTGAAATGTTTTTTTCTTTATCTCGTTAAATTTTGAGTTGTTTTTCATTTTTTCCCTTCTTTCTATTAATTATTGTTTTATTTTATCTTGGGTTCATTGCATAGGCTTATTTTGGATGCTCCCTGTAACCTTATTATTACATGAATATTATCCGATTTCCTTGTCGCAAATCAATTTTCGTAAGTTTTATACTGATAATAAAACACCCCGTGTCAATTTTTTACTTTGACAGCGGGGTGTATCATTATTAGGTCTTATTTATGTTGATCGTGCATTGTTTCATGCGTTTCGTGCATACTGCCGTGGGCGTTTGCTATTCCATGTCCATCAGCTGTCCCATGCCCGGTAACTGCCCCGTGATGCTCTTCTTCGCCTTCAGCAAATTTGAAGAACATGACATAAGCTTCAATATATTCTCTGCCTGCTTCCACGTTGTTTACGTCAAAGTTTTTGAGTGCCATGACTTTCTCAAATCTTTCCTTAAGTTCCGGCATTTTTTCTTGCTCAATCAAACCTTCCATTGGTGAAAGATTGCCGACTTCAATACTCTTGTCTGCTGCCTTTACTTTCTCATCAATAGGCGTACCATAAGGTTTTAATCCATCGAATGGAGCATTTTCACCGGCCCTGTGAACTCTGACAAGTTCGCTGAAGAAATACTGCTCAGCAAGAATCTTGGCGCTTGGGCTCAAATCTTTAACTTTCATGCTCAGATTGAATTTTTCTGTTATTTCCTTCTCATACTTGGGCTGTACCCATTTTAAAACATAATTAACGTTATTAGTCTCCATTGCTTTAAATCCGTCAGCAACAGTAGGCCCCTCCATCGTGTCACAGTGAGCACTTGCTGTAAGAGGACTCATAAACATAATGCCTGCCGCGGCCACAATACCCAGCATTGATTTTTTCATGATTGATTTAATACCCTGTATTTCCATTTTCCTATTCCTCCTGCTGTTTTTAGTCTATTAATTTACGTGCTGAAGTTTGTTTATTCCTTCATCCCGGTGACTTTATTGTAATCGCGTTGGCGAAAATTAACCTTGATTAAAATCAAGGTTTTAAAAAAACATAAAAAAAGAGCCGAATAAATTCGACTCTTTGCGAATGATATTTATCTGTCTATATGAGGTGCAAGCCCTCCAAATCCAAAATTTCTATTCTCTTCTTCGCTTTTTGCTTGATATAACCCAATTCTTCCAGCTCCAATAATTTGCGGCTGATGGTTTCCGGAGTAGTGCCCAAATAGGAAGCTATATCTTTCTTACTCATCGGCAGCACAAATTCTTTGGAAGAGTGCTCGTCATCAAGACATTCCGCCAGGAAAAGCGCAAGCCTCGTCTCAACTTTTTCAGTAGCAAAACGAGCGGTTTGCTTTTCCGACTGTTCCAGCCTGCTGGAAAATTCTGCCAGTATCTTGAGTGCGATAGCCGGGTACTTGTTAAGAAGCGTTTGCAAATCATTCCGTCTGATAGTGCACACATTGGTTTCTTCCATAGCTTCCGCATAGGCTTCGTGAATGCCCTCATTAAATAACGCCAGTTCGCCGGTAAAATCACCTGGACGCAAAATGCGTACCAGCTGTTCTTTACCGGAATCAGACAACCGATAAATCCTTATCTTACCTCTCCTTACAATATAGAGGGCATCTGACTGATCACCGGCACGGTAGATGTTTTCACCCTTTTTGTAGTCAAAATGCTGGATAACTTCTGCTATTTCATTCATTTGTTCCTTTGCCAGATGGTTGAAAATCGGCACGATGCTAACACAGATATCCTGCAGCCCGCCGTCGTCCTTATGTTCATGGCTGTGGCATGAATCAGCACTTGTCAAATGGTGTCGGTGATGGCCGTCACATGTATTTTTTGCTGTTGCCATTTTGTATCGCTCCTGTCATTTGGCAGCGTGTTCTTCCTGCCAGTGTTCCAGATAAGGAATTAAGCCGCCCAGGTTGACGAGCTTGGCAATATGCGGCGGTATCTGTTGCGCAGTATACTGCTCGCCTCTGGTTTTATTTGTGATAATACCTTTTTCATAGTCGATAGCAATTATATCATCTTTATGAATCTTATCCGTTTCCGCACATTCAATCGTTAAAATACCGACGTTAATGCAATTGCGATAAAAGATACGGGCATAAGACTTTGCAACGATCGTCTTCACACCCAGTTCCTTCAATACCAAGGGTGCCGTTTCTCTGCTGGAGCCGGAACCAAGATTACGTTCTGCCACAAAAATATCGCCAGGTTTATATTCCGTGCCAAAAGTTTCGTCTATCGGACTCATCGTATATTTTGCCGCTTCCGCCACGCTGCGTTCCATATAAATAGCCGGTGAAATAATATCCGTGTTAATATTATCGCCGTATTTCCATACTTTTCCTTCTATTAAACTCATATGGCACCTCCTATAAAAATTCACGCGGATCAGTTATCTGACCGGTAATGGCGGATGCCGCCGCTGCCGCAGGCGAACCCAGATAGACGAAAGATTTTTTGCTGCCCATGCGCCCTATAAAATTCCGGTTGGTTGAAGAAATGCATACCTCTCCTTCACCAATAGTGCCTGAATGCAGACCCAGACATGCCCCACAGGTTGCCGGCAGAATAATTGCACCTGCAGCAGCTAAATCCCCGAGTATTCCTTCCCGAAGGCAGCGTTCGTACACAGAACTTGAAGCCGGCGAAACCAAAAGTCTGACACCGCTTGCCACTTTATGCCCTTTCAAAATCTGCGCAGCCATCTTCAAATCCGTATAACGTCCGCCGGTGCAGGAACCAACATAGGCTTGGTCAATTTTAGACTTAACGTCGGTTACATCAAAAACATTATCTACTTCATGCGGGCAGGCAATCTGCGGCACCAGAGCCGAAGCGTCAAATTGTAAAACGGAAGAATACCTGGCGTCCGGATCACTGCTTATACGAGTGAACTCTTTTTCTACACCAATACTGCGGAGATACGCAGCAGTTTCTTCATCGTATTCCATCAGTCCCGCCTTTGCTCCCATCTCAACTGCCATATTAGCGATACAAATACGCTCATCCATCGGCAACTCGCTTATGCCGGAACCTACATATTCCACCGTTTGGTAAGTTGCTCCTGCGTGCCCGATTTGCTTAATTGTCCGCAGGGAAATATCTTTAGCCATTACACCGGCATTAAGCTTGCCGCTCCATTCCACACGAATCGTTTCAGGTACTTTCAACCAGATTTCCCCCATCATCAGAACACCGAGCATCTCTGTCGAACCGATGCCTGTAGCAAAAGAACCGACAGCACCATACGAGCAGGAGTGCGAATCAGTCCCTACAATGACTTCTCCGGGCAAAGCATGTCCCTTTTCAATCATGATCTGATGGCAGGGGCCAATATATTCGTAGTAATTTTCTACACCTTTTTCCTTTGCCCACTCACGTGTAAATTTCACAATGTCTGCTTGGGCAGCATTTGCTGGTGGCGTATAATGGTCCGAAATAATGACCACTTTATTTACATCCCAGATCTTTGCCCCCATGCGTTCCATTTGTTCAGCAATCTCGACACGTGGCCCTAAAAGATCGTCCATCATCGCCTTGTCAACTTTAGCCATGACAATCTGACCTGCTTCCACTTGCGTCAAGCCAGCCGAACGCGCCACAATTTTTTCACTCATCGTCATACCCATAAGATGCTATCCTCCTTTTCGGTTCTTAAAAATTCAAATATTGCTCTCTATTTCGTCATAAGCAACTCTTTTCCCTTCATCACTTTTTATCGAAAATTATTCTTAAAATATTATATTGAAGGGGTTATATTGTTTCAGGCGAATATATGTAGATACGAGGCTAATACCTCTTAGACCAAAACCAAAGGAGGCTCAGCGCCAGCACGTAAAAGTGTTGAAGAAAAGACTCGTTATATCGATTAAGCAATTAATTAGCTCTCAGCTTTAAGTCCAACTGCAATTCATAATATTATGATGAATTAGTTGTATAATTATAGATAAAGAAGGCAAAGGAGTGGTTATATTGGATAAGAACAATAAGAACAATTCTGAAAACAATAAAAAACCATTTATTGTTTTTTCACGTTACAGCCCCTATATGGCGGTTGATGTTGAAAAACTTGAAAGTGCTAAAGGCAAAGACTTACCGCTTCAAGCTGTAACATCGCTTTGCCGCTGCGGCGGATCATCCCAAAAGCCTTATTGTGATGGTACTCACAGCAAAATCGGTTTTGAAGGCATTCCCGGCGAACACCGACCACCCTGCAAAAGCAAAGCATATGTAGGTAAAACCATAACAATTCATGACAATCGTCGTATCTGCGCACATTCTGCCGAATGCATAAATGGCTTGCCAAAAGTATTTGATCTCTCCAAGAAGCCGTGGATTGACCCTGATGGAGCTGATGCCAACTCAATTATCGCCGTCATCGAGAGTTGCCCTTCCGGTGCCTTAAGCTACACCATTAATGATGAGCATCATGTTGATTGGGGCGATGAGAAATCGGTTATTAAAGTAACTAAGGGTGGCCCGCTCTGTTGTCAGGGTAGAATAAAAATTAAAGATGCTGACGGGACTGTGCCACAAGCCGAAAGTCATTATACATTATGCCGGTGCGGCAAATCGGCAAATAAACCTTTTTGCGATGGTGCCCATTTGGACGAAAAGTTTGACTAAGTAATTGAAAATGCCTCCTTAAAAAGGAGGCATTTTCGTTTTTTTGATACTTTTTTCAAGATTTCAAAGCAGCAGCTCAGCCCATTCTTCCAGGGTGTGCTTGTCATGGTCGGCAAAGAACTCTTTGCGTCTAGGATGTACCTCCGTCCTTTTGGTTATAGCATAATTATATTGGGCACCCTTAGAAAAATCCGTAACAATATAATTTATCTGACTCTTAATGTTCTCGAATAATTCCTGGCCTTTTTCGTTATTTACCATTACCAGCGTTACACCCTTATCATCGTCATATTCCGGAAATTGCTTATTGACACCCCAATAATCAGCGATAGTCAAATCAGCCGAGCTGTGTTGGTTGTTATAGTGACATTCTGGGCAGGAAGGGCGCACACTTAATCCGGACAGAAACAACTTCATATAAGGACTCTCACGCATACTTTTGTTTACGGCACCGCTTTCAGTTTGAAAAATCAGCCTCCCGCCTTTCCAGCCATCGTTCTTGTCACGGAAACGAACTTCTTGAATGGAAGTGCCTGTTGCGGCTTCAACCTCTGCAAGCTGTTTTCGATAAATAAGAGGACTTGGAATACCGTGACACACTACGTCAACCGTATACAGATTATCGTATTCTCTGCCTAAAAAACCTTTCAATCCCGCTATCTGACAGGGCGTACCGCTGTAAAGGACGCATACCCCTTGTTTCAATAACTTTTCAGCCTCACTATAAGTACCACCGGTAGCACTTTGTACATATTTCGAACCGCGTAATTTTTTTAACTCTTCAGAGTTGTGAACTGCTGCGTGATGTACCTGCCACTCTTCATCAAAAGCAGCTCCAAAGGCTACACCGCCTCTGGCTAAAATATCTTCGGCGATGGCCGTGAAAGTACCGCCGCTGGAACTTGTAAAACGCACTTCATCATCATTATTTTTGCAGCCGTAGACCGCCAATACCGGTTGCTGTTCAGGAAGATTAAGGACAGGGCACACCTTGTCACAAAGGCCGCAGTTGATGCATCTTTCCGCGAGCACCTCCGGATAGAGAAAACCTTCCTCAT
>JAAYVM010000018.1 GCA_012517145.1 Acholeplasmataceae bacterium
AATCTCACCTACAGCACTGCGCCATTTGGAATCGTTGTCAACAATCCCCGTATCTACCAACACTTTTGCCGTGTCTTTGTCCAGTCTCGCCAGGATAGTTTCTTCCAGTGATTTCCCTTTCCAATACGGGAAAATTTCTTCACGCAGGACCTTTTTGTCACTGTCGCTGATATTGTACTGATCCTGCGTCCTGTCCGCAAAATTGTCCATCTCTTCGTCGACCCACTGCCAGGAATATTCCGGGCAAATGATACCGCTGCGTCTGAATTCACCAATGCTGCCGACAATCAGTTCGTCTTGGAAAATAGAGATATTTATCTGGCGGCAGACATCGCGAAAAGCTTTCGCGCGTCTGATAATGACCGCTTCACCCTCTGTCGCCTTATGAGATTCAGTGAAAATTTTTGCTCTCTGGCTGCTGATGGAAGGCCGCGTTTCGATGTACTCCTTCTTGAAAGCCAATATACGTTGTGTTGTCATGTTAATCCCCCATTTTGCCTTCTTCAGCTTGTATTTTTATTTTTGCAAAAATGCGGCAAGCTGTTTGCCGGCCTTTTGCATGTGCTGTTTCAATAATCTCTTGGCCTTCGCGATGTCTTTGGCTTTGCAGGCCTCGAGAAGCTGCAAATGTTCCTTGTGCGACTGCTCTTTGAACTCCATCTTATCCAGATAAAAGACAAGATACCTGCCCACGTTGTTGTGCTGCAGCCGGATCAGGTCATTTAACCGTTGATTGGCACAATACTTATACAGAAATTCGTGGAACAAAGAGTTCAATTCGTTGTAGCGCTGCGGTTCTGTGCAAAGCTCTTCTTCCGCCAGTATTGCCTCCAGCTTTTGATTGTCTTCTGCTGTCAGTTGAGGAATGGAAAGTGCCAAAGCCTCTGTTTCCAGTAGAACACGGATGGCGAAGATGTCCAGAGCTTCCTGTGAAGAAAGTTTCGCGACTGCGGCCCCATGATTCGGCAGGAATTCTACCAAGCCCTCTCCTTCCAAAATTTTCAGGGCTTCCCTGATGACGCTGATGCTCACATTAAATTGCTGCGCCATGTGGTCCTGCTTGATCTGAGTTCCTTCAGTCAAGCCACCTGTCATAATGCTGTCCCGCAAAGAATCGCTGATACTTTCCGATAAACTTTTTTTGATGCATTCGTCTAAGCGCAAGTTATTTTTCATAGCATAAATATAACACTCGAATTTTAAAAAAGAAATATTATTATCGAAAGTATACAGTATACAATCGTAATAATTTTACACTCGCTCTTGACACAGTTATTAATATGCTTTACGATAAAGCCAACAAAATATTGTTCCAATAAGCGATTAAGCGCTTGTATCTCTGGAACTCTCGTATATCATTTATTTAAGCAACGCTGCTTGTTGACAAGGTCAATCAGGCGGCGTTTTATTTTTTTAAGGGGTGATGAACAGTGGACATGAAACAAAAGGCATATGAGGTCATTGACGAAAACCAGGAAAATATGCTTGCACTATGGGAAAAATTAGTAAACATCGAAAGCGGACCCGGCTGCAAAGAAGGTGTCGATGAAGTTGGCAGCATTCTTGCAGACTTCTTTGCCAGCATCGACGGCAAAAACAGATTTCATAAGTTTAGTGACGCCGGCAATATGCTGATCAGCGAATTCGGCGACTGCAGCAAACCCTTCATCATACTGACCGGACACATGGATACTGTTTTCAAAGGCGGTACTGTCGCTGAACGACCTTTCAAGATTGAAGATGGCAAAGCCTACGGTCCCGGCGTGCTTGACATGAAGGGCGGCATCGTTATTCTTGCTTACGCCTTAAAGGCGCTTAAAGAAACTGGTTGGGACAACTATCCGGTCAAAGTAATTCTCCTGGGTGATGAAGAAGTTGGCCATGCTCACAGCACTGCTCCGGCCAAAATACTGGAAGAAGCAAAAGGCGCTTTTGCAGCCTTTAATTTCGAGACAGGTTTCGTGGATAACGGCATCGTCGTAGAACGCAAAGGGATGTATCAGTTCCAGATAGAAGTTTTCGGCAGAGGCGCCCATGTCGGCAACGATCCGGAAAACGGCCGCAGTGCCATCAAGGAAATGGCTCACAAAATACTGGACATCGAAAATCTGACCGACTGGGAAAAGGGCAACACCTTCAACGTCGGCGTCATCACAGGCGGTACCGTCTGCAATGCTACCCCGGCCTACTGCAAAATAATCTGTGATATGCGTTTCAAAAACGCTTCCTATCTGCCGGCAGTCAAAAAACAACTGCAGGACATTGTTGACAAAGTTTATGTTAAGGACACCACTACGAAACTGACGGAAATATTGGAATTTAATCCGATGCTGCGTCTTGACGGTTCCATGAAGTTATTCGACTTCATCCGCGATGTTGCTGCCTCGGAAGGTTTCGGCGAACTGACTCCCAAAGCCGTTGGCGGTGCCTCTGACTGCGGCTATACAACCTCGGCAGGCGTACCATCATGCTGCGCTATGGGCGTGCAGGGCGGACGCAATCACACGGTGGAAGAATTCGCCGTTGTTGAGACTCTCTTCAGCAGAGCGAAATTGCTAATAGCAATTCTCTCCAAAATAAATAATCAATAACAAAAAAACTCGGGAGGAATGAAAATGGAATTCAAACAACAAACAGACTATGAACACAAGCTGACTTGGCGAGGATGGCTGTCCTTCATCTTCATCGCCTTTTCTTTCTCCGGAGTTTTAGCGCATGCCGGCGCTTTCAGCGCCATCGACTTTCAAGTACTTATTGGTAAATTCGGCAAAATAGGAGCCGACACATTTACCGGCAAAGGCGGTGTCGGTGCCCGCGAAGGCTTTATGTTCGGCCTGACTCTGATGCCAACTGTAATGTTCGCCTTAGGATTAATTCGTGTCGTTGAATCTCTTGGTGCCTTGCTCGCAGCCGAACGTCTCGTAAGGCCAATTCTGCGTCCACTAATGGGACTTCCTGGTGTCTGTGGTCTGCCACTGGTCAGCTCCATGACCAGTACAGATGTCGGTGCTGCATTAACCAGACAAATGTATGACAACGGCCAGATAAACGACAAAGAACGCAGCACCTTTGTAGCTTACCAATATGCTGCTTCCGGAGTTGTAACCAACACTTTCGACTGCGGCGCTCCGCTTCTTGCTATCTCTGTACTGCCTGTAGGTATAATTCTGGCAGTAGAAATCGTTGTTAAGATCATCGGTGCAAATATCGTAAGATTTTACCTTGCACGCCAAGAAGAAACTGTCTCAGAAGTATCCGTTGAAGGAGGTAAAGCTTAATGAGCACCCAAGATACTGCCGCAATACAACCAAAGCGCTCCCTTTTAGAAGAATTTATGTTCGGTGCCAAGAACGGTTTTTATTTAGGCGTTGAAAAAATTATTCCGGCGATGATTATTGCCTACGTATTAATAACGTTCTTGAAAATCACAGGTTTGATGGCAATAATCGGCAACATTATTTCCCCTGTAATGGCCATCTTCGGTCTTCCTGGCGAGGCAATCGTTGCGCTGATTTCGGCCTTCTTCGCCAAAGCAGCCGGTGCTGCCACTGCAGCTACTTTATACGCCGATGGCACGATCAATGCCATCCAGGCAACCATTCTCTTCCCGGCAACGATTACCATGGGCACGCTGATCGGCCACTTCGTCCGCTGCGTCGTCACTTCCGGCACGAATCCCAAACATCACCCGCTGATCATCGCTATTCCCATCATCGACGCCGTCTTGTCGATGTTCCTGACCCGCATGATTATCAGCTTCATGGGTATCAGCTAAAAACTCACATATAAGAAGTGGTACAAAGGGGACGGTCCCCTTTGTACCACTTTTTTTAACGAAAATAGTCAATTTGTGAAAAAATGCAGGAACCAACCTCCAAAAAGTCGAAGGTATAAATATCTTTTTTAAAAAGATAATATATTTTTCAGGAGGCAGTGTTATGGCAACAAAAGGTTTTTTCAGAACTTCAGATGAGGCTGTTATCTATTATGAAGTAGAAGGCGAAGGCCAACCTTTGGTTTTAGTACATGGCTGGTCATGCTCCTCCAAATTTTTCCAGCGCAACGTTCCTGTGCTGAAAAAACATTTCAAAGTGGTAACTCTTGATTTGCGCGGTCATGGACAATCAAGCAAGGGTCTGCAAGGTTATGTGTTGAGCAGACTGGCTAAGGATATACGCGAATTAATCTTAGAGTTAAAACTGGAAAATGTTATCCTGATGGGTTGGTCGCTAGGTGGCCCTACCCTTTTGTCATACTGGCAGCAATTCAAAGCTGACAGCAAACTGGCAGGCCTTGGGCTCATAGATATGACCGCTTTTCCCTTCAGCGACGGCGAGTGGAATAGTCACAGCCTCAGAAACCACAATGTTGAAGGTTTTAATGTCATGGTAAATAATCTGGTCAACCACAGAGAAGCTTTCTTAAATGCTTTCATCAACGGCATGTTTTATAAGGCTACCCAACCAGCCGGTACCGAATGGGTAAATGAAGAATGTCTGAAATTGCCGCCTTATATAGGAATTGCTTTGTACTCCGATTATATCTACAGCGATTTCACCAATGTACTCCCAACTATCACCATCCCTACAGTTGTCTTATCCGCCAACAGCAAAATATTTGTTGAGAGTATCAAGCAAGGTCAATATATGGCTGCACAAATTCCGGATGGCGAATGCGTTCCTTTTCATCAAAGTGGTCATATGCTTTTTTATGAAGAGGCAGACAAATTCAATAACACAGTCATCGAATTTGCGAAGAAGTGTCAGAAATAGACCTCAGCATGGCAAAAAAGACCAAAGGGGACAGTCTGCAGTCCCCTTTGTACCACTCTCATTCGAACTATTTTATTGTACTCTCTTCTTAATAATCAATCGGTCCTACTACAGTGAAATCTTTGGCAAGTGCTTCCTGCAATGAAGTACCGGTTTTTTGATACAATTGCGCAACACCAGCTGTTCTTATCGAACCATTGCCCTCAGTTAGCTTTGTTTTGTAGAGAACACCATCAACTACTACTAAATAAGCAGCCCAATTACTGTGATTACTACTTCCGTCACCGGCAAAATAAATTGTTGTTGGTCCTGCCGAGTCAGTTCGCCAAGTCAAACCGCTTCCTTTGTATTTATCACCAAAAGCCATTTCTATAATATAGTCCTCGACGGGTAAAAACGCATCGCCCAACTTTTCTTTCAATTCCTCATTTAACTTTTGGCCGTCTAACGGGTTGCCGTTTTTATTATATTTATCGATACTGGCCAGCGCTTTGATGGTCAAAATCAAACTGTTAGATGTTACCTCTACAGTTGTGCCACTCCCTGCAGAAACTTCATTATCATGTTCCGGATGACTGCAAACGATTTTCCCGTTGATCGCCGTATAAGTACCGCCCGCAGGGCAAGTTGGTTTGACACTGTAATATGTACCATAGATTGCCGGATCATCAATAAAATTCTGCAACGAAGTCGAGCTATTTTTAATTAAGGCCAATTGATAGGTTCTGGCAATCAAAGCCCGGTCTGTATAGCAAGCTTTTTTGTCAGCGTCCTCACGTGCTGAAGCAATCCGTAAGACAGCCATACCTAATAATACGCTTAAAATCGCAATAACAACAATCAATTCAACCAAAGTAAATCCTTTGCTGCCTCTTTGCATGATTCATGATCCCTTTCTATAACAATCTGAGCTAGCAAAAAACAAAATAACAATCTTTCTTTTGACAAATGCTATTTCATTATTATCTTATATTTTTATAGTTGTTTTAGTCTACGATTTTACCGATTTCGCCTTGCTTTTACCATTTTCTGCAAAGAGCAAATATTGCAAGCGAAGCGCAGACCAGCTAACTAAAGTCAAATGATTTTTTGAAAAATGCGGCCTAATTAAAATGGCATAACTAATAAGCCTTTGCGAATAGCGAACAATCTACTGCAAAGACAATATAATCTTCTGCTTTGTTATGGTTCAGGCTGCCTTTTTTCTTGTATTAAGATGCAGCTCAACTTGTTCAGCAGAGCTGATAAGATGAAACGATTGCATATTTTTCAGTACAGAATAAATTATTCGTACAAGCTTGTTCATTACAGCACCAAGAGCCAGCTTTTTGGGTTTGTAAAGAACCTTTTCATGATAGTACTCATAAATAACAGGATTAACTAATCGACCTTTTGTATCTTTGCGTATTGCCGTAGTTGCTGCAAGATAAAGAGCGCGTCTTAAAAAGGGAGAACCGCGTTTGCTTATCTTGTTTTTTGAACCGATAAAGTTACCAGACTGCTTAACACTTGGATCTACACCACAAAAAGCAACTAATTGTTTAGAATTGTTAAATCTAGTAATGTCACCTATTTCGCCAAGAATAATAGGTGCCAGAGTATCTCCAATGCCAGGAATAGTTTTAAGCAGAGAGAATTCCGGAAGCTGAGCAGCCACAGATTTGATTTCATCATCTAGTGTTGCAATTTGTTGATCTAAGACACATAAGGTTTTGGCATAGACTTGGACAACAGTGCCATGGGCAGAATAATTCATTCCACTAACCAGTGCGTCTTCAGCGCAAGCAAGTAGAGCGGTGAATTTATTCTTGGAGTACGCTTTTCCCCTTCGTGGCAAACTTTCCAGTAGAGAAAGAATCACAGTGTGGTTATTCTGGTCAAGCCATTGAGAGGGAAAAGGGAATTGAGTTAATAATGAAAGCGCGGTTAAAGAGCCAGGATTGAAGACAGTTGTGAATAAAGGAGCAAGCTGTTCAACAGCAGCGACGAGTTGATTTAATAAGGTAATACGCTGGCTGGCAAGTTGGAAGCGGGTTCTGACCAGAAGTTTAAGATTAGTTAGAGCATCAGAGTTTAAGTGAGTAGGATGGAAGTCCTGAAGAAGGAGTAATTTGGCTAATTCTAAAGCATCAACGGGGTCTGTTTTGACTTTTCTAACGGCAGAATTTTTGATAGAATGAGACACAAGGGGATTGATGAGGAAGACTTCGAACCCCTGCTTAAGGAAAAAGTGGACGATGCGAGCAGAGTAGTGACCCGTTGATTCTAGAGAGATGAGCGGTTTAATACCAAACGCATTTTCCGCTTTTTTTATTTGGTCCAGAGCGAATAGCAAACCCTGTTTGGTATTAAAAGCCTTAAATGGTTTGAGGAATGGTTTGCCAAGAGGAGAGACAGCTGCGTAGAAACAGAAATGCTTGGCAACGTCGATACCGATAATGGGGTAATTTGAAACCATGATGATTAACCTCCATAAAGAAAAGATTAGAAGGATGATCCATTACAAATCCAAAGATAACAGCCTTGCAAGTGAAACGGGAATGGAAATCCCAACCAGCTAAAACGAAAATGCTTTGGAAATGGATGAATAGTCTGTGCTATGGGTATAGAGAAAATCTTCCCTGGGACGTTTGCATTCATATCCTTCCACCCCATTATACAAAAAACAAGAATGTTCGGGATTATTCTATTACCTCTTAGGTCATCCTTCTTAACCATATCTTACAGGGGACGTTTCTTTTGCTTCCCAAATTTGGGAAGCAAAAGAAACGTCCCCGCGCTTCCTCATTTTTCATTTTTTCTTTGCCAGTTCTTTTTCCAACGCGATGGCCAGCGTATGCCAGGCGAGTACCGCACATTTGACGCGTACCGGCATTTTGGCGATGTTTTTTAGATAAGCAGCGGCTTCCAGTTCTTCCAACTGCCCTTCATCGTTTACCTTGCCAAGTATCATGTCTAGGAAAAGACGGGTAAGCCGCATTGCTTCTTCCACGGTCTTTCCTCCCAGCAGCTCAATCAGCATTGCCGTCGATGCCTGACTGATGGCGCAGCCGTTGCCGGTATAGGCAATATCGGCGATAACGCCGTCTTTCAGAACCACCTGCAATTTGATATCGTCGCCGCAGTTAGCGTTATGCCCATGCTCCGAGATGGTTGGGCAGGAGATTTCCCGTTTATTCGTTTTGTCGTTGTTATACTCCAGTATAATATCTGTGTACAGTTGGTTAACATCCATTAGTCCTTATACCCCATAGCAGCTCGTACTTTGCTTAGTTTATCCAAGAAATAAGCTACTTCTTCCTCTGTATTATAGAAATAGAAGCTCGCCCTGCAGGTCGCGTTGACGCCCAGATAAATATGCAGCGGCTGTGCGCAGTGGTGCCCGGTGCGAATGCAGATGCCTGCCGCCGAAAGTAGCTCCGACACATCATGCGGATGCACATCATCAACAGTAAATGCCACGAGCCCTGTTTTTTCTGCCGGATTGTCCGAGCCGATGATCCTGACATAAGGTATTTTCTTCATACCTTCGATAGCCAGGGTAACGAGCTTTTTCTCGTGTGCCTCAATTTCTTCAAACCCAATATTGTTTAAGTATTTAATCGCCGCCGCCAAAGAAACAGCTCCTTCGACATTAGGTGTGCCAGCTTCAAATTTAGTTGGCAGTTCGGCAAAAGTAGTAACCTGTTCTTCCACACGGTCAATCATATCACCGCCCAGATTGAACGGCTCCATATCCTCGAGCAGCGCTTCCTTGCCGTAGAGCACTCCAATACCACCAGAAGCACACATCTTGTGTCCGGAAAAAACGAAGAAATCACAGTCCAGCTCCTGCACATCGACTTGCTGATGCGGTACGCTTTGCGCTCCATCCAGTACAACCACAGCCCCGTGTTGATGAGCAAGGTTGATCAATGGTTTCGGGTCGAAGACAAGGCCAAGTACATTGCTGACCTGAGCAAAAGCCACGATTTTAGTTTTAGCGTCAATCTTCGCGAAATCTTCTTCTTTAAACTTGCCGGTTTCTTTATCGATATAGATATAATCCAGCACAGCACCGGTCTTTTGGGCGACTCGCTGCCAGGTAACCAGATTGGCGTGATGCTCGGCAACGGTGATGACGATGCGGTCGCCTTTTTTGAGATGCGTTTCACCATAGGAACGGGCAACCAGATTCAGACTTTCCGTTGTGTTGCGCGTATAGATTACTTCACGGGTGCTCCTGGCATTAATGAATTTGCGCACCACTTCTTTCGAACCATCGTAGGCTTCCGAAGCTGCAATAGCGAGTACGTGCGAGCCTCTGTGCGGATTACCGTTCTGACGGCTGTTATATTCATAGATAGCTTCCAGCACCGGCAGCGGTTTCTGCGTAGTCGCACCATTGTCAAAATAGACAAGCGGCCGTCCGGCACTGATCGTTTTCAAGATAGGGAAATCATTACGAATCAATTCAATGTTCATATTTTACTCTCCTTTAGCATCCAGCTTACGCCGTATTTCTTCCAGAGTCTCTTCCTGCAGCGATGTCTCAAGACTGTCAACTATCGGACGCATCAAGGATTCCACGATTATGCGCCTTGCTTCCTCCCAGGAAAACCCACGGCTCATCAGATAGTAAACGTCTTCTTCGCTGACTTGACCGGCGCTGGAAGCATGGTTACCGGCAACATTATCTTCCGTACACAAGAGGAGCGGCAGAGAAATGTTCTTGGCCTTGGGTGACAACTGTATAGCGTAATCACCTTCTTCACCTTCAGAACCTGCGCAGCCACGGTGAAAGTCCAGAGTACTGCGGAAGATTTTCTTCGCTTCACCGGCGAGTGCACCTTTGCCATCAATCAGCGACACTGTTTTCTTGCCCCAATGATCAATATGATAGAACAAATCCAGATGCTGCTTGCCTGTCCCGGTATATACTGTTCTTTCTGTCAAAGCAGCTTCGTCTCCGTTCAGAGCACCGCGGCTATGCACAATTACCTGCTTGCCGCCCAGTTCTGCCGAAGCAACATCTGCCTTGGCCGCCTTCCCCAGTTTGAAGAAACGCTGGTCATAGAGAGTGGCTTCCGCAAGATCTGCCTGCAGTTTGGAAATCTTTAGCTCCGCTGCGTCCTCCAGTTCGTAGTAAGAGGCCAGATAGGAGCCCTGTGCAGCTTCCGTGCCTGATAACTTCCAGACAAGTTCAAGCTTGGCACCCTTCTGCAGCAGGAAATGATAAGCACCGGCGTAGTCTGCATGCTGATTTTCCAGTTTTATTTCTATCGTTAATTTCGCCTGCATTCCAGACGGAATCGTAATCGTATATTTTTCACCTGCCAGTGCTGCCGCCAAAGTTTCTGACGAAGCACCTTCAAAGTTTTCCGGAAACTCCGCACCGACAGTGACATAAGTCTTGTCGGAAAAGTCAGCGGCAGCGGAAACCTGCGGGGCAGAGAATAAAATTTTGGTATCATTTGTTTTAAGGTACCGATAAGTAAGCACCGGCAGCCTGTTAATTGCTATTTCTTTCATGTGCCCCTCCTCAGCCGATAGACCCTTCGAATTCCAGATCGATAAGCTTGTTCATCTCTACCGCATATTCCAGCGGCAGTTCTTTGGAAATCGGCTCCGCAAAGCCTCTTACCAGCATAGCCTTGGCATCTTCTTCCGACAAACCGCGTGTCATCAGGTAATAAATGTTTTCATCAGGGATGCGGCCGATCTTAGCTTCGTGTCCCAAATCAATATTGTCATTCTCGATAATGATGTCCGGTATGGTATCCGAACGAGATTCATTGTCCAGCATCAGCGATTCGCAGCTGATTGATACCTTGGCACCCTGTGCCTTTGGCCCAATATGCACAACGCCGCGATAAATGGCAGTGCCGCCGCCCTTGGAAAGCGACTTTGAATGCACTGTCGCGGTAGTTTCTTTGCCCAGACATTCTATTTTTGACCCCGTGTCCAGGTACTGTCCTTTGCCGGCAAACGTGATACCTGTAAATTCAGCTTTTGATCTGTCGCCCTTCAGCACCGTATCAGGATACAAGCAGGAAACATGTGAACCGAAAGAGCCGCTGACCCAAGTCATGCTGCCGTCTTCTTCCACCAGAGAACGTTTCGTGTTCAGGTTATACATATTCTTGGACCAGTTTTCAATCGTTGAATAACGTAAGTTAGCACCCTTGCGGACAAAAAGTTCGACCGCGCCGGCATGCAGGTTTGCCACATTATACTTAGGAGCCGAACAGCCCTCAATGAAATGACATGATGCCCCCTCATCCACGATGATCAGCGTGTGTTCAAACTGTCCCGCACCGGGAGCATTGAGGCGGAAGTAGCTTTGCAGCGGCATCGACACCTCTACACCTTTTGGCACATAGACAAAAGAACCGCCGGACCACGCCGCGTAATGCAGCGCTGCAAATTTATGGTAAGACGGAGGAATCAAAGTACCAAAGACAGGTCTGACCAAATCTTCGTACTGCTTGACTGCCGTCTCAAAATCCACGTAGATGACACCCTGCTTAGCCAATGCCTCATGGACATTATGGTAGACGACCTCGGAATCATACTGCGCACCGACACCGGCGAGCGAAGTTTTCTCCGCTTCCGGGATGCCAAGACGATCAAAGGTATCACGGATATTCTCTGGCAGCTCTTCCCAGCTACCTTTCATATCTGTACGCGGCCTGACATAGGTATCGATATGCGACATATCAAGATCGGAAATATCCGGCATCCAGGGCGGAACATCCAGCTTATCATAAATTTTCAGCGCCGCCAGTCTCTTCTCGAGCATCCACTCCGGCTCTTCCTTTTGACTCGATATTTCACGAATTATTTCTTCAGTAAGTCCGGTATCAGCTTTAAAAGAATACTCAACCTTATCCTTAATATCGTAAATGCTTCTATTCACATCTTCGATATTGCTTCTCTTTTTCTCTTCATGCTTCGTCATTTCCATCACCCTTCACAGCGAGGCGATAAGCATCGAAACCATTTTGCTCAACCTCGTCAGCCAGTTCGGCACCGCCTTCCCTGACGATCTGCCCATCAATAAGAATATGCACCACATCCGGTTTGATCAACTGCAATATCTGATTCAGATGCGTGATAAGCAGGATAGAATTATTTTCGTTATGATATTCGGAAATATTCTTGGAAACGATACGCACCGCATCAACATCAAGACCGGAATCAGTCTCATCCAGCAGCGCGAGTTTCGGCTCCAAAAGGCGTAGCTGCAGAATTTCACTCTTCTTACGCTCACCGCCGGAGAAACCATCATTCAGATAACGTTCCGCATAAGAAGCATCCATGCTGAGATTATTCATCCTTTCCTTCAGCAGCTTTTTGAATGCAAAGACCTTCTGCTGCTGACCGCTGACCGTTGTTTTGGTGGTACGGATGAAATTTTCCATAGTAATGCCCGCCACCGCTACAGGCGACTGGAACGACAAGAAGATTCCCAGTTTAGCGCGCTTATCAACCGAAAGCTCAGTGATATCCTGGCCTTCGAATAATATACGGCCCTTTGTAATCTTGTAAGCAGGGTTACCCATGATAGCGTGCATCAGCGTGGATTTACCAGCGCCGTTGACGCCCATGATGACATGTACCTTACCTTTTTCTACTGTTAAATTAATGCCGTGCAGCAGTTCTTTGTCGCCTACTGACACATGCAGATTTTCTATTTTAAGCAATTCACTCATTTGAGCACCTCCGTTTATTTATTATATTCCCCATTTCATATATAATCAATATGGTATGATATAAATTTAAAAAAAAATTACCTAAAATCAACTTGACATTTTCCTCGATTTATACAATAATTTAACTCAACAGATAACTATTATTAATTGTAATTTGTTATCAAATAAAATTTATTTAACTTTTAGGAGGAATTAAACATGTCATTAATTGGAACAGAAGTAAAACCTTTCACAGCGCAAGCTTATCATAATGGAAAATTCGTGGAAATTACCGAAGCTAATTTCAAAGGCAAATGGAGCGTCGTTTGCTTTTATCCTGCTGACTTCACCTTTGTCTGTCCTACTGAACTGGAAGACCTGCAAAATCAATATGCGTCCCTGCAGGAACTGGGCGTAGAAGTATATTCCGTATCTACCGATACTCATTTCACCCACAAAGCATGGCACGACACCTCGGATGCCATCAAAAAAATCACCTACTTCATGATTGGCGACCCCTCTCATGTGCTCTCCAGAAACTTTGAAGTGCTGATTGAAGAAAAAGGACTGGCAGACCGCGGCACCTTTATCATCGATCCTGACGGCATCATTCAGGCAGTAGAAATCAATGCCGGCGGTATCGGTCGTGACGCAAGTGCCCTCTTCAACAAAATCAAAGCCGCACAATACATCAGGAAAAATCCTAGCGAAGTTTGCCCGGCCAAATGGCACGAAGGTTCGGCTACCCTGAAACCAAGCCTGGACCTCGTCGGCAAGATTTAAGAGGCTGAACGATCATGTTGCTCGATAATGATGTCAGGGAAAAACTAAGTCAATATTTGCAGTTGATGGAAAACGATGTTCTGATCAAGGTTAGTGTAGCTGATGACCCTGCTTCGCACCAAATGTCAGAGTTCGTTCGGGAACTAGCCGACTTGTCTGCCAAGATTCACGTCAAAGAAACTGCGCTGGCAAGAGTACCAAGCTTCAGCATCAATAAAGTCAATCAGGATACCGGCATCACTTTTGCCGGCATTCCCTTGGGTCACGAATTCACTTCGCTTGTGCTTGCCTTACTGCAGACAAGCGGTTATCCACCCAAAATAGATGCATCCCTTGTTGACCAGATCAAAAATATCAAAGGCCCTTTCAATTTTGAGACCTACGTCAGCCTGACCTGCCACAATTGTCCAGATGTCGTACAAGCCTTAAACATCATGAGTCTGCTTAATCCCAACATTTCGCATACGATGGTTGACGGAGCTATTTTCAAAGAAGAAGTCGAAGCCAAAAACATCTTGGCTGTTCCCTCCGTTTATCTCAACGGCGAGCCATTCAGCAGCGGACGCATGGAACTCGAAGAAATCCTGGCCAAGCTGGATATCAAACCGGATCTTACTGGTGTAGAAGCCAAAGAACCTTATGATGTGCTGGTGATCGGCGGTGGTCCTGCCCGCACAAGCTCTGCCATCTATGCAGCCCGCAAAGGACTTCGCACAGGACTGTTAGCCGAAAAGCTGGGCGGTCAGATCAACGATACTTTCGGCATCGAAAATTTCATCAGCATCAAATACACGGAAGGGCCGACCCTTGCCGCCAACATTGAGGAACATCTTCGTTCCTATGATATTGATGTAATCAAGCTGCAAAAGGTCAAGACTTTGAAGAAAGCCGACCTGATAGAGATTGAGCTGGTAAGCGGTGCAATCCTGCGCAGCAAGACAGTAATCGTCGCAACCGGTGCTCGTTGGCGCAATATCAACGTCCCTGGCGAAGCCGAATTCAAGGCGAAAGGCGTCGCCTACTGCCCTCACTGTGACGGCCCTTTGTTCAAAGGCAAAAACGTCGCTGTTATCGGCGGCGGTAATTCCGGTGTCGAAGCAGCGCTCGATCTGGCAGGCCTTGCCAGCCATGTTACACTTTTGCAGGCATCGGACAAACTTACAGCCGACGAAATATTACAGAGCCGTGTTTACAGCAAAGAGAATATCACAGTAATAACCAATGCCAAGACTACTGAGATTTTCGGCAGCGAAAAGGTGCAAGGTCTAACCTACTTGGATTGCCTGCAAAATGAACAGGTCAAACTTGCAGTAGACGGCATCTTCATTCAAATCGGTCTCTTGCCGAATACGGAATGGCTGCAGGATACGCTGGACTTGAATGCCTTCGGCGAAATCGTCGTTGATAAATATGGTGCAACCAGCATTCCCGGTGTTTTTGCCGCTGGCGATTGTACGGATTGCCCGTATAAACAAATAATTATTTCCATGGGAGCAGGGGCTAATGCAGCACTGAGCGCCTTTGACTACCTGATCAGAAACTAATAGAATATCTCCTTATTTCCCCTCACAACAAGTAAAGCTAACTGCTCATATTCATGGCAGTTAGCTTTCTTGTTTTTGTGCATTATGGTTTTCTCTTATTACGCTACTTCTTTTGTTCGCTGCTGCGTTGTTCGCCGTAGAACTGAACAAATTTTTCCGCGATCTTCGATAAAGGCCTGTCTTTGACCTTCACAATATCTTTTTGCATAATAAAACGCTTATCATTAAGTTTTTTTATGATGAGCTGATCGCCAAAATATTCGCTGTCCTCAGCAGTAACTATCGCAACAGCTATATTATCCTTAGCCCACTGCAAAGTGGTTGATTTTGTTGTATTGATGCTCATGATCTTGGGTGTAAAGTTGGAATCCCGGCAAATCCTGCGGAAAATCGCGCCGCCGCTGCCCGACAAACTCAAAGGGATATTCTGCAGATCTTTCAAACTCAAAGTTTTTTTGTCGTCCAGCCAGGGTGATTCGACATTAAAAACAGCGACCATATACTCAGGACGCGAGAATAAAACGTCAAAATGTTCGGGCCGATCAAGTTTGGTAGTGGTAATGCCGATTTCCGCCACACCATTTAATAATTGCTGAGTTTGCTCAGAAGCGATTGCCTCATATATTTCGTAAGTAACTTTCGGATACATTTGGGAGAATTTTTTGATGGAACGGCTGATAAAAAGCGGTGAACGCGAATAAGCGCTGCTAAGCCTCAAAACACCGACAACACCTTCATTGATACTGGCGATTTCCGTCTTGGCCGAATCTTCCAGGGACGTGATATATTTCGCTTTTTCGTATAAGACGCGGCCTGCTTCGGTCAGAATTACTTCTTTCCTCCCACGCTGGAGCAGGATCAGCGGCCCGCCGTAAAAACCTTCCAGCATTCTGAGCTGCTTGCTGAGCGAAGGCTGCGTAATATGCATGCGTTCAGCCGCTGCCGTAACGCTGCCGGCGTCGATGATAGCCAAAAAATTCTTGTATATCTCTATATCCACGGGACTTTCCCCTCCTTTATTACACGCATTATACCACATTATCCTCGCCGTGTTAAATATAACCAATTGGAATATTTAACATGAAAATTAACCATTATTATTATTAAAAACTTATGGTTATAATGTAAGCAAGATAAGAGATAACCTAATAGTTCAGCAATGTATGCTGGTCGGATAATTACTTCAAAGGGGAGGTAAGCTATAATGAAAGAAATTTACGAAGTCAAAGGCGGCTTGTTTTCAATGGCTCTCATGACCGTCCTGTCAATCATAGTATTTAACAACCTTTAATAAATCCAAGACTCCATACTCCTTATAAAGAAAGCGCAATGGGAATCGTGAACTGCACCCCAATTGTTAGACAGTATGATATACTGAAAAACAATTGGGGTGATTTTTTATGCCAAAGGGAATACCGCACAAAAGATATACGGCAGAGTTTAAGAAGTTTGTAATTGAAACAATGAGAACCGAAAATCT
>JAAYVM010000204.1 GCA_012517145.1 Acholeplasmataceae bacterium
CGGCAAAACTTTGTTCACCAAACCTAGCCGCAAGGCTTCCTGGGCGTCAATAATACCTGCCGCATAAATAAGTTCTTTGCCCATGCCGCGTCCTACCAAACGTGTTAAACGTTGCGTGCCACCGAAGCCAGGCGTAATACCCAATCCAACTTCAGGCTGCCCAAATTTAGCATTTTCTGACGCATAGCGAAAATCACAGGCGCAGGCTAATTCACAACCACCACCAAGTGCAAAACCATTGACCGCTGCAATAACAGGTTGTGGCAAGTTTTCTATATTCGCGAAAACTTCTTGTCCATAACGGCCAAATTCGCGTCCTTCAATCGCATTCATCTGGGACATTTCCTTAATATCCGCACCAGCAACAAAGGATTTTTCGCCGGCACCGGTAATGACAACCACAGATACCTTTTTATTTCCTTTTATCTCCGTGATACAACAATCTAAATCATGCAGAGTTTCATAATTCAAGGCATTCAATGCTTGCGGACGGTTGATTGTAATAACTGCAATCTTGTCTTCGATATTTAAATTTAAATTTTTGAATTCTTGCATGCTAAACCTCCTGTCTTTGATGCCTACCAATGCTATTCAGAATAATCATAGAAACCGCGTCCAGTTTTTTTGCCTAAATAGCCAGCTTGTACATATTTGCGCAGCAATGGGCAAGGTCGATATTTTGGGTCGCCAAGTCCTTCATACAATACTTCCATAATAGAAAGCACTGTATCGTTACCAATCAGATCCGACAAAGCCAATGGTCCCATAGGATGGCCGAAACCAAGCTTAGCTACCGCATCGATGTCTTCTTTGGAAGCCACGCCTTCCATCAAGGTATAAATGGCTTCATTAATCATAGGAATCATGATACGATTGCCGACAAACCCTGGGAAATCAGCTACCTTAACCGGTGCTTTTCCCAATTCTTGTGCCAGTTTATATATATTTTCAGATGTTTCTTTCGAAGTTCCCAAACCATCAACTATTTCTACAAGCTTCATAACCACAGCTGGATTAAAAAAATGCATTCCGATTACACGATCAGGACGTTTTGTTAATGCTCCAATAGCAGTCAATGGCAGTGAGGATGTATTAGTTGCTAAAATAGTGCGTTCGGGGCACAACTCGTCTAATTTGGTAAAAATCGCTTTTTTGATGTTCATGTTTTCAATAACGGCCTCTATTACAAGGTCTACATCGCAAACTTCTTTAGTCAGTTCGACCACAGGAGTAAACCGGCTTAAAATAGCATTTTTTTCATCTGCTGTGATTTTGCCTTTTTCCACAGATTTTGACAGGTTTTTTTCAATGCCTTTCAGGCCTCTCTCAACAAACTCCATTTTGATATCATTCAGGACTACTTCAGCACCATTTTGTGCAAATACTTGTGCAATACCTGCTCCCATTTGCCCAGCGCCGATAATCATAACTTTTTTAAAATCCATGTACATAACCTCCCTAGTTTGCCTTTCTCTTACGCAATTCTTCGGTCATGATTGGCAATATCTCCAAAACATCGCCTACAGTACCGTAATCTGCAACTTGGAATATAGGTGCGTCTTTATCCCTATTGATGGCTATGATAACATCAGATGAAGACATTCCCACCAAATGCTGCACAGCTCCTGAAATGCCACAGGCAATATAAATCTTGGGTCCTACCGTCTTACCCGTTTGACCAACCTGGTGCATATGAGGTATCCAACCCGCATCTACCGCAGCCCTTGATGCTCCAATGCTGGCTCCTAATACTTCGGCCAAGTCTTCGATTAGCTTGAAGTTCTCTGGCTTGCACATGCCACGACCGCCGGCAACGATAATCTCGGCTTCCTCCAGGTTACAGGATGTTGTGCATACTTTTACTACCTCTATAAGCTTGGTCCTAATATCCACTGCCTTGATATTACTCGCCACTCTCGTTATTTTTCCAGTTCTCTCGTAATCAAGCAGCGGTTTTTTAAACACGGATGGACGTACAGTTCCCATTTGAGGCCTATGTTCCGGGCAAAGAATAGTAGCCATGATATTTCCGCCGAAAGCAGGTCGCGTCCAGGCCACCATTCCAGTTTCTTCATCAATACCCAGATCTGTGCAATCTGCTGTCAACCCTGTACCGATGCGGCCAGCAATACGCGGTCCTAAGTCACGGCCATTATTTGTAGCTCCGACCAACACTACAGATGGCTTATGCTCTTGTATCAAATCCGTAATCACAGCTGTGTATCCGTCCGTATTATAATGTTCTAATTCATCAGCTTCTGCCAAGAAGACCTCATCAGCGCCTGCAGCAAATATATCTTTAGCTAATGCGCTCACTTCTTTTCCCAACAATATACCTGCCAGCTGCTGCCCCAACTGGTCAGCTAACTTGCGTCCTTCACCCAATAGTTCGAGGCTAACGTCTTTTATTTTACCTTCGGATGTTTCTATAAATACCCATATATTCTTATATTGCGACTTATCCATTGTTACTTCTTTAACTATTTCTTCTCTTTTTATCGTCTTAACAGGGCAAACATCAATACACGCTCCGCACTCGGTACAGGCTGAACTGATTACTGCTTTACCATCTTTCAAGCTTACAGCGCCAAATGGACAGGTAGTTTCACAAATTCCACAGCCTACGCATTTTTCCCCATTTACTATAACTGCCATTTTTATTTTTCCTCCGTATTACACAATTTTGGCTTCTGCTAGTTTATCTAGCAAAACAGTAACGTTTTCCTTAGCCGTGGGCTCATTGATAATTATTCCCTGAACACGTCTCGGAGGGCTAAAAATCTTGCTAACCCTGGTAGGAGAACCGGCAAGCCCTATTTTTTTCTCATCTGCCTTAACGTCTGCAGCACTCCAAACCGCAATTTCTGCTCTATTAGCCTTCATTTTCCCTTTTACGGTAGGAAAACGCGGCTCAAAAGCAGCCGCTTTGATGACGGAAATAAGCACAGGCAGTTTTACCTCAATGACTTCATATCCATCTTCGCACTCTCTGTCAACCGTAGCCGTATCGCCTTTAATGTCTATCCTGGACACATAAGTTGCTTGTGCAATACCTAAATGCTCCGCTGTTTCCGGCCCTACTTGTGCCGTGTCGCCATCTATAGCCTGCTTGCCGCAGAAAACCATGTCTACATTGCCGATCTTCCTGATGCTGGCGGCTAACGCATTGCTAGTTGCCAATGTATCCGCTCCACCAAAAGCACGATCGCTTATCAGTACCGCCTTATCGGCTCCCATGGATAAACACTCTTTCAGTGCAGTCTTGGCCTGAGGAGGTCCCATTGAAATTACTGTAACATTAGCACCATATTTATCCTTAAGCTGAAGTGCTGCTTCCAGAGCATTCTTGTCAAAAGGATTAACTATGCTAGGTACACCTTGACGAATCAAGGTATTAGTTACAGGATCTATCTTTACCTCAGTTGTATCTGGTACTTGTTTGATACATACTACGATTTCCATTCGTTTTGCCTCCAAAGTATTAAATTACACTATAGTAATCTTTTTCTTGTCTTTTAAAAGTTCTCCTGCTATCACCATACGTTGAACTTCATTAGTACCCTCATAGATTTGGGTAATCTTAGCATTACGCATAAGTCGCTCCACAGGATAATCTGTAGTATAACCATAGCCGCCATAAACTTGTACTGCTTCGGTTGTAACTTCCATTGCTACATCTGAAGCGTAGGCTTTAGCCATAGCAGCTTCTTTTGAAAAAGGCTTACCAGCATTTTTGAGACAAGCCGCTCTGTATACCAGAAAACGTGCAGCATCAATCTTTATGGCCATATCTGCAATTTTAAAACCAATTACCTGGAAAGAGGAAATTGACTTGCCGAACTGTACCCGTTCCTTTGAGTATTTGATAGCATGAGCCATCGCTGCTTCGGCAATGCCCAAAGCCTGAGCCGCAACACCGATACGCCCAGCATCTAATGTACTTATAGCAATCTTGAAGCCTTCGCCCTCTTTGCCCAAAAGATTTTCTTTAGGCACCTTAACATCATGGAATACTAATTCCGTCGTAATGGAAGTATGTCCACCCATTTTGCTTTCCTTCTTTCCAAAGGAAAAGCCCGGCATACCTTTCTCCAGGATAAAGGCGGAGATGCCCCTAAACTTCTTTGCTCTGTCTGTCATGGCGAAAACCACATAGGTATCAGCCTCATTGCCATTTGTAATAAAAATCTTGCTGCCGTTCAGGACATAGTGGTCACCCTCCAAGGTGGCTACCGTTTGCTGTGAAGCTGCATCAGTACCTGCATTAGGCTCCGTAAGTCCAAAAGCTCCAACATGCTTTCCTTCGGCAATAGGCCGCAGATACTTTTGTTTTTGTTCCTCTGTGCCATAAGCCATGATTGGACCAGCGCACAAAGATACGTTTACCGATAAGGTAATGCCCATACCATCGTCAACTTTAGAAAGTTCTTCTACTGCCAGAATATAGCTAAGATAGTCTCCGCCTGCACCGCCATAAGTCTCTGGAAAGCAAATACCGTTAAAACCGACATCACCCATTTCATTAACCAGGCTTCTGTCAAAAATATGTTTTTCATCTCTTTCAGCTATGGTGGACGCTAGTTTCTGTTCTGCAAATTCCTTAGCTAGTTGTTGAATTGACTGTTGATCTTCGGTTAATTCAAAATCCATGCGCTAATCCCTCCTCTCATCAAATGGATTCTACAATAGTAGCCGTTCCCTGGCCGCCGCCAATACATAATGTGGCAAGACCTAGTTTCTTATTATGTGACTTCAAAGCATAGAGCAAAGTTACAAGAATGCGTGCTCCGCTGGCACCTATAGGATGTCCGATTGCAATGGCACCTCCATTGACGTTTACCATCGTTTTGTCAAGGTTAAGCTCCCTGCCCACTTCCACAAACTGAGCTGCAAAAGCTTCATTTGCCTCAATTAAATCGAGGTCTTGTACAGTTAGCTTTGCTTTTTCTAGAGCTTTGCGGGAAGCTGAAATAGGCCCTAGTCCCATATATTTAGGGTCCAAACCTGAAGAAGCATATGATACGATGCGAGCCATAACTGTAAGACCTAGCTCTTTAGCCTTATCTGCTGACATCAATACTAAAGCGGCTCCGCCGTCATTAACACCCGATGCGTTACCAGCCGTTACTGTGCCATTTTTTTTGAATGCAGGCTGCAATTTAGCTAATGAATCTACTGTAGTACCTTCTCGCGGAAACTCATCAGTATCAAAAATTATCTCGCCCTTTTTTGTCTTAATTATTACCGGCACAATTTCAGCCTTAAAAGCACCGTTTTTGATAGCTGCACACGCTTTTTCCTGTGATTCAAACGCTACTTGATCTTGCTCTTCGCGTGTAACATCATATTTCTCTGCTATGTTCTCAGCAGTTATACCCATATGATAATCGTTAAAAGCATCCCACAGGCCGTCTTTAATCATCACATCCGATAGAGTAGAATCACCCATACGAAGTCCCCATCTTGCTTTCGGGCTAGTAACAAAAGGAGCATTACTCATGCTCTCCATACCGCCAGCAACGATGATATCTGCGTCTCCGGCACGAATAGCTTGTGCGGCCAGTTCAACGCTTTTCAGTCCTGAACCACAAACCTTGTTAACGGTAAACGATGGCACCTCTTCAGGAACACCTGCCAAAATACTTGCTTGTCTGGCCGGGTTCTGACCTAATCCTGCTTGCAAAACGTTGCCAAAAATAACCTCGTCCACTTGTGCCGGGTTAATCTTAGCCCTATTAATAGCCTCTTTAATAACTATGGCTCCTATTTGTTGTGCCGACAAATCAGCAAGTCCTCCATTAAACTTACCTACTGCTGTCCTTACTGCACTAACAATTACTACTTCACGCATTATTTTATCCCCCTGTTCTCTCTGAACACACATAGCTAATTTATATTAGTATATTTATTTTAATGTTACATATAATGTAAATAGGAAGTTTATTATCAAAACTTCCTATTTTTATCACTTATAGACTTTCCGCAAATGCTTGGATAGCTGTTTTCGCTTGCCCAAAATCGTGCATTTGTTGGTCAATACCAATTTTAATGTGAGGAATATGGGCTGCTTCCAAAGCTTTCTTTAGATATGGATACTCCATTTCTTCCGGATCACAAAATTGTTGCATAAAGAGAATAAGACCCTTAGCACCACTATCTTTCACCATCTTAGCGACGAATTCACCTCTGTTATTTTTAGCAGATTCCGCATCATAAAGAAGAACGTCACAGTCAATATTAGCAAATTGTTTAGCAAGTGCCATCATAGGATCTATATCTTCAGGAGCGTCAATGCGGAAGGCCCGGCTTTCATACGCAACATCATCAGCAGCGATAGCAATATCATTATCTTCCAAAGCTGCTAGAAGCACTGGATTGTCATAAATAATACCGGAAGTAACAATCTTCTTACCATGCCATTTGCAAATTGGAAGAGCAGCTAGTTTTTGGTTCAATTCTTCCAATTTCGCTGTGTACTCGTCTTTCAGCATAAAGAAAGCTGCCTTTAATACTGCGGAACGAACAGTAGGCTTAATTACATCGCAGTGCTCAGAAGCTAATTTTACAAACTCGCGACGAGCTTTACGGCTGGCATTGTAAATCTTAATGCTCTCGAGAATATCAGCATCGGTTATTTCTTTGCCGGTAATCTTTTCTAATTCTTTCTTTACATTAGTGTATTGATTTACGCTGAATTTCAAACCATAAGATGTAGCACGGTTTTGGGGATGCGCCAAGAATATTACAGGCATCTTGTCACCCATAGCTACACGGATATTTTGGCTCATTGGGCGAAGAGTATCACATATGGTTGGGGTAATAATGCCGCTAAGATCGTCTAAACTTCCGTCTAAGAGCATTTCTAGTGACAATTGCGCAATTGTGCAGTAGAAGGTTGCGCAATACTCTTTAGCGCGGCTGATATTTTTATTGTTACTTCCCCATACACCAAAGGGAACCATGCCCGCAGCGAAAACAAGTTCTTCGGGTGCATAGTAAGGAAGAACTCCTATTATCTTTTTACCCTGCTTTTTATACATAGCAAGTTGTTTTTTAGGATTTGCTGCTATTTCTTTAAACTCGTTAATAATAGTTTCCATACTTATTTGCCGCCCTCCCTTACTTTCTTGTTGACTTCCATAGCTTCAACAAGACCTTGGACACGTGTCTCATACTGCGCTGCATTAAAGTTCCTAGGGTCAGCCTGGTCACCATCAAATCCGGCACAAGGCACGCCTAAATCTTTAGTGAAGCGACGCTGCATTTCTGCCATGTAGCCACTCCAAGGCTTACAACTCCTGTTGTAATGAACAAGCACGCCATCAACTTTATTATCGCGGCATATACCTTCACGCCAAGCTACGCCTTGCTCAATGCATACTGAATTTGGAGCTTTGCAATAAGCGCGCACCATTTCGTCAAGGCCGTTATATACAAAACCAAAAGCTGGTGCGTATACTACAGCAGTAACATTAACGCCGTTCTCTTTGAGAGGTTTGAAAAGGTCTGGCAGTTTAGGCCAACACGGAATACCCTCAAACATAATGCGGTATTTTTCCGGGAACGGGAGCGTGCTGCCCCCTGTCTTGACTTTCTCTTCTAATTCAGTAGCAAGAAGTTCAAAAGCATCAGCAGCTTGAACCTTACCACGAGCAGTAACAACATCGGCCATATGGTTAAACAGGTCAAAGCCGCTCATCGGAGCTGGTTTATATTGTAAGAAATCGCAAACCTTCAACCATGCTTTAGCAGTACGGTTCGCATTAGCGCAAGCTTTTTCAAATCTTTCTTCATCAAATTTACGACCGGAGATTTCTTCCAGTTTTTTTATAGCGTCTTCAAATTGACAACGTATATACTCAATGTTAGCATTCTCAACTTCAACAGTGTTATTGTAAGGAATATCAATCATTATGAGAGGTATGTTATGCATACGCGCAATATTTTCATACCATTTAGTCATACAGTTACAAATATTATTGCAACAAAGAACAAAGTCCGGTTGCGGCATAACCATTTGGCGATAACTCTTTAGAGCTGCTGTGCGGCGTTCTTTTTCTTCGCCCTCCGGAAGCTTGGCAATCTCGTTTAGATCATCAACAACAGTGAATGGCTTCATTGTCTTAGGATCCTTTTTAGGTTTGCCGGTAACTGTATCAATAACAATTTTTCCGCTGTCATCTTTTAAGGGTTTGCCACTATTAGGATCAATTACATATTGACCTGTAGCAGAATCCAATTTTTTAGCAGCTCTTTTACCTGCTGCATAAGCAAGACTAATACGAGCATAGCCACAAATATCATTATCATATCCAAGATCTTCCGCTGCTTGGCACATGACCTCACCATCACGGTTAGCCGCAATACCGGCTGCTTGGTTTTCAGGATATACAACATGAAGGCCAAAGGCTTCGGCCAATTCACAAGGGAATTTTGAAGAAGACCAGCCTACCAGCTCTCCTCTTTTTTTAGCTTCACGCGCTTCAGCATACACGTTTTCCACAACATCTCGTAATGCTTGAACGCCCGGACTTACTTCCGTTTTAGCCGCTTTTACCGGCACTTTTACTTCTTCGCTCATAGTAATTCTCCTCACCTTTATTCTTACTCTTCAATAGTCTCTTGATAAGCAAGCAAAGCAGCGCCAAGGGCACCGACATACTGTGTTAAGGGACTTGTGTGAATTTTCTGGCCTAACTCCTCTTCTAAGGCTTTAACCACCCCGAAGTTTTGTGCTACGCCACCCGTCATAACTATATCCGGCAAAACGCCTACGCGACGCACCAGACCTGTTACACGGTTAGCGATAGAATGGTGAATTCCTTCGATAATGTCGCATTTATCAGTACCCATGGATAACTGGCTGATTACTTCGCTTTCAGCAAAGACAGTACAGGTGGAACTTATTGCTACACGATGCGTGCTCATTGCCCCAAGTTTAGCAAGATCAGCAACCTTTACCTCCAGAACTCTCGCCATAACATCGAGAAAACGGCCGGTACCGGCTGCACATTTATCATTCATTTGGAAATTCACCATAACGCCGTTCTCAATATGAAGAACTTTAACATCCTGACCGCCAATATCAATAACTGTATGAACATTATGGAATAAAAAGGCTGCTCCTTTTGCATGGCAAGACAATTCGCTCATTTGCTTACAAGCTAAATTCATTAAAGCGTTCCTACCGTATCCAGTGGCAAGTATGTACGTCATATCATCCAGCGTCTTACCTGCGTCTCGCAAAACTTCATCAATGGCTCTCTGCGGCCCACTGGTTCCTGCTCCAACATCAATAAGCGATTTACCGATGATCTCTTTCCCGTCCTTCAGAATAATACACTTTGATGCCGTCGAACCAATATCAATGCCTAATGTATACTTCGTACTCATACTTGCCTCCTAGAATATCGTTAGTTATTTTAGCAGCCCTATGCAATAATTAATAAAACCAGAAATTATAACGGCATTAGAAAGATTGCTTATGAAGCCACCAATTACCGGTACTACAAAGAATGCCAGTCTTGACATACGGTATTTTTGACATACGGTGCTCATTGTGGTCATGGATACCGGCACGGCACCTAAACCAAAACCAATGTGTCCTACAGCCATGACGGCAGCATCGTAATTTTTCCCCAAAAGCATGAATGTAAGGAAATAGGCGAAGATAAGAATGAAGACAACTTGTGCAATCAACAACACCATAAGCTGACCGCCCAATCCTGCCAACTGCCATAATTGCATGGAAATGATGGACATAGAAACAAAAAGTCCCAGTGAGAATTCTCCAACGGTATCAATTGCTTCGTAAACAGCTTCACTTGTGTTCTTTCTGGCATCGAGCGCAATTCGAACCAATATGCCAGCCAGCATAGCGCAAACATGAATCGGTAAATTTAAACCGAACTTTTTCAGTATTAAGAAAAATACTTGCCCCATGCCAAGAGCTAACATCATCATGAAAACAGCACTAACAACATTTGCTTTGGATATCAAAGTGCCCACAGCCTTGCCACCTTCTTTAGCGGCCTCTTCCTGGCCATCTAGGGAAGGATCTTCGAGATGGAAACGTTTAATAACAAAATTTCCGAATGGTCCGCCAACCATGCAGCCTGAAATCAAGCCAAAGGTTGCAGAAGCTAAAGCTACTTCCAAGGCAGCAGTTGCACCCGCATTTACAGCTAAAGGTGCAAACGCAGCCGCATTACCATGACCACCAGTCATAGGAGTACTGCCTGTCATAAGAGCGATAAGGGGGTTCATTCCCATTGCCATGCCAAGTCCTACAGATAAAACATTCTGCAAAAACGCTAATACTGCTGCCAAGATTGCGAAAATAACTACTAGCTTTCCACCTTTTTTCAATAAGGCCATACTTGCGGCAGCGCCGCTGGCTGCGAAGAAAATACAATAAAATAGCGTGTTTGCTGTCTTATAATCAAAACGCAGCTCAGCAATACCCATGTAATACAAAGCTAAAGATATACAGGAAAAGATAGTGCCGCCGACAACTGCGCTTGGCAAGCAGTATTTCTTGAGAAAAGTAAATTTACTTCTAAGAAAGTCACCCAAATATATTGCTAAAACTGCAAGGGCTAATGTTTCAAACATACCTAATTTAAGTACTCCCATTAGTGAACGCCTCCTTTTTTATAATAATTGACATTTGCCCACTCATAGGAATGGGCAAATGCCCTATTATTTATTTTTTGATAAAAGTTTCAAAATCCCTAATTGTTCTTGGTAATAACATTTGGTGGAATGGACAAACGGACTTAGGATTCTGGTAAGCCGCTTCTGTAAAAGCTACAATATATGGCCTGATCATATTCATATCTACGATCTCGTCTACCATGCCGTCCTGAGCACAAAACTTAGGCCGTGATTTCGTTACAAAATCCTCTATAAGCTTGTTCATCCTGTCTATAGTAGGCTGCAAATCCTTGCCCGCCTTCTTATCTTTCGCCAGACGACGTGAATACATTGCTGTTGCTGCTGTTTCCCCATTCATAACATAAATTTCACTGGCTGCCGTTCCAATAGAGAAAGCATTGGTGTCATTGCCTTGAGGTCCGCCCAAAACATAATGAGCTGCTGCGGTTCCTTTGCGCAATGTAATTTCAAAAGATGGCAGGCCGGAATTCTGAATAGAATAAATAAGGGATTGGCCTAACCCAAGCAGTTCAGCCTTCTCTGCATCGTCACCTACATCAATACCGGAAGTGTCTTGTATCCATACCAATGGAACTCTGTCACGAGAGCACAAAGTTACGAATTCATTCATCTTAATCAGGCCCTGGCGATATAACTTGCCGCCTATTGCTGCCGGACTTTCCTTGTATTCCGGATAATTCAAAAATAAACCCTGTACATTGGCTACAACTCCTACCAACAATCCGTTAATTTTGGCCAGACCTGCAACTATTTCCGGTCCGTAGCCTTTTTTATATTCCATGAATTCACTATTATCAAAAATACGCGCTAATACTTCGTAAATATCATAGTTGCGTTTTTGGTTCATGGGTACAATAGAATACAAATCATTGGCTTCAAATTTTGGCAGGTAAGGCTCGTCAACTCTGAAGAATTCCAAATCATAAGACGGCAGCATTCCTACATACTTCTTGATACCTTCAAGGACTCCTTCTTCGCTAGCATACACTTCGCGCATAAATCCTGTCTCATTATAATGCACATCTACAGAACCTGGAGGATTTTCCTTGACAGAATTTGACACCATGTCAGCTATTTGTTCAGCGCCTTCCATGTCTATATAACCCTTCGGCTGCATGCCGCCCAAAATACCGGCACCGCCTACAGCCATATTAGCCTTCTCATGAGCAATAAGAACCGTAGGACTGATGCTGTGGTAGCCACCACCTGCAGGGTTGGTACCGTAGATACCTACGATAACGGGAATGCCCATTTGGTTCAGCTCCGCATTTCTAAAGAAAGGAGTGCCGCCACCCCTGCGGTTCGGATAAACTTTTTCTTGTTCATCGAATTTTACGCCACTGCAGTTAAGCAGATATACCAGAGGAATACGCAGAATCTTAGCAGTATCAGAAGCACGCAACAAATTGTCGGCTTGGCCTGGAACCCAGGCTCCTGCTAGTTTCTTGTTGTCAGAAGCCACAATCATAACCCATTTTCCATTAATGCGACCCAGACCTTTAATGATGCCTGTAGAGCCGTCATTGTTTCCTTCCGGATTGTACAAACTATTCAAAGGTCTCCATGTACCCTCGTCTACTAAGGTCAGAATACGCTGCATAGCTGTCATCTGTCCGGCTTCATTTAATGATTCCGTAGAACGTCCTGCGTTCTCGACGGTTTGAATTAAATCTTTTATTTCCTGCTCAACAGCTTTTAGTTCAGCTGTATTTTCAGCATTTTCGCTTCTTAGCTCTTTACCTAGCTCAGGCATGTTTTGAAAATATCTTGGCATTGAGTATAGACCCATGGTAATTCTCCTTTATCTTATTTCGTTTCACTAACAGGAACTTTAATAAATGCTTGGCCTGGATCTATTTCTTCTCTGATCATTCGAAT
This sequence comes from Acholeplasmataceae bacterium, assembly GCA_012517145.1. GTDB lineage: Bacteria > Bacillota > Negativicutes > Acidaminococcales > Acidaminococcaceae > RZYP01. The sequence goes on from JAAYVM010000204.1 coordinate 12,556, forward strand.
TACTTCCGGATCTGGAGCCTCCAAAAGAACTGCTCTACTAACATCTATATCAAAACCTGTGTTTTCAATTACATCTTCCGGTGAAGAAGTAGGGTAGTAACCAGCAAGATACATGCGTTTTGTCTTTTCGTCAAACTTCATAGTACCTCTGTCTGTAACAACCATTATCGGCCCACGATTACCAGGCAATCCGGCTCTCTCACGTCCTCCAGGGCCGTCCATCCAACCGGCACTGGTAACATAATCTACCTTTTCTATAAAGCGACGTTTCTCGTGTTGCATCATTATAACTGTATTGGAATAGGTGGCAATACCGTTAGCTCCGCCGCTGCCAGTAAATCTTGTCTTTGGATGATAATAATCACCGATAGAAGTGGAATTAACGTTACCATAAGGATCTATTTGCGCTCCGCCTATAAAGGCGACTAATCTTTCTGTATTATGTAACCATTCATTAGTTTCAAAGCCGATGAAGCGAACATTTGGCCACTGTACTCCACAGTGTGCCATGAAGCGACAGTCACCAACACTACGAGGTACTTGAATAGGAGCGCAATCCATCAAACCGCTCTCTACGATAATATTGCAGTGCGGAGCAAATACTCTCTTGGCTACAGAAGCACCAATTAGCGGCAAACCTGTACCTACAATGACCACCTGACCATTTTGGATTTGCTTGGCAATAGTTACAGCCTGCATTTCTTTATTTGTATAATTTGTATAATCAGCCATTATTTTGCCTCCTTTGTCATGTCACAAGCATAGCCTAAACCAGGTACTATTTTTAGTTTTATCAAACGGCTAGCCCCAAGTTTATCCAGGTAGGCATAATGATCTTTTACATCATAAATCCATTCCTTGCAGAAAGCTTCAAAGTCTTCTTGCGTCTTACTTGCAACATCATAAGTCTTCAAGAAGGCATTATCATAGTCATAGTAGTTATAGCATTGAGAAGGATGCGCTCCAAAAGGAACATGTACTACAGCATCCACGCAGGCGCAAAAGATAGAATTCTTAGATGGATCCTTACGAATTTCTTCATTGCTCACCAATTCCTCGCAGGTAACGATGCAACGCTTAGAAGCAATAGCTATATCTACATCGTGGAATTCATCTCCCTCAATGGAACATGTGCCATCCGGAGACGCCTTTTGTACATGGATAATCGCTACATCGATTTCAGGCACTGGTAAAGCAACTACTTTGTCACCTGGTTTAAAGGGGTTGTCCATATAGACAAATTTGTCGTTAGGCAATTTATCTATAGTCTCACGAACTTCCTTACTTATGCCCCATTTATCCAACAAATCAGTGCCAAGCATCAATTTTACAGGCAGAAAAGGCAAGCCCAAAGATGCAGCATGCAACATGAGCATAATGGCATCTTGGGAATAATCTTCCATGTTTAACATACCCTTTTCATAAAAATCTCTAAACCTGCGAGAGACATTAGTAACGCCGGAGTTAGCTGTGTAGCAGTTATTATAGGCCTTAACACGGCTCTCTCCAATTAACAAGTCCCAATCTCCGCCAGCAGGTCCACCTTCACCAACGAAATCTTTTAAACCTTGGCGCAAAATCTCATAAATCGTTGCGTAAGGTTTTCTATTAGTGGTAAAACCACCAATAACAATATGGTCCCCATTTTTTACATACTTAGATACCGCCTCTGACAATGTACAAACTTTACTCATTAAAAAATCTCCCCTTTTCATGTAATAACCAAGGCAAATAAAAACCTTATCACCTCCGCTATGCATTATTTTGACCAAACAAGTATATAGTACACATCACCAGTTGATAGAGGCAAAAACAAGCCTCTGCATTCCGCTATACGAAACGCATCCCATTAAGTTCATATAATATCCCCGTCTGTTTTCAATTTTTACCATAATTTCATAATGCTGGAGTCTTTAGGATATCAGACATAAGTCAGCACCACCTGTTTAACGCACTAATAACATCTAAGCATATTAAAGTCACGCTTTACATTGAGTGTTATAATTTTATTAAAAAGCGGTGGAAATAATGGGTCTCCAGGATGGAGCACTTACTTTTTCAAAATATTAATTAAAACCCTAAATCTAATTTAAATTAACCACATATTATCTCTTATTCCGTATTATAGAATGTATTCCATTTTTTTGCAATACCTCTCAGTAAAATATTTTGTTTTATATTTTTTAGCAGTTCGTTTTGCTTTTCTCGTGTAAGCAATCATATCAGTAATTTACTTTTCATCGCTAAACTCCCTTGCTATTCTGGATCTGCAGTTATAATTGGCAAAACCCTTCTTCAAATTATTTTAAACAGACACTTTAGAATAAATCGTTTTGATACTTACATATGGAATGGCATTCCGCCAACGATATATTCTCCATATTCATGAAGAGTATTATTAATTCTTTTAACAGATTCATTATTCTCTACCATAATTCCAATCAACACAAGCATCTTTACCATAAAAGCTTTATTAAATACAAAAATCCTCATACCTTTCTGGCACGATGACAGCAATACAAAGCATAGGAACCTTAATTAAAAATATAAGTTTCCACATCTTGACTATTCTCTCGCCTTTTCATTTGGAGCGAACCATCATGTATTTAGCACGATACTTTGTTTTTTCAAAAGTTTTGCTGCAAAAAACAATTACAAATTGTCCTCAATGGTACGTCATATAACGTATTTAGTGTAATATATTGGTTGTAAAATAACAAGAAGGCGACAATAAGTATACATAATTCCCTTTTAATTTTTAATGCCTATCATCCTCGTGATAATCTCGCTAGCAATATGATATAGAAAAACCTTTCCTGTATCTTCTTCTTTTTTCATAGCATCTGCGTATTTTCTTTTTTCAAAGCCTTATGTTTTGGAACATTATTGATTTTCACATATTTATTATTAAAAATAATTGGCATCGAGCACCTTACGAATTGTTTGAAAAAATAAGTATTATTTATGCTATGTGATTAAAAATTATAGTCTTACAAGTAAATTTTTCAGTTTTTCGCTAAATATAATTTTTTTTATTTTACAAAACATTGCATAAAAATAGAAATCGTTCTATAATATGGAATGAGTAAATAAAAACCACATATCTCTTTTATGGCAATCAGAAATTTTGTTTCTAAATAAGATAATAGCGATTATACATTTTTTTTTGCAAGAGCTAATATTTCTAGTTATCCAGTTCTTTGGCAACAACTAGCTTAATTTTTGCTAGACAATTATGTTTGTCTTCTATGATACCTTCTATTTAGGTCCTCATTAACAATTATTTATTCTAAAGTTCATAATAGCTCACAATATTTATTTAGGAGGTTGAAAAAATGGTTCAAAGCGTAGAACGTGCTATAACCTTATTAAAAATTTTAACTAACACCAATAAGGAATGCTCTTTATCAGAGCTAAGTGAACTTTCTGATTTAGCACCGAGTACTGTTCATAGACTGTTACTAACACTAAAAAAGGCTAACTTTGTGTCCCAGGATGATAATTCATCCCATTATTATTTAGGATCTGCACTAATATCTATGGGAATTGTCGCATCAAGCTATTTAGATATCAGAAAAAAAGCTTACCCAATTTTGACTGATCTTGCACTAAGCACTGGTGAAGACGCCTATATGTATATGTTAGACGGCAATTATGGAGTTATGGTGCAAAATGTTCCTGGCCCTCACCCTCTTAAAATTATTGGTTCGGCGTTAGCTCACGCCCCCCTGCACTGCGGCGCATCAAGAAAAGTTCTTCTCGCTTACAAAGATGAGGCCTTCATTAACAATTATCTTAGTAAGACCCTTGATAAGTGTGCCGACAATACTGTTACTGACCCGAAAATATTAGCAGAGCAGCTTCAAACAATTAGAGATAACGGATACGCACTTTCAACCAGCGAACATTTAAAAGGCGCTACAGGAATGGGTGCACCAGTATTCGATAGTTCGGGCGAAGTAATTGCAGCGATTGGTGTAATGGGACCAAGCATTCGGGTAACAGAAGATAAGTATTCTAGTATTATTCATCTCGTGAAAAAGCATGCACGGGAGTTATCAATTTCCTTAGGGTGTAAAAATTATTAATATTTAATAAGCTATTGTTGCAAGCCATTGCTCTAATTCTTTATTTAGTTCTGATTCTTATTGAAGCATTATTTCGGTCCTGCTAAAAACCATTTATGAAGAAATTTTATCTGTAATATCAAACGATTACAAAGAATTTTAAGAACAAAAATAATGACAGCATTGCCTAACAACATTGTTTATATTTTCAAAAATTCATTACTAAATAAAAAGAAACCGCACTTCATAGTGGAGTGCGGTTTTTGATTTGTTTTTCCTACGTGAGTTTTTTACCATCGGCAAGGTGTAGAAAAAACGCGAAAATATGCTTTTTCGAATTAAAATCACAAACTACCGTAGGATTACTAGAACCACGATTTACGTGTATTTAGATTTTTAAATTTAAATTTCCATGCTCGTCAAAACTTACTTCTTGGTTATCCTTGGAAATCTCGAAACGAGTCGGATCAGATACTTCTGTTAGCAGTGCTTCGGAAATTAAGCACTCCGAAAGGAACAATGTATTAGGAATAACAACAATCCTGAGCTTCTCTACAGGGATACTGCAAAGACTATACAAAGCAGCGTCTACCAATTCTTTTTCAGTGTCAAAGTACATTGGAATGGCAGCCCTAACTACGAAAGTGCTTGTCAGGCAATTCAGATACATTGCTTTGCGATCAAGCTTGTCAACGAGTTTTGTCGTAACAAAATCTGCCATGCCTACACCAGTAGCATTTCCATGAGATTCTTCAGAAAGATCCAGCACCGCAATTCGCTTAATTGCTGGTTTCGTTGGTTCCAGTACACCTTGAATACGCGCTCTTCCAATGATGTTGGTATCTATGCCTGTCCCACTGTAATTTTTTCCCATCTCCTGAATAATTAACAAGTCAATATTATCAACGGGCAACGAGGGCATTAGAGATTTTGAATACAATAGCACTGCGCTTTCCTGTTCAATCAGCCCTTCTTTTTTAATGCCTACAATTTTGGCTGTTTCTTCATAGGCGTTTTCAACAATAGCCAGTCCGCCTAGGACCGGTAGTTTGTTTAGCAAAACTGTACCGATCTCGACCAGTAGTCTAGAGAGCTCATCAGGTCCAAAACCATGAAACTGCTGAGCCCCTTTGGGGCCGCCCAAGCCGACGACCATTTTTTTAGTCAATCCGCTTTCTACTATTCCTTTAAATGAAGTATGTGTCTTCACACGATTCACAACGATAATCCCATCAACAGCAAGAGCTGATTTTACTACATATGTAGGCAATCCATCCGGCGTATGACCAATGATTTCACAATCAGCACAAGTCATGACAGGTGCCCCGATAGCGTCTTCGGTAATTCCAAGACCGTCAAGCATTTCCTTCTGACCTTCTGCAGTTCCTCCACCATGACTTCCCATTGCAGCCAACAAAACAGGAATCCCCCCAAGGGATTTGACTTTCTCTACAGTAGTCTGCAAAATGGGCAACAAATTTTGAATACCCCGGCTGCCAACTGTAATCCCGATTTTTTGTCCTGGTTTAATCTTGTTTTCAATATCGATTACTGCCAGTTCATTCTTCACTGTTTGTGTTATATCACCAATCAGAGGTCGGGGGAAGATTTGCCTAATTTTAATAAATTTCGGTAAAGTTGACATTTATAATCACCTCCGTAATTTTTTACAGCAATCCTATCCATTTCCACCAGGTAAATGCCGTAATAATCCACAAGCCCCAAATTATGAATCCAAGAATAATCGAAGTTTTTAATTGTTCAATAACTGTATAATACCCTGTACCAAACATGATAATATTCCCCATCGTGTTGAATGGCAAGAAAAGTGCATAAGCCATCATAATTGCCAATGGCATACAAAAAGCAACAATTGGGAACCCCATCGCCTGCGCCAAGCCAACATAAATCGGAATCATTACGCCTGTCATCGCCGTAGTTGTCGACCAAATCATATGACTAAATATCGAAAATCCAATCAATATGATTAACAGCGGCATCATTGGCAAAGATTCTAGGCCAAGCGATGACATAAGAGTTTTTATCAACCAAGAAAATGACTTAGTTTTCATCAAAATACCACTTAATGTCAACACCCCGCCGAAGTAAACAAATAATTCCCAGGGAAGTTGGTTTTGTATCTCTCTCCAATCCATAACACCGATTTTCGGAAGGAATATGAGTAAGCCAACGAAAAATGCCACCATACTTGAATCGAACCTATGGATGCTGTCTGTTGACCACAAAACGA
>JAAYVM010000205.1 GCA_012517145.1 Acholeplasmataceae bacterium
AATCATACATGTAATCATCGTGAAGACCAGTGTAAACAGTAAGCTTTGTTCACCAATGGATATAATCGTATTAGCAATAGTCAACCCAAAACCGGTTTTGGATGACACGCCGATAATAATGCCTACGCAAGCGCAAGCAATTGCGACTGAAACAGTCTGCTTAGCACCATCTGCCAGCGCATCAACAATATCCTTGACTCCCATGCGAGTAGACGCTTTGAATTGAGAAACAATGATCGTTACAATAATCGTTAAGAATGCGGAATTTATAACCGTTCTTCCAGAGAAGAAAAGCATGTAAAGCAAGAATATTATCGGAAGGAACAAGTGGCCCTTGTCTTTAACAACCGCGCTGACATTTGGCAATTTTTCTTTGGGCAAGCCAACCAAGCCATCCTTTGAAGCTCTTAGTTGAACCTGAATCATGATACCCAGGTAGTACAGCAAGGCTGGCAAGGTAGCCCAGATAACTATACTAGAGTATTGCACACCCAGCATTTCAGCCATAATGAAAGCGGCAGCACCCATAATAGGTGGCAGCAACTGTCCGCCTACGGAAGCAGAAGATTCCACAGCGCCAGCAAATTCTTTTGAATAACCGGTCTTCTTCATTAAAGGAATCGTAAAAGCACCGGTAGTTACAACGTTCGCGATTGCTGATCCATTAATCGAACCCAAGAATCCTGAGGCAATAACAGAGACTTTAGCAGGACCTCCTTTAGAACCGCCTGCCAGAGACAAAGCCAAATCATTAAAGAATTGACCCATACCGCATTTGTTCATGACACAGCCGAACAAAATGAACAAAAATATATAACTTGCAGCAACACTGACAGAAGTGCCATAGATTCCTTCGGTATTGGCAAAAAAGTGATTTGAGAGAGCAATCCAACTGTAACCACGATGAGCAAAAATCCCAGGCATATCGCGTCCAAATAATCCATAGGCGATAAAAGTCAAACTCAAGATAGGCAATGCCCAACCGGTAACACGTCGCGATGCCTCAAGAACTAAAACCACGAGCAAAGTTGCTATTACCATGTCGGTCTCACTTGCTCTTCCTGCCCTCTCAACTACGCCTAAATAATCTGTCCAAACATAAAACGGTACCGCGCAGGAAAGTACCACAAAAATCCAATCATACCACGCAACTTTTTTATTATCACATTTACGAGAAAAAGGATACATGATAAAAGCCATGGAAAGCATCATAGCAACATGTAAAGAACGATGTTTTAAAGTAACCGGCGGTCCAAAAAATGCTGTATAAAGATGATAACAGGAAACCAATACTGCTACTATGTAAAGAAACTTTTTCATTGATTCACTGGTAAAGATTCTAGTAGCAGATTCTTTATCCAGCTTTCTGACTATCTCTTCAGATTTTTCTACAAGCTCACTATCCCCTTCGAACTGAATAGTCTCTTTATTTTCCTCGGAGGTTGACTGCTGTGTATCATTGTTTACTTTAGCCATTTTTTCAATCTCCTTTCGACAACAAGCCGTAGTCGAGTATGCTCAGGCAGCCTATCCCCCTTAGAAATCAGCTGACCATTTAGGATAATTTCACGTGTGGCAAAATGTGAATTAATCCAATTAAATTCATGGAAAACCTGACCAATTTCATCCATATAAATCAATCCATTTTCTATGCGACAGACCTTCCCTTTGTTTTCAGGAATACCTGCACCAAATGCCGGAAAAGAAATGGTATCCAACACCAATGAGTTATCCTTAGATATGTGGTAGTATTCATGCCAAGGGATCTTCTCCCATGAATGAACACAGCCAAAGAAAAGCTTGTCGCCCTCTTTGGCTGGTACTTCAACATAAATTTCGCCGGACCTATAATCATAAATACGCAATACGGTTTGCGACGCCCAGTAATACCAAGATCCTGAACAAATAAGTACTAGTACCAAAAATATTATGTGAATGTTTCTTTGTCTGTTCATTGTATGATAGTTTATTTTATGCCTTTGTCGTTATAGAATTTAACGGCACCAGGATGCAATTGCATTTTAGTCCCTTTGATACCACGCAAAGCAGTGTCAAGTTTTATTTCTCTTTTAGCTGTAGCATGCGAATCACCAATTGTTTTTAACCCTTCCTCAGAGTAAATTCCTGTCAATAAATCGTAAACTACATCATCAGGAAGGCTCTTGCTCACCAGCATAACGTTCATTACAGCTGCAGTAGTAGTATCTACATCAGTGCCATAAGTTTCTTTAGGTATTTTCCATTCAACATAGAAGGGATATTTAGCCATTAATTTTTTCAAGGCCTCACCTTCCACAGGAACAAACACGATTTTTTTCGTAGTACCTAATTCTTTAATAGTGGCATTACCCAATCCTGAAGTAACAAATGCAGCATCGCATTGACCGTTTTTCATCTGATCAATTGCTTCACCGTAAGATAGATAGTCAACCTTTGAATCTGCATAGCTCATACCATGTGCTTCATACATCATGCGAGCATTCAATTCAACGCCGGAATTAGGCGCACCAACACCAACCTTTTTACCTTTTAAATCAGCAAATGTTTTGATACCGGAATCAGAAGTAGTAACAATTTGACAAATATTAGGCCAAAGTCCCATCATTACGCGTAAGTCTTCAGCAGGTTTTTTGCCTTCATAAGCACCTGAAGCCTCTATTGCCTGTATAACAGAGTCAGACATAGCAATTGCCAATTCTCCCTGTCCAGTCAAAATTGCATTTATGTTTTCACCAGTAGCACCAGTAGCCGTAGCTGAAGTTTTATATCCCATAGAACCAATCAATTTTGAAAATGCACCGCCAATCGGGAAGTAAATACCGCTAGTAGGACCTGTTAATACGGTAATAAATTGTTTGCTGCGATCTACCTTGCCAGCCTTACTGTCAGTTTTCGCCGGCGTTTTGCCGCCTCCACCACAGGCAGCAACCATAAACGCCATAATCATTACCATCATAATTGATAAAACTTTTTTCATCTTCCCAGCCCCCTTATCATTTTTGCGGATATCGGATATTCTTTGTTGAATTTTCGATATTTAATCCTTCCCATTCCGCCTTTTCAGAATAATTATAACATTAAAAATATACTGATAGAGTAAATTTTAATTTTCCGAATATTTGTTTTTTTATCTCTTGTGGATTATATTAAATTAAATATTCTACGGACAAAGAAAAAAGACTCTACGTGTGTAGAGTCTTTTTTCAAAGCGCAGCAACACCAATGGCGTTCTCACTGCGCTCGAAATATGTCTTTTTATCTAGCGAGCAGCTTTGTTGTGACGGGACTCATATACATCAGCGACCGACAGCTTGCTGGCGAATTGTCGCGTGTGGAATGGTCCAGAGGAACAACTAACTGCGAACTATTCCAAGGCCTGTTCGGATAGAAACTTCTAACATATAA
>JAAYVM010000206.1 GCA_012517145.1 Acholeplasmataceae bacterium
ATGTACCTGCTTACCAGCAAGGAAAGCAGCTTCCAAAAACTTCGCTCCGGCATGACCAGCAAGATAACCGCTTTCAAGGTCAAGGCCCCATTCTCTTAACCCCGGCAATATAGACTTCCAACCGTTGGATGTCTTATGAGAGGCATCAATAGAATCGGCTTTTCTGGATAGATCTCCGCTGCGTTGCCCGCCAAGAAGAGTCCATGTCGGTGCCGCTTCTGTAGCACCAGTATTCAAATAAATTAAATAATCTTTGCCGGCAGTAGCTGTACTGCTGGCATTAGTTCTCGTTGGAAAAGTAATCTCTGCCATTATTCTTCACTCCTTATATCTTGTATTTCGCATTCGAAAGTAACTACTCCGCAATAGTAGCCGTATTCATCCTCAGGAAAAGCCTCATACATATTGACGGCCTGCATTGTTACATAAAAGTCTTCAGCTTCAAGATCAACATGATTTGACATCAATATATTGATAATTTTTTCGGCAATTGCATTAATTTCATATTTTCCTCTGTAAGTTGTCCATATGTTTATTGAGAGAGTAACATGCGAAATATCCTCTGTTTTGGTTCCGACGTCTCTTGAAGTAAACGCTCCTAATGATACATATGGAAGTTTTGCTTTGTCAGTAACGAAATCATATGTAGGTGTATCCAGTTTTTCTGCAAACAATAAAATTAACGCTTTTTGAAGGGCGTTATTAGGAATTCTTTTCATGTTTTCTGTACCGCCTTAAGAACATCTTTTGTTATATTTGAGGCTTCTGATTCAAAGGCAGGTCTCATAAAAGGCCTTGATTTCGCCCCCGGATGTTGGATATCAACGCTAATAGGCTGACCTTTCACTACTAATACCTTCTTCTTTTTAGTAATCTTGTGGGGTTTAGCGCCAAATTCAATGATATGAGCGTATCGCGTTCCAGCTTTTACGTAGCCTTCGAGTTTTGCCCTGCTAAAACCTGTTCTAATGGCTTTTTTAGTCTTTCCACTCCGCACAGCAACTCTTTGCCTTGCTCCACTAGCTACACGTTTTGTACCATCCTGCAACGCTTTTTCTACACGCAGACGACTTTTACCATCGTACGCATCAATGCTCTTTAAAGCTTGTGATAATTCAGATGTAGAAACCCGCACAATGAATTTATCACCCATATCAATAACCAGCCTTTAAGTCACTAACAATGATTAGTGTTCTGTCCGAATAAGTATCATCAACAACATCAACACGATACTCTTCATCACGATAAATAATGTGCCAGCCTCTTTTAATATCTTTTCTGGGCCTGATTCTAAACTGTAGCTGTGCTCTGTTCATCGCAGCGCCTGCAGCCTGTTGTTCACTGTAATTTGTTTTTACAAGTTCAGCCCAGATAGTTTGTACATCGGTATAATCACCGGCTATACCACCATATCCGTCTTCTGTCTCAGGCGGCTTTCTTAATGTTATGCGTTTATTCATTGCTCCAATAATCATGGTGTTGCCTCCGGCACAGGCGCATACTGTAATTGAGTAATCATACTGCGAACCGCGTAACTATAATCCTTGCTTTCCTTCACGCCTTGGTTCCTGTTTTCGTAGAGCTCAGCAATTATTACGAGCTGGCACATCTCAGACTTAGCAAGAAAGGCCGCATCTGCGACCTTCTTGTCATAGTCTGTAACAGCATCCCGTATGTATCCTTCCGCAACTGTCATAAGACGCGTTATAAGGACATCATCCACGTCGTTTTCAACACGCATATAAAGCTTAGCGTCACTTAGCGTTAATGCCATATGGCGTCACCCCTTAACCGGCAGCAACTGTCAGTTGCAAATACTTAACGGCATCTCCGTCAACTTTTTTGACATCAAAACGTTCAATTGCCTTAATCAAGTCAGCATTTTTGGTAAATCCAGCATGAGTTGAAAGGTCCACAACAACCTGTTGACGGTCAAAGAATGTTATAAATTCTGACATATTGCCAACAAAGTAAGGGATTTTTCCTCCTGCAGTAGCCAATTGCGCATTGCTCAATACAACAATTTGATATCCTCCAAGCTGCTTTTTAGTCTTATCGGTTAATACTGGCTGTAAAAGAGGCAATCCGCTATCTAAGACAATTTGGTCAAGATAGTCAAAACCATCCTGATTGGTTAAGATAATGCTTCCTTCGAGTAAATCAGGATCTAAATCTTTATTCAAAGTCGTTTTAATGCCTTTGTAATCTGTAATGGCTTTTGGACTAAGAGTTTGAAGGATAGCCAAAATCTTGGTATTTTCTGTTCTTACTGACTTTTGAGCAAAACGACGGCCAATAATGGAAACCAAGTCAAAATCCGTATCAGCTGTTAAAGTTTTTGATACCGGAATGATATCACCGTAATCCGCTACAGCAAAAGAAATTGATCCAAAGTCAATGTCGGACTGGTGAATTTCATTTAATTCCTCAAAATTAATCAGCTCGCTGGTATCGTTTACCAATAATGGCAGCGACCCACTGCGAACATTGACAGGTGCAACATTACAATACTGTTTCAGGGATACTAAGCTGCGACGGAATTCTTTGATAGTGTTAGCTTGCTCTTCCCTCAGCAAATAACCACCTTTTTCAGGTGTTGCGCCGACTTGTCCAGGAGTACCTGCTGCATCTACAACGGCAGGCATATATTTCATTTCTTCCTCGGTCAACTTCTTGCCAAGCAAAGTCTTGTTGAAAGCACGATTGATAATTTTAGACTTATCTTCTGTATTTGTTTTATCGATAGGAGTTGGATTGTTAAGTTCAAAAGCATTCTCCTCATCTTTTTCTAGTGCCTCTTGCACTTCAATAGCCTGCTTTTGCGCATTTAATTCAGCCAATTTTGCATGAGCTTCTTTTATTTTGCCCTCGGCCTGCAAAGTTGCAATGTCGTTTTTAATGGCGTCTAATTGCTTTCTCATTTCAACTGATTTTCTCATTCGTCAATTCCTCCTTAAAATCAAAGAGCAAGAGCTATTTCTATCTCCTGCTTCATTTTTATAGTATTTTCAACTTCTTCATCTGCTGAATTCTTAGGTTTAAAGGCAGCCGGAAGTTTACTCCAATGCTGCAGAACAGTACCAGTGCAATTTAAAGCTTCTACACTGTCTGTCACCTGAACATTAAAAAATTCTGCTGCTTCTGTTCCGGTAAACCATGTTTCAGCGTTGATCATCGCGTTAATTTGCTCTTCTGTAACGCCTTTAACTGCTTTTGTCATGTAAGTTGCGACTGCACCCTTTTGGATTACTCCCAGCATTTCAGCACATTTAATCATGTCATCTGCTGTTCCCCAGACCATACTTGCCGGTCTGTGAATCATTAAAAAAGCGTTAGATGGAATGACTATTTCGTCACACCCGAACGCTATAATTGAAGCTGCACTGGCAGCAACACCATCAATATATGCAATTGTCTTACCGCCAAATTGTTTTAACATATTACAGATTGCCATACCAGCGAAAACATGTCCGCCGCCTGAATTAATATGGACCTCAATTTCACTAAGTCCATCCAAATCATCGAGCATTGATTTAATATTTTTCGGGTAGACGCTTGGATCATCCTCCCATCCATAATTCCAGCTGTCATCGACAATGTCACCATAAATCATGAGCTGTGGCCTTTTGCCAGCTTCATTTTTCACTGTCAAAAACTTCATTCCTGCTTCACCCCCTTCCCTTTGTAAGCCTGCCCGATATCCTTAAGCTTTGTGAAAGAACCATTAACAATAAGATCATCGCCATTCGGATCCGGTGACTCACCTAAATACTTTCTTGCGGTGTTCGGGCTATAAATACTAGAACCAACAAACTTGCTAAGAGCTTCAGCCTGAGTTTTTAGATCACCTCGGAGGATTGTTGCTACATTAAACTCAAACCCTACTCCTGCTAAAAGTTCTTTATCAGTCAGCAGCTTACGGTCAAGTTCCTCTTCCCATGCAGTTAAATTAATCAGCAGCGTATCGATGTAAAAGCTAAGATTTTGCATCTCACTGTTGGCATAACTAGATTTTTCATAGTTATTTAGATGGTTTGGCTTAACACCGAAAGCAGCTGCTATCTGCAGACTGGAAAACTTTTTCAATTCATAAAACTGAGAATCGGTAAGTTTCAAGTCAAGCGGCACAATATCCATGCCAAGCGGCAACGGTATTATTCTGTCTTTGCCATTTTGAATAAAGCTGGCTAAATCTTTTTTGAGTTCTTCGCGCTTTGTCTTATCCAAGTCACCTGTGTACTTTATAACAGCATTAGCAGTGAGGCCCTGTTCATACAATTCATTTAAAAACTTCTGTGCGGCTTTATTTCCCTGCATGTTTCTAGCCAAGATTTCACGCACGCACATACCCGCCAATCCGTCTTGGCTAATACCGCCTTTTAAGTGCAGCATGTCTTCAGGATTAATCCAATAATCCTTGCCGCTCCTGCTATCCATATAACGATAATAAAAAGGACGGTTAAAGAATTCCCCGTCATTGATCCAAATTGTTACCTGCCGAGGATCTAACGGATACAACCCCTGCAGCTTGCCTTTACCATCATGCCGTATGTATGAATAACCGTTACCATAGTGATTCCTATTAAATTCCATCAGCATTTTAAAGCTTGATGGCGTCATCATAGGATTTGGCTGTACTCTAAAAACTTTGTATGCATCATGATTAGTTATTCGCTTATTATTACCATCTTTCAGATGCAAACTAAGCTTTCCAACGCTTTCAGATAGCACTTTCAGGCATGTAAAATAGGTTATTTCTGATAAATCTGTACCGGCAAGAGCAGAAAATTGACCTCCGCTTTTAAAGAATTCATTGAGTTCGGATAATGTAAAGCTCCCTGAATTTGTTGGCGTCCTTGCACGCTGCAGCATTTGTCTTGCTTTTTGGATAAATGTCAACTTTTTGCCTCCTTCCGAGTCGCCATCATGGCAGCCCAATCATCATAATCTTTGTTTGGATCTGGCCTGGAATCATCCTTGTTCAAGAACATAATCTTCCAAGCGTCTATAATCGCATAAATAGGGTCAATTCTTTTTTCCATGGAGAGCTTATCTACTTTAATTTCACCGAAACTGTTCTTGGTGATTTTAGCGTTTACCGCTGACCATGTAAGCAACACATTTCGTTTGTCATACATCACCTGCAGAGCATCAACCGACTGCTGGAAGTCTACCGAGCAATCATTCAGGCTTTTTGCTGACTGTACAACTTCCGTCAGGTCAACGCCAAGAAAGTCTAAATCGGAAAGAAACGCACTAGCGTTGTGGCTATCATAGCCAACGCCTATAATTTTCAAGTCATATTTCTCAATCAGCTCCTTCAGGTGAGAAATTATATATTTATAATCGGTTTTTAAGCCGAACATACCGCTTGTAAGAGTCAAAAGCCCTTGATTTACCCAAATGCGATACGGTGCTTTGTCTGTTTTCTCATGCTCCATAAGTCGTAATTCAGGCATAAAACTATGGCTATAAATATAGATCTTTTGGTCATCCAGTGGAAAAACTAGCCCGATACTAGTTAAATCACCGCCTTGTGACAGGTCAATGCCTAAATAACATTCTCGGCCAACCATATTTGTAAGCGTTAAATCACAAGCACAAAGCTTCCATTTAGCAATATCAAGATACTGGCCTGCAGCGTACTCAACCCATGTATTCAACGATTTTGTAAGAAAGTCCAGCAGGTCTTCTCCGCCTTTTTCCTTCGCCTCAATGGCCATTTCTGCATAACGCTTGACCATTTCCATGTCCACAGTAATATCATCAAGCCAGAGATTAAGCGGATTAGCTTTGGCCCAGTTCTTGTAATCCCAGATGTCATCTTCCTTGTCCATTTCTGCGATATAAACAAAGAGTGAATCCTTTTGAATAGCACCTTGAAGCACTTTTTTAGCGAAATCATATTGATCTTTGCACGGTGAATTCAGGTTAAACCCTGCCGTTGTAATCGCTAAGACAAGTGCGCTGTCAACTCTTGTTTGCCCTTTCTGCATGAGCTTATACATCTGATTAGTAGGATGAGCATGGTACTCATCAATAATAGCCAGGATAGAGCGAAAGCCATCGGCAGATTTTGTATCTCTACCAATGGCTTTTATATATGTGCCTGTTATAAGGCTCGTAATTATTCTATTGTGCTTGGTAATCTTATATAGTTCAGCTAAATCAGTGTCGGCCAAAATGAATTTTTCAATCTCATCCCATACAACGTTTGCCTGATCCTGCTTTGTAGCAGCGCAAAAAATACGGCCAAATTTATATCCTGAAAAAGAGGCTTTATCATTCGCTACACTACCGGCAAGAAATGATTTACCATTTTGCCGCCCCATCTGAATATATGCTTCACGATATCTCAATTCCTTACTGCGTTTCTTGCGCCATCCAAATAGATTGCCAAGGATAAAATTTTGAAAGCCTCTTGTCCTCAACTGTTCAGGTGTATCACCTTCTAAAATTGTCAGTGTGTTAGCAATTTCAATATGTCGTTCAGCTTCTTCAACATCAAACTTGTACCTAAAATCCTTACGTTTCAGATCTTCCAGATGTCTCTTACATGCAAGGAGTTCAGCTTCACCGGCAAGCCTGATACCACTTGCTACTAGCTTTGCATATTCAGTCGTCCTGTCTCGCATGCAATCACTTAACGAATCTTAAAAATTTATTTTCCGATTTACTCCCGGCATCACTAGTAGGCACGATTAATTTTAGACGGTCAGTGGTAGCGAGTCCCAGCTTAGATGAACATAGCATAATCTGCTTGACATATTTATCCTGGGCCACAACGTAAGGACTTATAACCTCATATGTACCGTACAGCGTTTCACGCTTACCGGTTAATCCGAACTTAGCAATTTTATTAACTGTCTGCAAATACATGGTGTATGCATTAGCATAAATAGCCAGCACTGCTAAATCTAAATTATCCAGAATATCAATCTTACTTGCTTCCTCAACTACACGTGAAAACTCTGCGGCCGCTTCTTCATTAAGCCATGCCGGTGGGGCGAGTGCATCTCTTTGCAGTTTCAGTTCTTCCTCTTGCCTCATTCGGCTGGCAGCCGCTTGTTTGCCTATCTTACCGGTTGCAACTGCGGTCTTTTTTCGTGGTCTTCCTCCAGCCATTTAATCACCTCCAATTCCCAAAAAAAAGCGTAACGAGTTTCTGGCATTTTTGTGAAAGAAAAGAGGGCGCGCGGTATTGGTTTTGAAAGGTCAAAACTTTTTTACCCACCCCCTGCCATCAAGAGCAGAAAATTTTTCAGTCTCTGCTGCAAATCTTTTTTATTTTTCTCACTCGACTTATATATTCTATGTATCTCTGCATGGCTGTCACTACCAACCCAAATGAGATTATCGAGCACAAAGGCAAGACTCTTGTCTTCTTCAAGTTCAATAATGTGATGGCTTAAACCATTCGCTGTCACAACAGGTCTGCCTGTCATCATCAGCTTGTACATGTCGAGGCCATTACACCTGGCCTTGCACATCTGGGTAAGTACCTGCCAAGACTTGCTGTGATACACGGCAGCGCTCTCTTGGTTGCGTTCATACTTATCATACTGCTTGTGCCTCTGCTTACGGCACTGGCAGCGCTCATTAGCAGGATAACTCTTGCCACACTTACTACATATCTTTGCCAGCATCAGTCTCACCAAACAATTTCTTATAGGCAATCATAGCCTTTAAGTCAGGCGGTATGTGCCTCTTAGTTTTCTCTATCCGTACTGGCCTGCCATCTTTAGATACAATTACTTTAGTCTCTTCTACATCGTAACCAATGGCACGCTTATACAAAGCTTCTTTCATTTCTTTGCGAACATTTGTTTGTTTTTCCATTGTGCTACTCCCCAAAGGTGATATATAATTTATGCGAGTGGTACTGGCTAGAGTACACACTCGCATTATTGGAACCGAGAGTGGGGATTCGCTCTCGGTTTCCTTCATTTTATAATTACGAGGTAAGCTTGATAGCTTGAATCCCGGTAAATTCTTCATAGCGACGAATGATAACGTCGCAGTAGATTGGATCTAATTCCATTGTGCAGCAGCTTCTGCCTGTCTGTTCGGCAGCAATTAGTGTAGAACCACTGCCACCAAATAAATCAAGAACAGTTTCATCACGCAGGCTTGAATTAAGAATTGCCTTAGCGCAAAGTGCAATAGGCTTCATAGTTGGATGCTCGCCATTACGTGCAGGCTTCTCTACCCGAATAACAGTTGATGCATCGGATACATCTATAAGCTCATAACTCGGCACCTTAATAACAATGTCCTGCAAACCCGCTGTTACTTTTATTAGTTTGCTTCCGTCACTATCATCCTGAATAACAAGCGGCAGATCATCTTCGATAATCGTGCTTTGCCTACGTCCACCATAGAACCTATGCGCAGCTCCTGGAAGCCAGCCATATAAAATAGGTTCATGCTGCCACTGATAATCTTGCCGGCCGATAACGAAATGGCTCTTTGCCCAAATTAAACACTGACGTAAGCTCCAGCCTGCTTTGTCCAACGCTGTACGAAAATCGCTACCGGCACTATCGGCGTGACAAACATAGATAGTGCCGCCTGGCTTTGTCACCTTAGCCATATTGGCAAATGCTTTAAACAGAAACTCGTTAAAATCTTCTGCAGCCATATTGTCATTTTTGATTTTAAGTTTATCCTCAGTCCCACCTTGATAATTTACGTTATACGGAGGGTCCGTGAATATCATATCGGCCTTAGTCTCGTTCATGAGCTTGAGCACATCATCTAAAGAAGTGCTGTCTCCACACATAAGCCGATGAAGGCCTAGCTGATAAATATCTCCTGGCTTAGTAATTGGCTCTTTTATTTCTTCCAGCGTTTTGTCAATGTCAAAATCGTCTTCCTGTACTTGTTCCCGTTCAAAGTTGGCCAGCATTTCACTGATGGCTTTGTCAGAGAAGCCAAGCAATGAAGTGTCTATTGCTCCGTCTAGTTCAGCGACAAGGCTTGACAAAATATCCTGATCAAGCTCGGATAGTTCAGCCAGCCGGTTATCTGCAATCATATCAGCCCATTCTTCTGCTTCAGATGCATAATCCTGCAGATCAACTGGAACAGCATCGCAGCCCAGCAAAAGAGCTGCCTGCAGCCGTCCATGCCCGCGAACAATAAAGCCCGAGCGCTTGGATACCGTTATAGGTACTCTCCAGCCTCGGGCTTCAATTACTTTTGCCAACAATTTAATTTGTTTATCTGGATGCGTATTTGGGTTGCGCGGATTAGGAATAAGCCTGTTGATTTCCATCATCTCGTCAAAAACACAATGTACTATTATATTCATGTTTCACCATCCAATGTAAGAAGCACTAAACTTTTCAGTTCAGTGCTTCTGTTAATATTTTTTAAGCTATTTAATTAATCCAATTACGTACAATTGGAATATGCGATATTTTTTTATGAACCCATTTTTGATGTTTTGCTTCATGTAAAAACTTAGGTACATCATATAGTTCTAATAAATCATTTTTAAAAGCATTCTCTATATTTTTAATAGCTCTAGTAATATTTTCATGTTCACTTTTAATATTAAGAAAAAAAACGTCTTTATCTGCATTGCCGCACTTTCTAAGCAAACTACCTAGTTCCATAAGATGTTCAACTAAACTTTTTGACATCCAAATTTTATATTGAGCACAATCAGTGATTTTATTATAAATGGTTGATAAACCTTCTGATGTAGATATTGTTTTATAATAAAAAATATGCTTTTCCTCACTAGCTTCGCTTCCGTCTATCCTGTAAATAACAAAATCACTTATAATATTTTGTACTTTTTCATATTGTTCCATTCTTTTGTCTAAAACTGCTTTATAGTACCCTTGCCTATAATCTATTTTTTTCTGCCATAACCCAAATGTACTAGAAATAATAGCGCTTACAACACCGCTAGCCAAAACAGTAGTCAAAGAAATATTATTCAAATCCATAAACAATCACCTCTACATCAAGATGACTAAATTATAACACAAAAGCCGCTGACACAACGTCAACGGCTTTACCTTTAATCATAAATTTACTTATTAGCATTATAACATTATATATATTACTTGAACACTGCACGGTTTTTCCTAGCAATGTTGCAAATTTCATCAATTTAATGGACCTTGTCAATACCCAAACAGCTCGCTGATAACATCATCACTAAATAACATTACGCGAAGCTTGCTAACTAACCGCTGCTTGTGCCTCCATATAGTTGTTCGTTCACATTCAAAATATTCTGCAGCATCTTCCTGTGTCATGCCTTCAAAGTAAAGCAGCCGAATTAAATCATAATAAGAATCATGAGATAACTTTTCAAGTTCTCTATCCACTATCGCGATGTAGTGTTTTGTAATAGCTATTGAGTTCCTGATCTGCTCAATTTTGTCCTCATCCTTTTCAAGTTCAGACAAATATTCGGCACCGGCACCAACAGAGAAATTAGTAATATCTTTTGACCGTTTCGGCCGTCCACTATCAATGATAGCCTTGATTTGCTCTTCCTTGTCAGCGATTACAGCCTTGAAGCTCTGGTAGTTATATAACAGCTGCTCTGTCTTCTGGAAGGCAGTTTTCTTGTTATCCCGAAGGAACTTCCCTGTACGAAGCTTTTCTAACAACTCCTCAGCTGTAGATTTAGCAGTTTCTTTAATTAATGCCTGGGTTTCTTCCTTGCTCACGCTTTCACCTCCAAGGTATTATTCATTCAATCATGCTTCCCTAAATTCGGCGTTCTCCGGATTGCTTTCAGAAATTCTTCTCGGTCCTGAATAATCATCTGATGCATCAGCATCTTCAAATAAATCACCCTGACCGTCAAAGATTGGACGCATAACATATTTCATCAAATTAGGATCCCATACAAGCTCCTGTTCACCGGTACCCAATAGGCCGTTTGCTTCTTCTTTGGTCTTAAATTCCGATGTGATTTTATGAGTAAACCTGGGAACGATGACATCCCTATATGCGTCATATGCAGCGTTGAAATCCTGTGCCTCTTGCTTTGTTAGTCTAATCTTTAGCGACAACTTAATTTCTGCAACTTCGTTTTCTTGCCTTTCCATGTTATCCAGCGTTTTTTGAAGTATCCGGTTAAAATCTCCTTTCAACGCGTTGAATGTATCCTCGTTAATATCTAATACCCAAACATCTTTCATACTTTAATCCTCCTACTCATTACATTTTTAACTTCAAATTGACGTCACTACGACTCTATTTTTATAAAACTTGCTATATTCTAAACCTCTCTAAAATCTATTCCTGGGTATCTATACAAAAGCATCTTCTTCTTGATAAGGTACTCTTTAGTCTTAAAACCCTTAGTATCGACGTAGTATTCATGTCCGTCGTTCTCAGTTACCTTGAAATCAGCCTTATAATAAATGCCCTTAATCTTCTGCCCGCAACACTCGAAAGCCGGTTGCAGTTCGAGCTTAGGTTGAAGTTCAAAACCTCGTATAGTTTTCGATTTAACCAATATTTTTAGCTCACAATAATAATTAGCTTCTTTGAGACTGTCAAATAGGATACCGTCAATCTCAGTTTTATTAGAGTGGTATTTGCTTTCCTTAGGTTTCTCAACTTCAACACCGTTCACCGATTTAATTCTGCCTTTCGACATCAGGCTTTGAAACTCTTCCTCGGTGCATTCCCAGTGTGTCATCTATTCACCTCTAATCCATCAAAATGGTATTTCTTCATCAAAAGGCACCTGAGAACCAAAGCTGTCCATCGCTGATGGCTCGCCATGAGTTTGTTTGTCGTTACTGCCGGCTTTACGATCCAAAAACTGTACTGTGCTGGCAATAACTTCAGTTACCCAACGCTTTCCGCTACCGTCTTTTGCCTCATAACTGCGAATCTGTAGCCGCCCATCAACAAGAGCTCTCATTCCTTTAGTCAAGTTATTACCGCAGGCCTCACCGATTTTACCCCAAACCACAACCGGCACAAAGTCAGCTTCACGCTGTCCTTCCGAATTTGTTGTAAGACGGTCAACTGCTAACGTAAACTGGCAGACTACCTTACCGCTTTGGGTGTACCGTACTTCGGGGTCACGTGTTAGACGGCCCATCAAAATTACTTTGTTGATAAGTCATTCCTTCTTTCTCCTATTTTTCCCAACTGAATTTTGCGTGCCATTGTTTCTTTTCTTCCAATGGCTCAAAATTATCTTTGCATAATTCGGCGTCGCCCTTTTCTCGGTGTCCTGGTCTAATATCAATGGGCAATACACAAGCGCAACGCTCGTCAAAGTCCTGTAATAATTTGCATTTACTGCATTGGTAAGCTTTCATTCACATCACTCCGCCGGCATTTGCCATTCGATGATATTGCAGCGAGCATCATAGACGTAATGTGTCAAAAGGCTATAAAGCTCATCAATAACTTCTTGTGCACGTTCTTTGGTTGCATATTGCCCTAGTTCACTGTCCCATGCACCCTCTGCCGGTACTCTAACCCTAATAGTGTATTTTTCTTCTTTGATTAACTTGCTATCGATGTAAATTTCGCAAGGGTTGAAAATTAGGCCACCCGATTGCGTCTTAATTACTATTGTCATCGCTTACCAGCCTTCCTGTTTTTCAATCTCTGCTCACATACCCGGTTAAAAGAGAAATCAAACTGCGCCTCTTTCTCCTTACGTATAAGAGCATTTCTTTTCGCATTTTCAGCAGCGCCTTCAGCATAGTCTGAACATGTTGCGTGGCAGCCGACTTTTCTATTTGGGCACTTATAACAGCAAGTTATTAAATTCATTGGTCTCTCCCACACTTGTCGGGAACATTCTTGCATGCCTCCACACAAATCCTGTAATGATTACACTCTATGCAACATAAACCGCTAGCACTCCTAACACACTTTCTCTTGCTAGTCGGATATGGACATTTATTTATCTTCAAGCAAACCACCTCTTTTCTCTTTCGGCCAAGATTCAATATTGCCAATCGCTCTGATAAATGATTCTGCTGGTTTTAGCCTTTTTTGATCTATTTGTGAAAGCTGATTGAATATTTTCTGGTGTTCTTTTCTAGCTTGCTTTTGCGCGCAGATCTGATTATAGATGCCTCGAAATTGTGCTGCGTAAATTGGAACCTGCTCTTGCTCCATAACGCAAAGATTGATGTAGCCTATACTTTCTACGGCTTGCTTAATTTCTGCCGCGCTCCACTCCGGCGTACCATAATAACCAACACTAGCAATATTCTTTAATACCTCGTTCCAGGCTTCTGCATGTGTTTTCTGCTTGCTATCAGTTACATCTTCATAAAACGCTATTGATGCTTCTCTTATTTCAGCGATTGAAGGCAAAAATTTACATGTTGTTATGCATTTCATTACACCAGCTTTTAGAGCTGGTATTGGTATATCAGATAGTATTAAGCTATATGCAGTCATCGTTTCGGTTGAAATGTCTGTTCCGGCTTTATATGATCCGAATAACAGGTTTAAAATTTCTTTTATGCCCGCATCTACCATATATTTATTCCCCTTTCCTTAGCAATGCGTTCAGCCTCGTCAAGCTTTTCAGCTACTGTCATTTGCCTGCTCTTAATTGGCACAGCATTGCTATGCTCATTCTTTAGAGCAAAAATTCCCTGCCAGCTATTCATAACAGAGTTCTCCAGTATTTTGATTTTTGTATTGTCATTCCCACCAGATAGCTCTGTTAATTTCTTAAGCATTATTTCTAATGCTCTTTGAGTCAATGGCTTTTTAATTTCATAACGCATTGCTATAAAATCATTAAGAGACTCTATCAGATCTTCGTTGGCGGTATAGTCGGAAATCATGGTGCTAAAAATGCTACTTTGATTCTGTATTTTACTTTTCTTTTCTTTACTTTCCTTTACTTTACTTGCTATATTTTTTGATGGCATTGCTATAGCATTGCCATGTTTATCTCCAGAATCACCGTCTGAATTGGACGTGCAATTACCACCCCATCTTTTTGCTGCGCCTTTTTTACCAGCTTCAGAACGTTTTATGGATTCAATATCTTTGATATCCATTCTTTTCTTGAATCCTTCAGAGTAGAAGTACTTACCATCTTCGGTAAAGACAAATAACCTGAAATCCTCAATCACAGACTTAACTTTCGAAGCATCCACACGAAGATCAAAGGCTAACATATTGTAATCTTTGATACTCATGTAATCCTTCTCGTCTCTTAAACGTTCTAAAAGCATAAAATAGATGCCATATCCTTCAGCGCCTAATTTCATACGTAGAGGAATAAGTTTATCGCTATTCCTGGCGTTGCTATCATGTGAAAAATAATTGTTCATTTTGTTGTCTCCAACTCAGCAAAACTTTGCCATGGCAAGAAACTTAATCCTTGCCATGACCTTTAAAATTATTGAACACCTAGTTCTTCCTGGCTAAACTCTTCATTGCTTGCTAAAACTTCGCCGGTTGTGGTATCAATTGTCTTGCCGTCTTCGGTAACAATGTGACCTTCAATGGTCTGCAGGTCTTCATCATCAAGCTGGCCTTTAGCAATTGCCTCAGCAGCTGCTATAGTCGAAGCATTAGCTTTTTGATAGTCAATGCTCATTAGGCCCCATTTGCCTATTAATCTGCGTAGTACCGTCTTGGCGGCCATGCTGTCGAAATCATCGCGCCACCCTTTTCCCATGTTCTGACCTTTGCGGTTCTTTTTTTCATGGGCTATAATAGCCGATTTACTCATATAGATGGTTTTTTCCATGCCGTTGACTAACTGGAAGTATCCGCACCAACCTTTGATTGGTTGCTCTGATCTGATTTCCTCATCTTCAATAAAGTTGATTTCTATCTCTTCTGTGAGCCTGTCATAATGAACAAGCTCACCTTCTCTAATATCTACAACGTTAATCTTCTTATATGCTCCAGTACGCATTGCCAGCTGCAGCATGCCTTTGTAACCCAAGATGAATGATGCTTCCATACGTTTGATATAACTATTTCCGTCTTTGATTGTATTGTTGAAAGGAACGATGTATGCATAACCGAGTGCCGGGTCTATCGGCAAATCATAGGTAGCTGCCTTTAGAGCTGACTGAATTATAGTTATAGGGGCCTGTTGGAAGGCTTTCTGTAGGTTTGCATCAGCATTTACTAAAGACACTACAGAACCCACGAATTGTGGTGTTCTAGCTCCTAAAAGCTCGTTAAACCTATTCTTGTACCCTTCACTGTCAAGCATTGAATTAAGCAGCGTTGCAACCGTCTGTTTTGATTGGACTGCTGCAGGTGAATTATTCTCCTGCGTTTTTGCTATTACTCCGCCTTTATTTACATTTGCCATTTAATTCACTCCCCTTAATATTTGAGAACTCTGATTGGAGCTCCAACCTTTGAATATTTATTATAGATATCAGGTAACTCGGTCTTCAGACGCTTAGTGTCAACAGTTGTCCTGCCAGCCTGTGACTTCCAAGTGATCTTCCTTTCACCAATAAAACCTATTTCATAATCGCCAAGCAGCTCCCTGATTCTGTTTTCATTCTCGCCTATAACCTGCTCTATTCCTTTCTTGGCTATTTTTAATTCATCAAGCCTTGCGACTATAGTCTCGGCTTCAGATGGAAGGGTTAAAGGATCAGTAAGACCACCGGTAAACTTGGTAGCTAACGCATCGGCGCAGCTCTTACTGCCATCAACTTCCGGCATAGTTTTTGTTTCCACCATTTTCCAAAATAAACTCTCCGCCATCAGCAGCGCCTTAATGTCTTCCTCGTTGCGTTCAATGCGTTTCCAGATGAATTTATTCCCGCCAAGCAGACACGCAATATACCAAGCTTCGCATCCTGTTACAGCCATATAGTGCTGGCACTGACAGTAGTATGAATCAGGAACTTCATCATCTTCCCATAGCTTGCTTGCAAAGCCATTAGCTGTTTTACATTCAAGGCCTGCGTTCTCTCCTACCACCATGCGGTCAACACTTGCTAGCATCCAGGGCAATTCATCGTGCTGCAATA
>JAAYVM010000207.1 GCA_012517145.1 Acholeplasmataceae bacterium
TGTCGGTTAAATATTCCTCATCCAAAAAACACGAAGGTGCATACACAATGCGTTTTTTGCCCGGTTGCTGTTGCTTTATTTTCTCGGCAAGCGTTAAGTTAAGTGCAAGGCGGGTAAGCGTTTCGTAATCCTGTTTGTAAACCAGATAAATGGCTTGTTTGCCATATTATCCCACGTAGTAATCTTCTTCGTTTATTTTGTCTTCGGCTTCGAGGTTTTCGCCTGTGCATAGGTAATACACATATTTTGCAAACTGCCGGTAGGTGGGCAATTGCCCAGCCAGCATGGTTTCGGCATCAAGCGGAATACCGAGGCGGTAATATTTAAAACCTGCATCGTAACCGCATTTGTCAATGGATCGTTTTACCCTTTCCCTTGTAATGTCTTTGCAAATGTTTTTATCGGGCTCGGCTTCGGTAGCTTCGGTCATTTGCACCATAATACACCTGCGGTTGTCGCCATCTTCTTTGTTGAGCTCCATTACTGCGTGCATAGTAGTACCGGAACCGGCAAAGGAGTCAAGAATTATGTCAGTCTTATTTGTAGTCTGTTTAATAATATGCTTCACCAATTCAACTGGTTTAGGATTATTGAATACTTTTTCAGAATCAAAAAGAAATTGCAGCATTTTAGAACCGCTTGTGGTTGTACCATAATTAGTCCATTCCGAAACAGTTTCTATATCAAAATCTTCATTTAAGTATATGTCAGCCGAACTCTCTCCCCACCATGATGTTTCAACTTCGCCATATTCTTTTTTGTCATCCCAGAATACTTTTAATTGAGGACCACTTTTACCAGTTTTGCCAAATAAAATTCTATCTTCTTCCAACAACTTCAGGTAATTTGCCTCTTCAGTCCTCCAATGTCGCCCTTTGGGTGGTAAATATTCTTTTCCAGTATTAGGATTAATAATTGAATATGTCAAATTCTCTCGAATGCCAGGGGCATCAAATGGATCGGCTTTCCATGGGCCACGTGGATCATTATCTGGGTTACTAAATTTTGATTTATCCAATAATAAAGGACGAAACGCAAAGCCGGGAATCTGATACCACTTATCAGCATTACTTTCCTTTAAACGTCTATCAGTTTGCCTACGGTTTTTAGCATAAACCAATATGTAATTATGGTTTACACTTATATCAGTATCATTTTGTACTGACTTTCTGGCCTGCCAAACAATAGTTGCAACAAAATTTTCTTCAAGAAAAATCTCATCCATTATCATTTTCAATGAGGCATATTCATTGTCATCAATTGCAGTGAAAATAGCTCCATCATCATGAAGCAGTTCTTTTAATAATTTCAGACGAGGTACAATCATACAAAGCCATTTGTCGTGGCGAGTCAAATCGTCTCTTGATACTTCTTTTCCTAGCCATTCTTTTATCAAAGGATTGTTCACGTTATCTGAATACACCCAACTTTTTCCTTCTTCTACATCGTTTCCAGTATTATATGGAGGGTCAATAAAAACGCATTTGATTCTACCTGCAAACTGTGGCAAAAGTGCTTTTAAAGCAATGAGGTTGTCGCCCTCAATAATCATATTCCCGTTTGCCTTTTCAGGCTGGTAATGCAGTTCGGGCACTTCGTCCAATGTGTGAAACGGAACTGCCAAATGGTGGTTCCAGATTATGTTTTTTCCTTTGAATTGTAAAGTAGGCATAATTCTATATTGTTAAGTTTTTTACAATCTCTTTTAATTCTTCAATTTTCTCGACAGCAATATTCCCATCTTCAAAATTTTTTAGAACATTAAGTGGTTTTAAGTCATTTCTGTTTTTAGGAACAGGTGTAATACCTAAAAACGATTCAAAATCTTTTTCAAAACCATGCAATTTTGAACATTTACTTTTCACAA
>JAAYVM010000208.1 GCA_012517145.1 Acholeplasmataceae bacterium
GGGGGATACTTGGAGATGGAGAAACAGCTGTTATTGAGATGGCTGCTGCTTCCGGGTTGACGCTGATACCAAAAGACAGAAGAAATCCACTCATCACTACTACCTATGGAACGGGTGAATTAATTAAGGCTGCGTTGGACAAAGGACTGCGCAAACTGATCATAGGGATTGGCGGCAGCGCAACAAATGACGGTTGTGCCGGCGTTGCTCAGGCACTAGGTGTCAAACTGCTTGATAGTGAAGGTAATGAATTGCCTCCAGGTGGTGCTGCTCTGATTAATTTGGCAGCAATCGATCTGTCAGGCCTGGATAGACGACTGCAAGAGTCGACAATAATGGTGGCTTGTGATGTAGACAATCCTCTTTGTGGAGAGAGAGGAGCATCTGCTGTGTTCGGTCCTCAAAAAGGGGCTAGCCAGGAAATGGTTGCAGAACTAGATGCTGCTCTACAAAACTATCAAATGATTGCTTGCAAAGCTACTGGCAGAAACATAGCTGAGCTCCCAGGAGCTGGTGCAGCAGGTGGTCTTGGTGCTGGTTTAATGTTCTTTACTTCGGCAAAATTGCGCCCAGGTGTAGATATTGTGATTGAAGCTACCGGTCTGAGAGATATGATGGCAAAAGCTGACCTCGTTATCACCGGCGAGGGCTGTACGGATTTTCAAACAGCTTTTGGTAAGGCTCCTGTTGGTGTGGCTAAACTTGCTAACCAATTAGCCGTACCTGTAGTTTGTTTGTCAGGAAGTCTTGGTCAAGGACACCAGGATGTTTTGAACTTTGGTATCGATGCTTTGATGAATATCATACCGTATCCTGTATGCCTGGAAGAATGTATGGCAAATGTGGATGTCTTTACGGAAGAAGCAGCTATCCGGATGGGAATGCTGCTAAAGGTTGGCATGAGGATAAAGATATAAATATCTTTTTCCCTAAAAATGAGATTACAGGTTAAATAAGAAACAAAGGCTCCGCTAATTTGCGGAGCCTTTGTTTCTTATTATGCCGATTAGATAGTTTGTGCCAAAAAAAGAAATATATAAATAAGTGTTTCGCATATACATTCACGTACATTTGTAGCTGTATTTAAACAAAGTAAAGACATTACTCAAAAATAAACGAATAATTTAGAAAAAAATGAAAACTTTGGCAGGAATGTGTAACTTAAAATAGAAGTATTACTAAAATAATAATCTCAAATTGTAATTTGAGATTAAAAAGCATTTAGTACTGAATTACGATAGTTCTTGGCTTAGTAAATAATAGAACATATGAAGTAATGTATTATCAATAGTTGAAGAAAGAACATATTGGCGTGAACATCTAAGGAAGTGAAGAAAATGAAAAAAAAGAAGATTATCGCTGCTCTATTTATTTTCTTGAGTATTTTTTTTGGAACAATCATGACTCCAGAATGCCTGGCATTGACAAGAGTTGTTCCGGAAAATAACAAAGATGAGATTATTGAGAAATACCTGAAAAACAGGCCGCTGGATATTGTCGAAGGGGTTTGGTCTTTTTCCATAATTGGTAGTTATGGGGAAATGGCCATTACCAAAAATACAACCAACTTCTATAAGGATTGGGATTATATAGGCCTAATGCTAAATAATGCTCTGGGAAAAGTGGGCGAAGCCAAAATCGTTTTGAAGAAAACTACCTCACCGGGAATATACCCTGGCGGATACGTTGCTGTGGATTCGCCAATACTCAACTTCACAACCTTTGTTATGCAGCAAAATAATATTATGCAATTTATTCTGCCGGTTAAAGATATTGGACTGGTAACATTCCTCAGAATTGACAACTTAGCAAGTACACAGCCTGAAGGCACAGGAACAGGGTTCTTCATTACCAATGATCTTGTTGCGACCAGCGCACATGTTGTTGAAGGCGCGAAAAAAATAATAGTAACGTATGGAGGACAAAAAGCACTAGGTAATATTGTTGCACAGGATATTCAAAATGATGTTGCTATTCTTAAGGTATACGGGATGGAAAAAACAATTGAACCTTTACCTTTGGGTGATCCGCGAAAAGCAACTCTTGGACAAGCTGTGAGTACTGTTGGTTTTCCTATGCCAAACTTAATGGGGGTTAGCCCGAAAGCAGGCGAAGGTATTATTAATAGTCTTGCAGGCATTCAGGATGATATCAGATTATTCCAGGTTAGCATACCAATTCAGCCTGGAAACAGCGGGGGACCATTGCTTAACGAAAAGGGGCAGGTAATAGGGATAATAAGTGCAAAGCTTAATGAATTATATGCCATTAATTATAAAGGCACGATTATGCAGAACGTAAATTATGCAGTCAAAATATCCTATCTGTTGAATGCTTCCCCGATTCCTTTACAATATTCCAATGACACAGAAATTTTATCAACGCAAGAGGTGGTCAGAAGAGCCGGCAATGCGGTCGTATTTATTACCACTGAAGGATAAATAGTTAGTTGCCATAGATATTAAGGGAAAATAGTTTGCATAAAAAAAGCAGGTGCTAAACCTGCTTTTTTTATGCAAAATTCGTAGAAAAAAGTTCTATGATGTTCAAAGTGCAAATATTTTATGTTGTTTTTTGTTAAAAAGTACTATAAAACATTTGCGTTTTTGTTAGGTTATAAGTATAATCTAGAAGGTGAGATATTTTACTGAATGTAAAAATATTTTCAAAATTTAAAGGATAATATTTAGGGGGAAAAAAAGTGAAGATTAGACAATCTATTGAAAAAATTCCTGGCGGCATGATGGTTATTCCATTATTTTTAGGTGCTATTATTAATACAATAGACCCGACTATTGCTAAAACTTATGGTTCTTTTACGGGTGCTTTGATGACCGGCGCTATGCCAATTATGGCGGCTTTTTATATATGCATGGGTGCAACCATTGACTTAAAATCGACACCAACTATTTTGCGCAAAGGTGGCGCTCTGCTTGGTGCAAAACTTTTAACCGGAGCCATTTTGGCGGTGATTGCTTCTAAATTTATTCCTAATGGTATGATTGATTCTGGTATTTTCGCTGGTTTATCTGTTCTTGCAATAGTTGCCTCAATGAATGATACTAATGGTGGTTTATATATGGCTTTGATGGGCCAGTTTGGCAAAAAAGAAGACGTAGCAGCTTATTCAATTATGAGCCTTGAGTCCGGTGCCTTCTTTACGATGGTAACGCTTGGGGTTGTCGGTCTTGCTGCTTTTCCTTGGCAGACTTTCGTGGGTGCAATACTTCCTTTGATTATCGGAATGATTCTTGGTAATGCTGATGGCGACATGCGTAAGTTTTTGAGCCCTGCGATTCCAATTCTTGTACCGTTTTTTGCTTTTGCGCTTGGCTGTGGTTTGAATTTCAACAGCTTGGTAAAGGGTGGAATCCTTGGTATCTTTATGGGAATTGCTGTCGTAATCTTCAGCGGTATCCTTCTTGTTATTGCTGATAAATTGACTGGCGGCAATGGTGTAGCTGGTTTGTCCGCAGCTTCTACAGCTGGTAATTCCGTTGCTATTCCGGCTGCTTTGGCAGCTATTGATCCAGTTTATGCACCTATGGTACCAACTGCGACGGCGCTCTTGGCGACTTGCGTCATAGTTACAGCAGTTTTGGTTCCGATTGTGACCTCTTGGTATGCTAAGAAATTTAATTTGGTTAGGTAATTGTTTTATTTTGGATAAAACAATTACCTGTTTGGGCTAGTACCGCTATTAATTTTAGCGGTGCTTTCGTTCGTTAATAGTTAAAGAAAGTTGAAATTACTTAATACTGAAACTGCTTGCTGACGGTATAATATAAGTTAATGAAACGATTCAAAGAGAAAAGGGGCGGTGTAATGCTAGCGACTGAACGTCGTCAAAGGATTATGCAGGAAATGCATGAACATAAGGTTGTTGTTATCGTTGAATTGGCGGAAAAACTAGGTGTTACGCCGATGACAATTCGCCGCGATTTGAATTTGCTGGAGCAGCAGGGTTTGGTGGAAAAAAGTTATGGCGGGGCTGTTTTGATTGAATCAAGTATCAAAGAGAACCCTTATCTTACAAGAAAACAAGTAAAGAATCCGGAAAAAAGAATGATTGCCCAAGCAGCTGCTGATTTGGTCGAGCCTGCCATGAGCATTTATCTGGATGCAGGAACAACCAGCTATGAATTGGCTGCTTTGTTGGTAGAAAAAGGATACCAGCAATTAACAATAGTAACAAATGATTTACTTATAGCACATATGGTATCACAAAACAGTAATTACCAGGTTATTATGCTCGGCGGCGTTATTGAAAATGCCAACGGCCTGACTTGTGGTTACCTAGCTAAGGAAATGATTAAAAATATTCATTTTGATATTTGTTTCGTGGGTACGCAGGCAATCAATTCATCTATGAATGTGATGACAGCTAATATTGATAAGGTTGAGCTGAAACAATTATATCTAAAGAATTCACATATGAAAGTATTGCTTGCTGACGATTCCAAATTTGGAAAATATAAGCTTCACAATATATGCAGCGTTGGAGAATTTGACCTGTTAATTTCTGATCGAAAGTTTACCGAACAGGAAACAGAATATTTTTATGAAAATAAGGTTCGGATAATAAATGTGTAATTACAGCTTTTAGAAATACAGCTTTTAGCCGTTGAAAGTGCTTTTTGAACAGCGAAATCAAAGGCTTAGGGCTATGGAGGAAGAAAAATGACGGATAAAAGATTTTTGATCATTGCTGATGATTTTACCGGTGCCAATGATACAGGCGTACAAATAAAAAAGCATGGTCTGGCAGCCAGCGTACTACTAAAAACTGACGACTTGTCACAGTCGCAGGGTTCAGTTGTTCTTGACACGGAATCACGCGTAATTCCTGCAGAAGATGCCTACGCAAAAGTTAAAGCAGCTTTAAAGGAAGCCTTGAAAGAAGGCGAGTATGAATTTTTGTACAAAAAGGTTGATTCAACGCTGCGCGGCAATATCATTGCGGAGTTAAAAGCTATGGTTGAAGTTTTCCAACCGGAACTGGTTGTTTTTGCACCGGCGTTCCCAAAGGCTGGAAGGACTACAGAAAATGGTATTCAAAAGGTGAACGGTACACCACTTTTAGAGACAGAGATGGTACGTGACCCACGCAACCCGATAGCTTATGATAATATTATAAAATTGTTGTCCGAAGGACTGAATGTCTATGTTACTCACCATGATCTGGAAGAAGTACGCAGAGATAATCTGACTTTAGATAATGGCTATCATACCTTTGATGCGGTTTATACGTCTGACATGCAGATGATTGCCAAAAGCGTCAATGAAAATCATAAGCGTACCTTATGGATAGGTTCAGCTGGTTTGGCCGAAGGTTTTTTTGCGGAAAAATATCCTAATAATCCAGTACTTGCTATTATGGGCAGCGTCAGCGAAAGCAGCATGATGCAGATGGAATACGCGCACAAACATCATGTGCCAATCATTGAAATCGATATGGAAGCAATTCTTGATGGTGCCGACTGTAAAGCTTGGGCCGAACAATCAGTAAATATATTGAAAAGCGGAAGTGATCTTATTTTGACCGCCGCGCGTACTAAAGATGATTACCAGAAAGTGTTGGATTATGCAATGCAAAAGGGCATTTCGGGTGTAGAAGTATCTGCTCTTACGAAAGAAACGATTGGCAAGCTTGTCAGTGCCATCCTGAAGCAAGTCAGAGTTTCAGGGCTCTTTATGACTGGCGGCGACACTGCAATTTCCGTAATTAATCATTTGGGTGCGCAAGGTTCGCGAATCGATTCTGAAGTACTGACAGGTTTTGTCTTATCGCGTTTGCAGGGCGGAGCTAATGATGGATTGCCTATTATTACTAAAGCCGGAGCTTTCGGCGGTTTGAAAGATGTATATTATTGTATTTATCGCATGAAGGAACTATCAGCTTAGGGGGATTTGCAGTGAAAAATAAATATGTTGGCATAACTATGGGCGATCCTGCAGGTGTAGGACCGGAAATATCCTTAAAAGCTATAGAAGAGCATACTGAGTTTAAAAATAGCACTATCATTTATGGCAGTTATGATATATTGAAGCATTATCATGAGTTGCTTAATATTTCAACGCCGATGGTGAAAATTGAAAGCCCTGAACATTTTCAAAATGATAAAATAAATGTTATTTCTGTCTTAGAGCTTTCATTTAAAGACCTAGCAATTGGACAGGTATCCGCAATTGCCGGTGACGCAGCTTATCGTTATGTTGAAAAAGCAATAAACGATGCTATGGCTGGCAAAATATCAATTGTAACAACCGCCCCGCTGAATAAAGAGGCCCTGCACAAAGGTGGCCATAATTTTGACGGTCATACGGAGATATTTGCAACCCTTACCAATACAAAGAAATTTACAATGATGCTATGGAGCGAACAACTTTCAGTAGTGCATATATCAACACACTGCTCCTTGCGTGAAGCGTGCAACAGAGTGACCAAAGAACGTGTTCTTGAATGTATTCACCTGGCGAAAGATGCTTTGGAAAAATTGGGCATTGCAAAGCCACGTATTGCAGTCGCTGGTTTAAATCCTCATAGTGGTGAGGCCGGAATTTTTGGCAAGGAAGAAATAGATGAAATTACCCCAGCGATTGAAGCAGCGCAAGAAGAAGGAATTATAGTGGAAGGACCTGTGCCCCCTGATACTGTGTTTTTAAAAGCCTACCAAGGTAAATATGACATTGTTGTAGCAATGTATCACGATCAAGGACATATTCCCATGAAAATGATCGCCTTCGACAGTGGCGTTAATGTTACCCTCGGGTTACCGATTATTCGTACTTCAGTAGATCATGGCACAGCATTTGACATTGCCGGTAAGGGCATTGCTAAAGTTGATAGTATGTATTACGCACTGAAATTAGGCAAGCAGTTTTTGTAACACTGACCAAGACCTAATTTTAATTATGGATAACAAGAAGCAGTTTATCCAGCAATGCTTAGGCAGTAGTTCTTTGAGTTGAATAATTTAGAATAAGATAATAAAAACAATAAGCCCTGATCAAATGTTTTCTTGAACAACAAGCAAACAAATGAAAAGGGCCTAATTTTTGCCTACAATATCATTAACGCATTTTCTGCTTTATGCCAAACATTGGTTGCAAAAACAGTATTAACCATCTAACGACTATCCCGACTAAAATGCCATATATAAGTCTCATATTAATACCTCCTTCGCAATACATCCTCCTGCAACTATATTGTAATCTTACTAAAACAAAATTGCAAGAATTTTCAGTAAAATAAAGCAGGCATATCATAACCACCTGGCTGATTCCAAATGTTGCATGAAATATCATTTTTTAGTCACATTTATGACATAATCTGGGTGTAATATAGTTTTTGAGTTTGAGTTATTAAATAAAATAGTTGAGGAGAATCGTTCATGCAACAATCAAGTAATGAAAATGATAATAAACATAGAAAGAATATGCAAAAATTACAGTGGCTGCGACTGTCAGTCCAGTTGATTTTTTTAGCAATACTTATCGGCGGGTTGTACAAGTTTGTTAAGCCTGCTTTTGTGGTTATTTTACCTTTGGCATTTTTGGCCGGAAACTTTTTTTGCGGGTGGCTGTGTCCCTTTGGAACAGCTCAGGAAGTGCTTGGTAAAATCGGGTCTATTTTTATGAGAAAAAAATTTAAAGTGTCGCCAAATATTCAGCGTTATTTGCAGTTTTCTCGCTACATTCTGGCGGCTATTGTTTTTGCACATATTGCGGATTCTTTATTTGATTTATCCAGCATAAACGCTTATAAACCTTTCATGCGTGCGATGTCCGGCAATTTAGCACAGACAGCTGCAACCTTTATAATGCTTTCTTTCTTAGTAGTGGCTCTCTTCTTCGAACGTCCTTTTTGTAATTATTTTTGCCCTGAAGGCATTAAATTTGGGTTAGCAAGTTTAACACGGTTTCTTAGTATAAAAAGAAATGCGGAAACTTGTATTAACTGTAAATGTTGCGACAGAGCTTGCCCAATGAATATTGAGGTTTCGAAAGGCAACCACGTCAGGAATGCGCAATGCATAAATTGCTTTAAATGTATTGCCGCATGTCCAAAGAGAGGCACACTTACTTATGACAGAGTCAATCCATTGGATAGCCTAAAAAAATAGCTAAACGTTTAATAAAAAAGGAAGCAATAAAAATTGCTTCCTTTTCTGTTTGTAAGATTATTTTAATGGGAAAAAATTTCGTATAATGATAAGACAATTTCAATTAGAATAAGAATAATTACTGCCCATTCAAGGCGTGTACCGCGTTTAGCATGTGCCAGACCGGAGAAGGCTTCAGTTATATCTTCTAAAATTTCAATTTTTTGGCGTATTTTTTCGTAGCG
Source organism: Acholeplasmataceae bacterium (assembly GCA_012517145.1). GTDB lineage: Bacteria > Bacillota > Negativicutes > Acidaminococcales > Acidaminococcaceae > RZYP01. The sequence goes on from JAAYVM010000208.1 coordinate 8,351, forward strand.
ATCTTTCAGCTCGAATAATGAAGATAATTTGTCATAAAGAGTTGCTGCTTCCACGTTATTCCAGGTTATGTCCGGATTATCTAACAACATGATGTAGGAGATTGTATTGAGCTTGTAGCTTAATATTTTAGCCAGCATTTTTGCCAGTTCTTTGTCAGATACCTCCAGCCTGCCTCTATTAAGATCATTTACTACGGTTTCTATCCGGTCCAGCAGACTGTCTACGCCAATTTCATTTTTTTCTAAGGCCACAGACTTAGCTAAAATCGTAGAAACTATTTCATAATGGTAATCACTTGCCGCATTGACAATCATAAAGTCATTATTGATTGCGGGAAACTGTTCCGGCTTCACTTCCAGTTTGTAGTCATCAACATAAGTGAAATAATCGTTGGCGACTATTTGGGGCTCTATTTTTAAGATGTATTTGACCAAATCCATAATTTCATGATGTTGAAAATTCAGAAATACCATGCTGCCAAAATGGAAAATATAAACAGTTTTGCCATTTGAATCATTCAATATGCCTTTTAGATTATCCGAATACAGTACAAGTGCTTCCTTCCACTTGAATTTGTGGGTAATACCAAAGTGTTGACCAATTTTATCGATATTTAACTCATTACAGATGGAAATAGCTTTAAATTCAGTATGCATTTTAAGCTCATCCTTTACTTATGAAGAATTTACGAAGTGATTACGGTAATTATACTAAAAATGACTTGAATTGCCAGGTGTCTTCTTCTATTAGCGTAAAGTCATTAAAGCCTTTAAACAAATCAATTTTGTTCAGCATTGGTGTCCAATTTACTTCTTTTGATATGAATGAACCAAGATAATCTACTGCTAAGGACAAAATTTCTTCATGCCGTAAATCTTCTGGAAGGCAGATGCCCTTATTGGGGTTGGCAATCATCCATTTTATTGCGGCAACAACAGAGCAGGCAACCTGAAGAGTTGTTGCATTTTGATGAGGAACAAGTTTTCTTGACTCGTCAATATCGAGAATGCTCCCAACCCACCAGGCATTAAAGTCATGGCCCATTAAAAGAACTCCAAGTTCATCCTTGCCGCTGATTATTTCATCATTTAAGATTCGTTGTTTTTCCTGCAGCCGATATTGTCTCATTTCAAGTTCATGAAGTGAGTTTATTGCAGAATCGGTTGGGCAATAGGCATAGTGTACTGTCGGCCTGTAGACAGGCTTGCCATCGTCCCAAACAGTCAGATAATCCGAGATGGTGAAGGCTTCACCATGCCTGATGACCATGCCGGTGATTTCGCCACTTGGAACCCATGATCTTACCCATGTCTTCATCCCCATTTTTGCTATACATATCTGGTTGCAAGGACCATAGTTGTGAAAAATTGCATTTGGCGGAAGAACTCTTTCGTGAGTTCCCCAGCCCATTTCAGCTGGGGCAATACTCTCTTCATAGAATCCATCTACACTCCAGGTATTAACAAATTCATTGACCTCTTTTGGTTTATTTGTAATTTGAGTATCACGTTCGCTTATATGGATTACTTTCACGCCGGTAAGTTGTGCTAATTTGGGATAGTCATAATGCTCAATTGCAGTATTCAATGCATTTATCCGTTTATCACTTTTTTTAGTGTTAATAATTTTTTTGGCAATATCTTCAAGACCGACCTTTGTAAAATAAGAAACAAGTCCCGGATTGGCGCCATGTTCTAAAACTGCCGTTGCTCCAATTTTATTTGTCCACTTGGAACACATTTCTCTGACAGCCATATGTCTGGCATAGAGAGTCTTGGAAGATGGTGAGCTGCTGTTTTTCTTAGCAAAAGGATCCCAAACTTCTACGGAGGCATTTATATACAATACATTATTGAAGTGGCACCATTCCAGAAGCTCAATAGAATTAATGTTGCAGGACAGATCGATCAGCATATCACCGGGTGATAAATACCCGGAAAGCTTGCTGCTTAAATTATCTTTAGTAATTTTATCAACTCTAAAATTTACGCCGATTTTTATTGCATCGGCAATGCTTTCACTTTCGTCTTTCATGTCTATCACTGTAATAGATTTCGGCGAGATGTCTATATGTTTCAGCAGAAGTGGAATAGTACAGCGTGCTACGAAACCACATCCAAGGACTAATATATTGTTGCTGAATTTCACAGCCATCACTACCTTTCCGCCTATACACATCAACTATTACGGAATAATCAACTTTTAGAAAGAATTCGGCATTTTTTATGCATATCCTTTTAATTTTATGAGGTGATGTGAAAATAAAATTTAAGATAAAAAGGCTCTGTATAATTTCTTAATAAGAGTATATTAATTTTATGTAAATGGAGTATCTTAACAGCATTTTTTATTGTATAATTATAAAATTGAGAATTATGAATTTAGGAAGGCAAAGTAAATAGCTGCAACGGGAGGAATCTTTGTGTTTGATTTAGATCGTAAAGGTAAGTTCGCGTTATTGTCAATTTTTTCAAACACGCTGCTCATTATTTTTAAAGTGGTGGCTGGTATATTAAGTGGTTCAGTTAGTATTATTTCAGAAGCAATACATTCAGCAATGGATCTTGTTGCTTCAATAGTGGCGTTTTTATCCGTCAGGGGTTCTGCTAAACCAGCAGACAAGGATCACCCCTATGGTCATGGAAAAATAGAAAATATCTCCGGCGTAGTTGAGGGGGTATTGATTTTAATTGCAGCAGGCATGATTGTTGTTGAAGCTGCCAAAAAACTTTTTGAGCCAGCAGATATCGAGCAAGCTTTTATTGCCATTGCTGTTATGCTGACCGCCGCATTAGTTAATTTTTTTGTATCTAAAAAATTATATCAAGTTGCAAAAGAAGAGGATTCCATGGCTCTTGAAGCAGATGCTCTGCACCTGAAAACGGACGTATATACATCATTGGGTGTCGGGTTTGGTATTTTGCTGATCAAAATAACTGGGTTTGTCGTGCTTGATTCTATTGTCGCGATATTAGTGGCATTGCTTATTATCAAAGAAGCTCATGAATTATGCAAAAATGCACTTGAGCATTTGATTGATGTTCGCTTGACAGATGATGAAGAAAAAGAAATAGATGAAATAATTAAAAAAGTTATGGGTATATATGTTAACCAACTTTCTGACTATCACAAACTCAAAACAAGAAAGGCAGGCAATAAGAGACATATTGACTTTCATATTACTTTAAATCCTGACCTTACAGTTAAAGAAGCCCATGATATTGTGGGGTGCCTGAAGAAAGAAATCAATTCTAAATTTAGCAATTGCAGGGTTAATGTTCATATTGATCCTGATAAAAACCAAAAATAGCTGAAAACCAGTATAAATTACAATATTTATCTATAAATTAGAAAATAGTCACAAATAAATCACAATATTCTGCAAATTTATCCTTGCATTTTTATTTTACGGTGATTATAATGTAACTACAAAGAGCAGAAATGCTCTTCTGAATAAGAACGACAACACCTTGCGATAGACAGGCTTGTGATGTGGCGTAGTCCTGAGTAATTCTAAGGGCCAGGGGGCCGGGAAAGAAAAGGTAGTTCACGATTACTGTCAGATTCTTACAGAAAAAGTGCTATAAGAGTTGACCAACCCAAGTACTCGGACCCGGTTAAAGTTCCGGAGTAGAGGAAAAGGATGTCACAATTTATAGTAACACTGAAAGAATGAAGTGATTTGCTAACCGAGATATTTCATTGTGGTTATTCCGCTTTGGGAAAGGTAAGGGATGCAGTCGATGGTGCAACTAAAGCAAAGGGTGTCGGTGATGTGGCCCACCCTAGGTACCTTGACCGGTCTCAGGATCGGAAAAAGGGAAGTGGGAGTCCACATGGACGGGGCTATATCATTAGGGAGCGGATACCAACGGGTCCGCTCCTGATTTTTTTTGTGTATATTGCTTATGATATTATTGAAATTAACAGAATCTTAAAACATTTTTTTGTTATAAAAAGGGTTTTTGACATTATGAACGAAAGAATATATTACAAATATACCTTTTTAATATTATTTGCAATCAGTTCAATCAGTAAATATTGGCTAATTACGGTAGATGGGGAGTGAATTAAGTGGAAAATGAAGTTAAAAAGACAAAAGATTTATTACCAATTAAAGAATTAACAGCAGAACAACTGCATTTTTATTGTAAAGAAGAATTCTTTGACTTTGAAACTACTGCTACCGTACCACAGCTTCAAGGAATGATAGGTCAGGAACGTGCTGTTAAGGCCGTTGAATTTGGTTTGCATACTAAAAATTCAGGTTATAATATTTTTATTTCGGGTATGGTTGGCACTGGCCGTATGACTTATGCCAAACAGGTTGTACAGCAATTAGCTGATAAACAGCCGGTTCCCCACGACTGGTGCTACGTAAACAACTTTGAAGACAGCAGCAGACCTCTTACCATTAGTTTGCCTGCCGGCATAGGCGCTATCTTTTCTCAGGATATGCAGGAATTGATGGAAAATTTAAGGAATCATGTTCCAAAAGCTTTCAGCAGTGATGATTATGAACGCGAAAGAACCGAAATAATGAAAAGTTTTCAGGAGAAGCGAGGTGAGATGCTTCAATCTTTTGTTAATAAGGCTGAGACATACTCTGTCTTGTCAAAATGGTCACCTACTGGTTTTATGATGGTACCTCTGTTAGATGGCAAACCTGTTTCGGAGGAAGAGTTCCAAAAACTTCCTGATGATAAAAAAGAGAAAATAAGAAAAAATCTTGAAGCAGTACATGATTTGGCAATGGAAGTCATACGTCAGGTTCAGGATACAGAGAAGGATGTTAGAGAAAAGATACATGACCTTGACAGCAGGGTGGCTATGTTTGCGGTAGGACATCTTATTGATGAGGTGCAGGAAAAGTATAAATACAGCGATGATATTGTCAAATATCTTGAAGCTGTAAGAAACGATGTTGTAAAAAATATCAATGATTTTAAACAAAGCTTGCCGCCTGAGGAAGAGAGCGTAATGTCGCTTTTCAAGAAGTCATCACAGGAAGTTATGAAGGAACGCTATACCGTTAACCTTCTGGTCGATAATCGTTCTTGTCAAGGCGCACCGGTCATTATAGAAACCAATCCCAATTATTATAATTTGTGCGGTCGTGTCGAGTATTCAAGCCGTATGGGCGCAGTCAGCACAGATTTTACAATGATTAAGCCAGGTTCTTTTCATCTTGCCAATGGTGGCTATCTGATTGTCAACGCGATGGATGTATTGATTAATCCTGGTGTCTGGGAAGCAATGAAAAGGATATTAAAAACCAGAAAACTTACAATTGAAAGTTTGGGTGAACAATACGGACTTATTGCTATGGCTTCGCTAAAACCGCAGGCTATTCCAGTTGATGTTAAGGTAATTATGTTGGGCAGCACTTACCTGTATCACTTGATGTATCAATATGATGAGGATTTCCGTAAATTATTTAAAATTCATGCTGATTTTGATGTTGACATTGAGAATACACTGGAAAATATTACTAAAATGGCAGAATTTGTCAGCGTAACCGTAAAAAAAGAAAACCTTAAGGATTTTACAAGGGCTGGTGTTGCTCGTGTTATAGAATATATTGCAAGACTGGGCGGTAGTCAGAATAAATTCACAGCTCGTTTTAATCAGATTGTTGAGATACTATGTGAAGCAGACTCCTGGGCATCGCTAGAAGGAGCAAATATTGTTGATTTTTCACATGTACAAAAAGCTATAGACGAAAAACGTTATCGCGCTAATAAGTATGAAGAACGCATACACGAAATGTTTAAAGAAGGCCTGTATCTAATAGATACTGAAGATGCGAAAGTTGGTCAAATAAATGGACTGGCAGTCTTGGGCATTGGTGAGTATGCTTTTGGCAAACCATCCAGAATTACCGCTAATACTTATCTTGGCCGTGCTGGAGTCGTCAACATTGAGCGTGAGACTAAAATGAGTGGGGCTACGCATAGCAAAGGAGTGTTAACACTTAGTGGTTATCTTGGTAATAAATATGCGCAGAAAATACCATTATCTTTAACAGCCAGTCTGACTTTCGAACAGCTTTATGAAGGCATTGACGGAGACAGCGCATCCAGTGCTGAATTGTACGCTATCTTGTCCAGTTTGTCAGGAGTGCCTTTGCGGCAAGATATTGCTGTTACAGGGTCTGTCAACCAGAAGGGTGAAATCCAACCTATCGGCGGTGTTACAGAAAAAATCGAAGGATTTTATGAAGTTTGTAAAATAAAAGGAATGACGGGCAAACAGGGTGTAATGATTCCTGCACAAAATGTTAAAGATCTTGCTTTGAATGGTGAAATTGTTGAAGCCGTTAGAAATGGCAAGTTCCATATTTACTATATTAATAGTATTGATGAGGGTATTGAACTGCTCACAGGTACTTCAGCCGGTGTTTTGGATAGTAACGGTTTTTATCCAGCTAAATCAGTGCATGGTTTAGTTATGGCAAAACTTCAAACCTATCATGATGTGTATTCGGCAGAAAAGAGGGAGTCAGAATATCAAGAAAGCACGAAACATAAGGATGAAGAGTTTTAAACTGAATCTTATTATGTCAAATATTCAAATGTCTGTTGATATGAACTTTCAAAGGAGGCAATAAAAGTGGATATTTTTGAGTTTGCTTTAAAAATGGAAATGGAAAGCGAAAACTACTATCGGGAACAAGCAAAGAGGACAAAGTTTGATGATTTAAGAATAATATTAGAAAATTTAGCTGCGGCAGAAGCTAGGCACTACAAGATTGTCGAAGCATTGCGTCAACAAAATAATGAGTCACTGCCTGATGACCAGAGGTTATCCGAAGTAAAGAATATTTTTGAGTCTTATATAAAAGATGCTAAGGATTTGCGCAATGCTATCTCCATAGAAAAAATTAAAGAGGAACAGATTGATGTTTATAGGCTGGCATTGGTCAAAGAAAAAGAAAGTGTGGAAATATATGAAA
>JAAYVM010000209.1 GCA_012517145.1 Acholeplasmataceae bacterium
AACTAAATAACTACATCAAATCCATCGGCAAAACCCCTACAATTGAATGACGGCGCGCAGCGCCGAATGACGCGCCGAGCCCCGCGAGGCGCAAATGACGGGCGAAGCCCAAATGACCACTGAATGACTCGAAGCGAATGACGACGCGCAGCGCCAAATGACGCACCGAACGCAGTGAGGTGCAAATGAAGCGAAGCGAATTACGGCCGAAGGCCAAATGACCACTTAATGACGGCCGCAGGCCAAATGACGCGCCGAGCCCCACGAGGCGCAAATTACATGCGAAGCAAATGACATCATCTAATAATCTTATCCCATTGATACCCAATCCACTTAGTTTCTTTTCCTTGATCGAGGACGATTTAGATTTGAAAATTTAAACAACCGGGATTGAACACAAAAACCATAAGCTTACAGGAAAAGTGGGCAACAGGCCTTTTACAAAGAGCATGTCCATGTTGCGGAAGTAATGATTATGAGATCATCTCCAGAACAATGAAGGATGGTATAAATCTTCCTACAGTAATATGCAGGGAATGTTCGTTAATATATACAAATCCTGTTCCCCCGGAAAAGCTTTATAAAAGATTTTATCTGGAAGCTTATAACGATTTCTATATTCATCAGGATAGTTTTGTGCCTTCATTAAAAGGCACTCCGGCAGATATCAATAAAATCTTAGGAATAATTCACAATTATCTTCCGGATAGAAATTCAGGCATCCTGGAGGTTGGTTCTGGAAGCGGGAGGTTTTTATATTACCTGGCTGAACGATATCCGAATGCCGTCGGAATAGAACCAGGTTCAAATTCTTCAAATGCAAAGGCAGTTTATAAACTTAAAATAATTGATGATTTTTTTGAGGCTCATGATTTTGGCGATCAGAAGTTTAATATGATAGTAATGATTCATGTACTGGAGCATTTCTATGATATTAACAGGGCAATTACAAAATGCCGCAGTTTATTGAAGGAAAATGGATTTATTTTCATTGAAGTGCCAAATATCCTGAAGCCATTCAGATCACTCGACCATTATTTCTTAAGATACGTTCACCCTGTAAACTTTTCACCCGAAACAATTAAAAAGTTTCTTGCAAAGCACGGTTTTCAGATTATTTACCTGGATTCAGTTGGAACCAGGGGTCCTGTACCAAAGAACATCAGATTAGTCGCCCGGAAAGTTGAAAAGGGTACTGAAACTACGGTTCAGGTGCAGGAGAATTATAAATCAGTAATACGAAAGCTTAATTCAAAACGTATTGAATGGCTTTTTTTTGGGCAATTTTATTTTAAGCTTTTTGGGTTATATCGAAGGATGAGGAGTGGACTGGCCAAAAGCAAGTTCGGTCAATTAATTAAAAAGTTAATGCGCTGACAACCGGTCAGATTAAAAGGTCAACAGTGGGCAAAGACTCAAAAAGGTTCTTAAAAGGAGTTGTTTCAGGCTACGTTTTCATGATAGTGAGCCTGTTGGTCAGTTTGTGGCTGGTACCTTTTACGCTGAAATACCTTACCAGGCCTGAGTATGCTATATACGCAATAGCTACAGACTTGCTATCATGGCTAGGACTAGCAAGCCTTGGTGTGGTTTCAGTGTTTAACTCACGTGGAGCACAACTTATGGGCAAGGGAGATAAAGAAGAGCTCAATATTGTTGCAAGCACTACGTTTTTTACCCAGATGGCAAGTGCAATAATTGTTTTACTTGCAGGTCTTGTAGTAATAATAAGACCTGAATTGCTTTTCAGTAAAGACGCTTCAGCCGATCACCTTCAGGCAGTGGTGGCAATATTGGTAACAAGCTTTACAATTTCATATATTTTGCAGCCTTTGAATTCGATGCTGGTTGCAAGCAAGCAGATACATGTTGATAATTACCTTAAGTTCGGACTTCTTGCAATAAATACTGCCCTGACAGTTTTATTCCTTACCCGGGGTTTAAAATTGTTATCAATTGCTTTGAGCAATTTTGCAGGAACAGTAATAATAAGCATAATAACATGGATCAGGGTTAAAAAAACACTGGGATATATAAGAATCCATCCTGCATTATGGCGGTTCGACAGATTTAAGTTTTTACTGAAGAACGGTATTTGGTTTTCAATAGGCGGACTGGCGGGAATATTTATATTAAGAATGGATTCATTCCTTATAGGACAGTATATATCACTAACAACTGTGACAAGTTATGTCATTACTATAAAGCTATATCAGATTGCCGACAAATTTCACCAGCAGTTTTTCAATACTACCAGACCATATTTTGCACAGGTTTATGGCAAAGGCGAAATGGGATTATTAGCAAGGATGCATAGCCTTTCTTTTAATCTGTCTTTTTCAGCAGCGTTTGTCATGGGGGTAGTCGTAATGCTGGTTAATAAATGGTTTATTGGAATTTGGGTGGGACCGGATTTTTATCTTGGTGACACAGTGAATATGCTGCTGTGTGTTAATTTCATTCTTCAGGCATCAGTACTCCCAAACAGGATTGTACTAGTTACAACTTTATACAAAAACGAATTACATTCTATAACCAGGGTGCTGGAAGGAATTTCTAAGATAGGATTAGCGGTCTTACTATTAGCCAGATATGGCGTGCCGGCTCTAATAATGGCCGGAATAGTATCCTCTGTTGTATTTTCAAATGTATGGCTGAATGTACTTACCTCAAAATTATTGAAAGAAGCC
>JAAYVM010000210.1 GCA_012517145.1 Acholeplasmataceae bacterium
AGCGTGCTTCTGCTGAGCAATGGTTTTTATGCCCTCGACTGGATTGTATGGAACGCTGCCACAGTTCTTCGCCCAGAGACCATAGGCGCGCAAGACTGCCAGGTGGCGGTTGATTGTGGATGCTTTCGCCTTGCGAACATTCAGCAGGAACTGCCGGTACTCGCGAACATCGGTTGGGGTCAAATTGTCAGGAGCAAGAGGATATCCATTCGTCTGCTCAAACCAGCATGCGAACGTACGGAGATCAATCAGGTAACCGGCAATAGTTCGCTCGGATCTTCCTAACTGGATCAAGTATTCACGGAATGGTTCAAAGTCGCGGGACATTTGAACCTATTATAAAGAGACAAGAAGGGATCGAAAAATCGAGGGATTATATATGGGTAGTATATTGTTTTGACTGTATTTGATAAATGCATAAATAATGATAAAACAAATGTGCTATAATAAATATGTTGATCAATGAATAGTTATAAGTTATTGTTTTTAGTAATAGAATCATCTTATCGAAAATCCATTTGGGTAATTTTTTTTGCCATTGGCATTTAGATTGTGGCGTCATAAAAATGTGAGACAGAAGTGGATCGAATTCACAGAGGAGAACAAGATGAGCACAAAGAAAAGAGTATTTATAAGTTTTGATTATGATCACGATTCGGGCGCAAAGACGATGTTAGCTGGGCAGGCAAAGTTGGCGGATAGCCCATTTGATTTTACCGATGCTTCAGTGAAGGAGCCTTTAACTGGAGATTGGAAAGACAAAGTACGTCGTAGAATGGATAATATAGATCTGGTAATTGTTTTATGTGGAGAAAATACTCACACCGCAAATGGTGTGGCAGCAGAATTAACCATCGCTCAAGAAAAGAAAAAATCGTATTTCCTATTATGTGCTTATTCAGACAAAAAATGTACCAAGCCCGTCTCAGCCAAATCAGATGACAAAATGTACGAATGGACTTGGGAAAATTTAAAAAAGCTTATTGCTGGAGGAAGATAGCCAAATATGCGAAAAGCTCTTGTTGTTGGAATTAATTATTACGAAAATGGTCAGCCACTCTATGGCTGTGTCGATGATGCTCATGGTGTGAAAAGTGTTTTGGAGAGGAATAGTGATGGCACAGTGAATTTCGGTGTGAAGTTACTCACTGGAACCGGTCCTTCTGACCTTGTCACACGGTACGAATTGAGAGATCAGATTAGAGAGCTCTTTGCGGATGATAATGAAACAGCTCTCTTTTATTTTTCCGGGCATGGTCATATAGATGCAACTGGTGGGTATATCCTTACAAGCGATGCAAAAACCGGTGACGATAGCATTCCTTTAAGTGATGTTCTTACTTTCGCCAACATATCTCGGGTTAGAAACCGAATAATAATCCTGGACAGCTGTCATTCAGGAATCGCAGCCGCCAAGCCTTCCTCTCCAGCTACATCTGAGCTTACCGAAGGATTAACAATATTAACTGCATCTGCAGCAGACCAATATGCTACTGAACAGAATGGCGCAGGAGTTTTCACCACCTTATTAATTGATGGATTAAATGGAGCAGCAAGCAATTTGGTAGGAGATGTAACGCCGGGCAGTGTTTATGCACACATCGATCAATCACTCGGCCCTTGGGATCAACGCCCAATTTTCAAAACAAACGTAAAGAGCTTTGTCTCTTTACGAAAAGTTCAAGCTCCTATATGTCTTTCTGATCTTCAACTTATTACTGAACTCTTTCCGACGCCAGGTTATATTTTTCATTTAGACCCAACTTTCGAACCGGAACGTGCAACAATTGACCCAAATGTTCCTGATCCGATTCCAGAAAATACGGCAAAGTTCGCTATCCTCCAAAAATATTGTAGAGTAAATCTTGTAGTTCCTATTGATGCCCCGCATATGTGGCACGCCGCAATGCTGAGCAAATCATGTAAACTTACTGTGCTTGGGGAACACTATCGCCGGCTTGTAGAGAAAAAGCGAATATAGCATTTGGCTAGAAATTTGTCGTAAGCTAACCTTAATGCTCTGGTACTGTTAACCACAGTCAATAGCGGGGCACTCTCACTGTTCACTCAGATAAATAACTATTGGGAGTATCGTTTTCATTGCTTGCTTTAAATTAAGGTTAAAAAAAGGAAAGGTCACATGAGTGAGATTAGAGAGCAGCTTGCAGCACTTGAACACGAACAATGGGTAGGGTGGATGAATTATCTGTTTGAAAAATCCATTGAAAGTGGAGATGGTAGTGTAACAATTCCTGCAGAAATGGTTGACCGCTGGAAACGCCAAATTAATACCCCTTATGCTGACCTTTCCGATAGTGAAAAAGAGAGCGATCGTGAAATTGCAGACAAAGTTTTAAGGATTCTTAAACTCTCTAAACACTTTGAATAGTATTGGGCTGGAAATGAATTTTCGGTTTTCGGTCGAGTGGAATAAAACGTTTCTTTATGCAAGATATATACATCTGTGTTTATTGATTTGGCAATGACGGCCCGGAGTAGTGGAACTTCTATAGAGAGATTAGGGGAACGAACGAAACTTTTGTATTGTGCGATAAGTTTTATAAGCGATAGTGGGCCTTTAAGCCGGCATTTTATGCTTTTTTGAGCCAAACCTCTGCGCACAAGGCGTATTGTGCTAAATTCGGAATAAGTTGGCTTAAAAGTCAGCATTTTGCGCTGTATTGAGCCAAATCTCTGTACATAAACCGATTTGTGGAAAAAAGCTCTTATGTGGGCAGACATGGAATTGTTGC
>JAAYVM010000211.1 GCA_012517145.1 Acholeplasmataceae bacterium
AAGGTTGCCGAACGAGTTCCAAATTGGGTTGCTTTCACATTATTCTGGAAAATAACCGATTCAACCAAATTTAATTTTGTTCCTTGAATAACCAGCAATTGACCAGGTTTTGCACTTGCGGGGATGCTCGTTATAACCGGAATATCGGCTTCGGTTACCGTGAGTTCACTTGGAGATGAAATTTCGGTTCCATTCACTGTAACAAATTTTACAATGCCACTTGTTGCATCAGTTGGAACATTAACAACAAATGAGGTAGATGAACTTGGTTCAACATTCACGGTCTTAGCTGCAGATGGGAATATCACTTTTCTTATCAAATCCAAGTCACTTCCTGTAACGGTTAATTCACTTCCAGCCATTAATGAATTTGGCGATAAAGCGGTAATTGTTGGGTTTACATAATTAAATTCAGGCGTATCGATCGTTTTAGTGGAGAAAGTAACAAGAGTTGCCACTTTTGAATTGGCTGTTTCCGGCACTATTACAGAGATTTCTGTTTCTGATTTGGCATTAATTTGCCCCTCTATATCACCAAATTTTATGCTTGCAACCAAATCCAAATCTTTACCTTTGATAGTTAAAGTGTGGCCATTTTTAACTGTTCTTGGATCGACCCCGAGATTTGAAGGCATTACGGTAATCAGTTTCTTGTTTCCTTTTACTTCGAGACCCGATTTGGTAATCAATTTTAGGGTATCGTCCTGGGCTTCCAGTGGTACATTTACTGTAATTTGTGTGGAATCGGCATTTAAAATAACCTCATCTACTATTTTATCTCCGCCAAACTTAACACCCGCTACCAAGTCCAGATTTGTACCTGTAATATTGATGTTATTTCCCGGTTTCACAGTAACAGGAGAAAATTCTGTGAATGTAGGTAAAATAATATTGATTACTTCGTTAGAGTAGATTTCAATAGGTATTTCTTCTCCGTTCGATAAAATGATTTTTCCTGTTTGAGCTTCATCCGGAACCCTTACTTGCAGTTGATCTCGGGACTGAGATACAAAATCTTTTGATTCCACCTCAACATTGTCAACAAAGATTACTTTTTTAATCAAATTCAGGTAGTCGCCTTTCACAGTAAGTATTTGACCGGCTCTTAAAGTAGTGGGAGTAATACTGCTTATGGATATAGGTTCTGAAAATGTGAGAGGAGTTAATGTTTGAATATCTCCTTGTGGTGTTTTTAAGATTACTTTACCCGGACCAGCATTCTGAGGAATGGTAACCCGAATTTCTCTTTCGTTGACAACTTCAATTTCACTAACTTCTACTGTTTCTCCAGATGTCAGGCCCTGAAAAACTACAGCTGTAACTTTATCGAGATTGCTCCCTATGAACCTGAGTTCACCACCTCTTAAGGCAGGTGATGGACCAAATGCTTTTAAAACTATCGAAGTGTCGACGGCTTCTTCATTATCGCATCCGGTATATAAACCTCCATTGATAATCAATATAAAAATTATCAGCCATTAATACCATTTATTTTTATGTGTTTGCATTTTTTCAAGATTTATGGATTAAGTATTCAATTGGAACCACCCTAATGTTGTCAATACAAATATATGGTGTACAGTCTGTACCCGCAATTCCTCCGTGATAAACAAAGAAAGTTAAGCCTCCATAATTCCCTGGCCCTGCTACTTGAAGCGCTTTTCCGGTATGGTCATATTTGAAGTCTTTGAGTGGGAATGATACAGTTATCCATCCATCAGTCTGATAAGAACCACTTGATTCCCAAGGCCGCCACAACCCCCTCGGGGTGACTCCATCCGCTATATAACCATTGGTGTCTTTGGTTGACCATGGAGTAAAAATCATTTGCAGTGCGCCAGCCGACCAACTTTGCGTAACATTGATTTCAAACTT
>JAAYVM010000212.1 GCA_012517145.1 Acholeplasmataceae bacterium
TCCGGAAAGCTCTCCAGTTTCTTTATCAATAACTTGTAAAACGTCTTTCGAGCTTTTAAAATTGTCATTAAACCATTCCCGACCTCGAAGAAAAAGTTCGTTTTTTTCAACATTTGGGACTTCAATTGCTTCAGAATAATTTACGGGTTCTTGTGAAAAGGTATATAAAGGAAACACAATCAATAAAATAAGTATTAGTCTCATAATTTTAGAATTTAATTATCAATATTGAATCACTTATATAATTTTAAAATACGGAAACATTTTCTGTCTTTTTACAATGGGCGGCAACGTTTGACAATATGGCCAGTAAGGGATTATTCCGCTTTGCTCCATGAGGGCTTCGCCGTTGCGGGTGATTTCCTGTCCAGTTACACGAAAAATTGAAACAGGCTACAAACCTTCGCATACCACTGAACCGACTGAAAGGAGCTCAGCGAAGCTAAACCCTTATTGGCTATATTGTGTGTTAGCGGTTCGGGCTTTATTATTTTAATTTTTTAAATTCATAACCATCTGACTCTACAAACCCATCCACAAACAACTTAAATGATTTCACTCTATTATTATCAAAAACAAAAGGAAACTGAACAGTGCCAAACATTGGTTGATTATAAGTACAGGTGAGCTTATCTTTTTTGAATATTGAGAATTTTCCTTGAAGTTGTGGGTGATGCTCTAAGGATAGTACATATTCATTACCTTGTTTTTTAATGAATGCCTTGCCGTAATAATCGCAATAGTATGTACCAATAATAAAATCCATGTTTATGGAAAAATTTTCTATTTCTTCTTTATTCTCTTTACGCTGAGTTTTATTTTCCGCATTTCTTTTTTTCTGACGCTCTATATAGCTAAGCGTATAATTTGGTGCATTTTTCTGTAGATATTCATCAATTATTTGCCATTTAAGGGTTTCGTGTAGTAAATGATTGTCTTGATTGGTTAATATGGCAATACCTAACTTTAGTTTAGGAACAAGTGCCAATGAAGTTAAAGCTCCTGCATACGCTCCATTGTGTTGCATGATTTCTACATTATTATACTGAAAGATTTCCCATCCAAGCCCATAAGTTTTTAAATACAACTCCCTGTCAGCTGCTTTTGATTTGCCGATAATGGTATTACTTTGCCACATTTTTTCTATTGCACTTTCAGGGATAATATTTTTATTCTCAAAGCTTCCTTTATTCAATAAAACTTTCATCCAAATTCCCAAATCTTTAATACTTGCATACATACCGCCATCACTGAAAGGTTGAACTTTATGAGTAGGAAGAACAACAAGCGAATCATTTATTAAAGTATGACCTGAAACTTTGTTTGTATCGTTTATAATTTCTTCCTCAAAAACAAATGTTCGTTTCATCTTAAGCGGTACTAATAACCGCGAGTTCAAATATACATTCCAGTTTAGACCAATAATGCTTTTCACACATTCACCGGCAATCATAAATCCGAAGTTCGAATATCCGAAACGCGTTCTGATAGGATAAGCAGGCGTTTGCTTGCAAAATAAATTAATCATTGAAGAATAATCTAAATTCGTCTCGGTGTTGATAAAATCACCTTGGAAAGTTTTCCAACCGGAACGATGAGACAAAACATCTGTTAGTGTAATTTGCGTTTCATATATTTTGTCTTTCATACTAAACGAAGGCAGCCACATTTTCACCAAATCATTTAAAGATATTTTACCTTCAGCCTCCATTGTTGCAAATAATGTCCCCGTGAATGTCTTCGTGACCGAAGCAATGGGGAATATGGTTTGTTCGTCAACTTTATTTTTTGTTTTCCAATCCCGCACACCATAACCTTTTTGAAGCAAAATTTTTCCATCTTTTACAATGCAAACTGCTGCCCCTGGTATTTGCCAATTTTCAATTGCTTGTTGTATGTATTTATCTATACTATCATTTTCAAAAAAACTTGTTCCTTGTGCCATTGATTTGTTTGCAATTAGAAAACAAAAAGCCACGCAAACAAAAAATTTTAGTTTCATTAATTCTTTCATTTCTATTTAGTCTTTATTAATGCATCATGTTTTACTGGAAAATTAACCGAATTAGCTATAAAGCAAAGCTCATTGGCTTTTTTATGTAATTCTTTTGCTGCTTGTATCATGTAACCTTATTTTACAATTACTACTGGATCAAGAATTACCTCAGTAAAGTGTCCGCCATCATTTTCAGTTTCATTCATTACGCCAATTGGGTTGTCTGTGTAATCTGCCACGATAACACCAGCTTGAGCACACAAATGAAGATACCAAAGCAAATGACAAGCAGATAAGGAAGAAACTAAAAGTTCTTCAGGATTATGCTTTGTGGTATCTCCCCTAAAGTCCGGGTCAGATGAACCAAGAATATCCAGCTTTTTTTCTATTGAAATAATATGTTCTCTTTCGTATGACAGGTAATTTGTTGTCCCAACACCTTTGTTTCCTGTCCAAACAACAGTCGCGTTATATTGATGTTTTTTTTGCATAAAGTTCAATTTATGTTCTTAAAATCTATTGTAGGACGCCTCAGCCTGACCGCCAACGGCCCGGCGGTATAATTTCGTAAGCGTTACTCGACGAAGCATCCGGGCAGGTTCCTGGTACTTTAGCCAGAAAGCTGTCACGGTGCGAGGAGAGTACGGCGCGGTTTTTGCCGCGCCAGGTACAAA
>JAAYVM010000213.1 GCA_012517145.1 Acholeplasmataceae bacterium
TACTTTAATTTCAGCTCAGTTAAAGCCAGAAAACAAGATATAAAAGAAGGAAAATCTGTAAAGTTTTTCTTAAAAAATAGCTTTGATAAGAAGAAAAATAAAGAATCAAAGGAAGCTATTGAAATAGTTATACTCAAATAATCCTTTACAAAGAACAATGAAACAAAACAAAATATCTCTATCCCAACTTGAAAAGTTCCTCGATGGTGCCGCCAATATTCTTCGTGGTGGTGTGGATGCAAGTGAGTACAAGGAATTCATTTTCGGGATGCTTTTTTTGAAACGTCTTTCCGACCAATTTGACCAGCATAAAGCTGAAATTATTGAGAAATATACCAAAATGGGGTTGCCCGAGGAACAAATTAAAGAGTTCTCTGAAAGTAAGGCGTACTATGGTGATAAATTCTTTGTTCCGGAGAATGCCCGATGGAGCAAGATAAAGGACTTAAAGGAGAACATTGCTGCAAACCTCGATTTGGCTCTGGCTGCCATTGAAGAAGCAAACGATGAAATGCCCACCGGCTTGCTGACAAAGATTGAATTCAATGGTACCCGTGGTGAAGGTTTTACCAATGCCCAGTGGAAAAAACTGATAGACCATTTTAACGACCCAAATTCAACCGGAGAAAAGAAAAAGAAGAAAGTTAAAGAACCGCTTTTGGAAAGTGAATCGGATTACATCAGCAATTTCAGACTAACCAACGACAATTTTGAATTCCCCGATTTGCTGGGTGCAGCCTACGAATATCTGATTAAATATTTTGCCGACAGTGCCGGTAAAAAAGGAGGTGAATTTTATACACCCAATGAGGTGGTTCGCTTGCTGGTTCATCTTATAAAACCGCAGGAAGGTATGAGTATCTACGACCCAACTGCCGGTTCGGGCGGTATGCTTATTCAAAGTGCCAACTATGTAGAAGAAAATGGCGGTGATGTACAGTCCATAAGTTTATATGGGCAAGAGAGAAACCCCGGTGTTTGGGCAATTTGTTCCATGAATATGTTATTACATAACATTACCGATTATAAAATTGCAAACGGTGACACTTTACTAAAACCACAGCATGAACAAGGTGGATATATCCGTTTGTTCGACCGTGTAATTGCCAACCCTCCGTTTTCGCAAACATACACCCGCAAGGAAATGGAGTACCAGCAACGCTTTAAATATGGTTTCGCTCCGGAAAAAGGTAAGAAAGCCGATTTAATGTTTATCCAGCACATGATAGCCAGTTTAAAACAAAACGGGCTTATGGCGGTGGTTATGCCTCATGGGGTTTTATTCAGAGGTGGTGTGGAAGAGCAAATCCGCAAGAAGATCATCCTCGATTTAAAGGAAGAACTTATCAATGCTACCAAAGAACAATTATTGGGCGATAAGAAAGAAGCCCTTCTGCAAACCAACTGCATTATTGAAGCCATTATAGGATTGCCTCCCAAATTGTTTTACGGAACCGGCATTCCTGCTTCGGTAATTATTTTTAATAAAAACAAACCGGTTCCTTTACGCAACAAGGTTCTGTTCATTAATGCCGATGCCGAATATGAAGAACAAAAAAAGCAATATAAACTCCGGCCACAGGATATTGAAAAAATAACCTATGTGTTTGAAAACAAGCTGGAAATTGAAAAATATTCTCGTTTGGTTAGTCTGGATGAAATTGTACAAAACGATTTCAACCTGAACATACGCAGATACGTAGATAACACGCCCGAACCGGAACCGGAAGATGTAAAAGCTCATTTGCTGGGCGGTATTCCCTATGCCGAAATTTTCGATAAGAAGAAAATCAGCCAGAAATGGCATTTCAATGTCAATACGTTGTTCCCTAAATATCAAAACGAAAATGAAGGATATACCTCATTTGCTGAAAGCATCTTGGCTAAAGAGGACATCCGGCCGATTATCGTAAATGATAATGGTGTGCTTGATATTGAAAACAAACTGCAAACCGAATTGCAGACTTTCTGGAAAAAAGCCGATGAATGGCTGAAAGGATTAGCCGGTGCTGAAAACGGAGTGAATTCAGACAGCCTTGTACAAGACGGAATAACTGAATACCTAAGCTTAGGTGGCAACAAACGCCTGCCTGTTTTACGCCAAAAACTTTTACATGCATTAAAGGAAAGTCTGGTTCCTATTGGGGTATTAGACGAATTTCAAACTGCCGGTGTGTTTGTTACCTGGTGGGATGGCATTAAATACGACCTCAAAACAGTATCTGCCATGGGCTGGGCAACTGATCTGATTCCTGATGAACTTGTAATTAAGCGTTTCTTCCCCAAGGAAAAAGAAGAACTCGATAAAATCGAATCCTCTATTGCCGAAACCGAAGGCAAACTGGAAGAACTGCTGGACGAAAGCGGATTTGAAGAAACCGAGGATAATAAGAAATCGGTAACCAATGTGTTGGCTTATCTGGATGAAGAAATTGATGGTATTTACCAGTATGCCAAAGAAACCCATGCCGATATCTGGTTTGCATTTGAAAACCTGCAACAAAGCATTGCCGAAGGTAAAACTGATTTTGCCGATTTTACCGAAGTGCTCAACAAAGCCGGTGTTGCAAAAGCCAATGTAAATAAAACCAACCTGAATAAGTATGTAAAACTGAAAGAAGATGATGCATTGGCTAAAATCATTGTGGGTTTTGAAGACCAACTGAAACCTTTGCAGGAATTATATTCCAACATTTACGAAACCAACGAGAAATTAAAAGCACTTAATAAAAAGTTTGACGAGCTGGATTTATTGCTGAAGGTAAAAGTATATATTAAAAAATACGGCCTCGATGCCAATGAAATGAAGGTTGTACGTTACAAAACCATTTACGATGCCATAGGTGGCGAAATGACTACAACTGAAGCCCGTGAACTGATACTGGAAAAATGGCAGCACCAGATTATGGACCGCCTGCAACAGTTTATTGATACCGAAAAGCGGATACTGATTGCCGAATACGAAAAGCTTTGGGACAAATACCATTTGCCAGCAAACACCATTGAGCAAGAGCGTAATGATGCTTTGGAAGAGTTAAATCTGTTTTTGAAACAGTTAAACTATTTTTGAAATGAAAACTGATTTTATTACCATACCATTAAGTTCATTGTTCCAGATTATTTCAGGACAAGCTCCTCCTTCAGAATATTATAATAATAAAGAAATTGGCTACCCTTTCTTGAAAGTCAATAATTTCACGGATAGAATTCCTAAAGTTGATACATGGACAACAAAATCACTTAAAGAATGTAGACTAGGAGATGTGTTATTATCAGTAGCTGGTTCAGTTGGTTTTGTAAACATGGGTATTGAAGCTTCTATTACACGTTCAATATTTGCTTTAAGGCCAAATGATAAAACTACTACTGATTTTCTTTTTTATTTACTTAGATACCATTCAAAAAAAATAGCAAATCTAAGTACAGGGAGTGCTCAACAGATAATTACAAGCAAAATGCTTTCAGATTATTTTGTGGATATTCCAGAAGACATCTATGAGCAATCCCAAATCGCCACCATCCTCTCCACCCTCGACCGTGCCATTGCCTCCACCGAGCAGCTAATAGCCAAATACCAACGCATAAAAACCGGCTTGTTGCACGATTTACTCACCCGGGGCATAGACGAACACGGCAACCTCCGCAGCGAAAAAACGCATAAGTTTAAGGATAGCAAGCTGGGTAGGATTCCGGTGGAGTGGGAATGTAAGCGGTTGGGGGAAATATACACTGATTTAAAATCAGGAAGCACTCCTTTAAGAAAGAATAAGGCATATTTTGAAAATGGAACATTTCTTTGGGTAAAGACACTAGACCTGAATGAAGATGACATTTTTGATACTCAGGAAAAAATTACAAAAAGGGCTATTGAAGAAAGTTCTTGCAGTTTATTCCCAATCAATTCTGTATTGATTGCAATGTATGGTGGCTGGGAACAAATTGGTCGTACAGCAGTCCTAAAAAAAGAAGCAACAACAAATCAAGCTATTACAGCATTGTTCAATCCAAGAGTTGATATAGTTGTTGAATACATTCAATTTTTCTTGCAGCATTTTAGATACAAATGGAAGAGCTTTGCAGTAAGTACTAGGAAAGACCCGAATATTACCAAAACAGATATTCAGAATTTCTTAATTGCTTTTCCAAAAGAAGATGTGGAACAGCAGAGTATTGTTAAA